>JAFEAS010000030.1:29074-37016 GCA_018266315.1 Chloroflexi bacterium SZAS-1 | reverse complement strand
CTCACAGCCGTATCGAAAATATGTCAGATCTTCGCTTACTCAAGCAAATTTTTCTTGCTCTTTTTGCGCAGAGCAAAATAAGAACAAGAAAAGAAAAAGTACCTTGCTGCCGTAGGCACATAAACTGGCAAGCGAAAGTCCTAATATGAAGAGGGACACAGTTAGCGTGTTCAGCCTGCGTACATCAAGGAATATTGCATGCTACACTTAAGCGTTGAGCTGCTCGGTTACATTGGTAGCGATGAAAATCACCCGCTCGGCGATGTTGGTAGTACGATCGGCCAAGCGCTCAAGCGTATGCGCAACATCAAGCATACAGATTGCGCAATCGAGCTTAGTGGCGTCGCTACGCGCGGCCTGCATCAGCACGTCCACCACCTGATCTTCTAGCTCATCCACTCGCTCGTCTTCGCGCGCAAGCGAGCGCGCCAGGTTCACATCGAGGCGCACAAACGCATCTTGCGAGGTATGCAGCATGGCCTGGGCCAGCGCGCCCATAC
The DNA here is from genome assembly GCA_018266315.1 of Chloroflexi bacterium SZAS-1. Classification (GTDB taxonomy): domain Bacteria; phylum Chloroflexota; class Chloroflexia; order Chloroflexales; family Roseiflexaceae; genus Kouleothrix. Next base: position 36,516 of record JAFEAS010000030.1, on the reverse strand, counting down.
GATGTAAACCGGGTGGGGTCTCAATCAACGATGGCGCGCGCAGGCAGCGCTCGACGCGCTTGGCAATACCTTTTGCGTAATCACCGGCACGCTCAAGCTCGCCCGCAATGGCAATCGTGGCATTAAGTGTGCGCAGATCAGTGGCGAGCACCGGCTGCTGGGTGGCAAGCAGCTCAAGAATCGCTTCTTCGATGGCGGTACGCGCTTCGTCGATCTCGGTATCGCCGCTAATAACCCGCTGCGCCAGGCTTGTATCCCAGGTTTCGAGCGCACGCATCGCATTGGCGAGGGCATGCTCAACCCGGCTGCCCATACGCAGCAGATCATCGTGAACAAGTTTCAGCTGCCGAAGATACCGATCGCGCATGTATAGCTCCTTCGATATTGCCAGCACGTGGTGGTTCGGTCACTCGATTGGGTGGCTCCGGGCGGCAGCCGCATGCTACCACAGCTCCAGGGGCCACGCAACAGCAGGTACACTGTGCAATGGCGTGCAATTTATGCTATGGTATGCGGCCAATGCTAAGAGGGTATTAAGAACAGGTAAGGGTTTCCTCATCTCCTGCGCTTTGCGTTCCCCGCACTCTACTGCTATACTGAGCCATGGTGCTGCGTGCCACTCGCACGCAGCCTTCGTAAGGTGCCAATTTCTCTGCGCTGGGTACATGCCTGGGGTTTTGTACCAACCCGGCGCTCAGGCGAATAGAACATATGCCAGATCAGAACCGGATTCGTAATTTTTCGATTATTGCCCATATCGACCACGGCAAGACCACGCTCTCGGATCGGCTGCTGGAAATGACCGGCACGATTAGCTCGCGTGAGCGGCGCGATCAGCTGCTCGATGGGATGGATCTTGAGCGCGAGAAGGGCATTACCATTAAGGCCAAGGCGGTGCGTATGGATTACCGCGCCAGCGATGGTGAGATCTACGAGCTAAACTTGATCGACTGCCCCGGCCATGTCGATTTCACCTATGAGGTGTCGCGCGCGCTGGCCGCCTGCGAAGGTGCCATTCTGGTGGTCGATGCGTCGCAGGGCATCGAGGCGCAGACGCTGGCGAATGTGTACCTGGCGCTCGAAAACGACCTGACGATTATTCCCGTGCTGAACAAGATCGACCTGCCCGGTGCCGAACCCGACCATGTGGCGCAGGAGGTTGAAGATGTGCTGGGCCTGCCGAAAGACGAAGTGCTGATGGCTTCGGCCAAGGCGGGCACCGGCGTACCCGAAATTCTCGAAGCGATTGTCGAGCGCGTGCCGCCGCCGGTTGGCAACCACGATCGGCCACTGCGCGCGCTGATCTTCGATTCGCACTACGACCCGTATAAAGGCGTGATTGCGTATGTGCGCGTGGTGGAAGGGTCGCTCACCAGCGGCGCGAAGATTTTGCTGATGGGCACGCTGGTGCAGGCCGATACGCTTGAGCTCGGCGCGTTCCGCCCGACCATGACGCCGCTGGCCGAGCTTAGCACCGGTGAAGTGGGCTATATTGCTACGGGCCTGAAGGAAGTGGGCGATTGCCAGGTTGGCGACACGGTAACGCTCGCCGCCGCGCCCGCCGAGCAGCCGCTGGCAGGCTACCGCCCGGCCAAGCCCATGGTATTCGCCGGGCTGTACCCGGTCGATTCGAACGCCTACATCGACCTGCGTGAGGCGCTGGAGAAGCTGAAGCTTAACGATGCCGCGCTGTCGTTCGCGCCCGAAACCTCGGCGGCGCTCGGGTTTGGCTTCCGCTGCGGCTTCCTGGGTCTGCTGCACATGGAGATTGTGCGCGAGCGGCTTGAGCGCGAATATAACCTCGATCTGCTAATTACCGCGCCCAGCGTGGAATACCAGGTGCTCCAGACCGACGGCGAAATTCTGCTGGTCGATAATCCCTCGGAGATGCCCGAGATCGCCAAGATCGCCAGCATTGAAGAACCGGTGATGCACATCAGCGTGATCGCACCCACGCGCTACATCGGCACGATTATGGATCTGGTGACCACCAAGCGCGGCGCGTTTGAAACCATGGAATACCTCGACCCACAGCGCGTGCTACTGAAATATCGCATTCCGCTGGCCGAAATTGTGGTCGATTTCTACGACCAGCTGAAATCGCGCACCCAGGGCTACGCCTCGCTCGATTACACCCTGGCGGGCTACCAGGAGGCCGATCTGGTGAAGCTCGATATTCTGGTGAATACCACCGCCGTTGACGCCCTATCGCTGATTGTGCACCGCGATTTCGCCTATGCAAACGGGCGCACACTGGTGGAGAAGCTGCGCAAGCTCATCCCGCGCCAGATGTTCGAGGTGCCGATTCAGGCGGCAATTGGCAATAAGGTGATTGCGCGCGAAACGATTAAGGCCATGCGCAAAGACGTGCTGAGCAAGTGCTACGGCGGCGACATCACGCGCAAGCGCAAGCTGCTGGAAAAGCAAAAAGAAGGCAAACGGCGCATGAAAATGGTTGGCAATGTCGAAATCCCACAGGAAGCCTTTATGGCGATCCTGTCGCTCAATGATGATTAGCACACTATCGCGTTGTCGGTTGCTGTACCAACCGACAACGCGACATATGGCACTACGGCAACGAACTATATAAGGAGCAGCAAGGTGTTCAAACGATGGATGATTGGCCTGCTTGCCGCGCTGGCACTGGTTGCCTGCGGTGCCCCAGCCGGCCAAACGGTGGCGCGGGTTGATAATATGACCCTCTCGCGCCCGGAACTCGACAAGCGCATCGACCTCGTACTGAAGGCACTGGCAAAACAACCGCAAGCGGGTACACCCACGCCTTCGCGCCAGGACGTGGAAAAAGAGCTGGTAGCCGGTGTAAACGGGTTTGTGAATCAGAATCTCGTACTGACGCTCGCCAAGCAAAAAGGTATCAGCATCAGCGATACCGAGGTCGACGCGCTGATTAAGCAATTCCGCGATTCGATCGCGCAGAGCGGCCAGACGGTCACGTTCGACGAGGTGGTGCAGGGCGCGTTGGGCCTCCCCAGCGGCGATTCCACCGAATTCCGCACCTTTGCCTCGTTCTTCCTCGCGCGCCAGAAGATCTCGGACACGCTAGTAACTACCGACACCGTGCGCGCCCAGATTGAGCAGCAGGTGCAGGCCGAGGCCGCGAAGAAAGTCGTGGAGTTCCACTCGGCGCATATTCTTTTTGCCGCCGGTGATTTGCAGGGTGGCACGCCGCCAACTGATGCTGATTTTGCCGCCGCGCTTGAGAAAGCCAACAAAGCGCTCGATCGCTTGAAGAACGGCGAAGATTTTGCCGCGCTGGCTAAAGAGCTATCGGATGACCCTGGCTCGAAGGATAAGGGCGGCGAGTACGACTGGACGCGCGAAGGCACGTTTGTGCCCGAGTACGAGCAGGCGGTGAAGCAGCTGAAGCCGGGCGAATATACCACCACAGCGGTGAAGAGCCAGTTCGGCTACCACATCATCAAGCTGCTTGAGCCGCTGCGCGAGGTGCCTGCGCTCACTCCCGAGCAAGCCCAGGCGCAGATCGATAGCCAGGTCGCTGCGCAGCTCAACCAGGCGCGCGGCACCGCCTTCCAGAAGCTGCTGGATGACGAGATCGCCAAGGCGAAAAAGGACGGGCGCGCGGTCTTCCCCGATTACCCCGAACCAACCGCCGTACCGGTGCCAGCGCAAGATCAACCTACCGCACCAACGCCAACCGCTGCGCAGTAGGTAACCAGGCTACAATCAGCGAGCATACCCACCGGGGCCGTCGAGCGAATGAACCCGCTCTGCGGCCCTGGTTGCGTTGCGTGATGACCGACGACCGAAGGCTGCGCAAAATCGCGTATTCCCACCTTTTTGTCGCCGTTGACGCACGCCTTACGGCTAGCCTATAATTGACGTTGGAGCCGCCACCTGATTGCAAGACCGCCGGTTATGAGCGACGATGAGATTCTTTACCACAAGCGGCGACGCCTGCTTGAGCTTCAGAAAAAACAGGCGCGTGCAGGGATCAGCACGCCCGCAGAGATCGAAGTCGAGATTGACGAGCTAGCTGCTGACATCGCACAGCACGAGGCCAGCACTGCGCGTGCCGCCTTGCCGCACCCGCCGCAGCCCAATTTCGCGCATCCCTACCCGATCCAATCCGGGTTTACCGGGCGGGTGCGCGAGCGCACCATGCTCAGCCGCTGGCTCGGTGCGAGGGCGCAGCCAGTGCTAGCGGTGATTGGCATTGGCGGCATGGGCAAATCGGCGCTGGGCTGGGCCTGGCTACAGCGCGATGTGCTCGGGCTGGCACTGCCCGGCGCGACCGCCGACGCCCCAACCGATGCAGCGGCCTGCCGCCTGCCCGAGGCCGCGCGCCTCGAGGGGGTGCTGTGGTGGTCGTTCTACGAAACTGGGGCCAGCTTCGAGGCATTCCTGAATGAGGCGATTGTCTACGCTAGCGCTGGCGACATCAGCCCGCGCGATCTACCCTCGACCCACGACAAAGTGCGGGCGCTGCTAGGCCTGCTGCAAACGCGCCGCCTGCTGCTGGTACTCGATGGCTTCGAGCGCGAGCTTCGCGCCTATGCCAGCCTGGGCGCGGCCTACCAGGGCGACGCGGTTGCGCGCGAACAGCAGGGCGAGCACCGCGCCTGCGTTAGCCCACACGCCGCACGCTTTCTGCGCGCTGCCGCCACGCTGCCGCTGCTGAGCCGCATTCTGGTCACCAGCCGACTGTTCCCGCGCGAGCTGGATGAGCTGGCGGGCTGCGACCGCCATGATCTGGAACGGCTTGACCCCGACGACGCGGTGGCCTTCTTCCAGACGCAGGGCATTCGCGGCACGCGCGCCGAGATTATGGCTGCCTGCGCGCCCTATGGCTACCACGCGCTGGCACTACGGCTGCTGGCAGGCGTAGTGAAGAAGCACCGGCGCACGCCCGGCGATATTCGCGTGGCCAGCCAGTACCAGGTGCTGCCCGAGCTGAAGGGCCAGGCGCAACACCACATCCTGCAGGTTGCCTACGACCAGCTCGACGCGCCGAAGCGCGGGCTGCTGAGCCGCCTGGCTGCCTTTCGCAGCCCCATGCCCTACGATGCCTTAGCCGCGCTGAATAACTATACCGACAGCGCGCGCTTCGACCAGGCGCTGGACGAGCTTGAGCAGCGCGGGCTGCTGTTCTTCGACCGCCAGCAGGCGCGCTACGATTTGCACCCGGTGGTGCGCGGCTACGCCTACGAGCGCCTGGCAAACAAATCGCGGGTACACACCCGCCTGTATGATTATTTTGCCGCTATTCCCGCGCCAGATAAGAATGAGGTTCAAACCCTGGACGACCTGCTACCAGTGATTGAGCTATACCACCATACGGTGCGCGCCGGGCGCTACGACCACGCGTGCAACCTCTATTACGAGCGGCTCGGTCATCCACTCTACTATAGGCTGGGTGCATACCAGACCTGCATCGAATTGCTGCTCGCGCTGTTCCCGGATGGCGAGGCCCGGCCGCCACGATTAAGCGCTGAAAACGACCAGGCGTGGACATTAACAGCGCTGGCGAATGCTTACAGCCTGGCTGGGCAGCCGCGCCGCGCGGTGCCGCTGTTTGAGCGACACAACGCAATCCGAGAAGCGGCAGATGATAAGCGCAACCTCGCGATTGGCCTGGGCAACCTCGCCAGTCAGCAATTCATTCTCGGTGAACTAGCCGCAGCCGAGCGCAATCTGCGGCGTAGCATCGCGCTATGCCACGAAATCGAAGATGAGCGGCACGAAGCCATCGGACATCAGAACCTTGGCCGATTACGGACTTACCAGGGCCTGTTCGAGGAGGCCGAAGCGGAGCTTGGCCTCGCACACTCGTTATTTGAGCGGCACAACGACCAGCAAGCCGAGGGGATTGTGTGGGCCTATCGAGTCCTACGCGCACTGCTGATGAATACACCAGATGCGGCGCTCGAAGCCGCCCGCCGCGCCCACGCGCTTGCCGATGTCAATCACAACGAGCGCGACATCATCCGCGCCGAGTGGCTGATCGGCGCGGCGCTGGTGGCACAGGCCGAAGGCGTTGAGCATGCACGCAGCTCATTAGCCGAGGCCGAAGTGCACCTCACCACGGCGCTGACGCGCTGCCGCAAGATTAATCTGATTGAGCTAGAACCCGACATTCTGCTGGCCTGGGCGAAGTGGCACCGGCGCAGCGGCAACGCCGCCCAGGCCCGCGCCGATGCCAACGAGGCGCTCGCCATTGCGGATCGCTGCGAGTACCGCCTGAAACAGGCCGACATTCACCTGTTCCTGGCGCGGCTCGCTATGGATGCCGGGCAGCACGCCGAGGCCCGCCAGCACGCTACAACCGCCCACGCGCGCGCCTGGTGCGATGGCCCGCCGCACTGCTACAAGCCCGCGCTGGATGCCGCCGCGCAGCTGCTGGCAGCGATTGGGCAATAGAGGCAGAAGGCAGAAGGGAAAAAGCAAAAGGCAAAATCTTGGTGCCTTTGTGTCTCTGCGGTGCATCTTTCAGCGGCGGTCAACAGACGACAGACGACTGACCACAGACGACCGAAGGCAGAAAGCGCAGGGCGCAAGCACAATATAAAATCTCAGTGTCTCTGTGTCTCTGTGGTACATATAGCGGTCGTTCGTCGGCTATCGCGGTATAATGAGGCGCCACCGGTCGCACCTATACACGGAAGAGGTTTTTGATTGGCAACCATCACGATTCTTGGCCTGGGGCCGGGCGACGCCGGGCTGCTCACGCGCCAGGCCTGGGAGCTGCTTCAGCACACCCCGCTCCTGTACCTGCGCACCGCCATTCACCCCACCGTCGCCGGGCTGCCGCCCACAACCGAGCTGCGCTCCTTCGATGCGCGCTACGAGACGGCGGGCGCATTCGGCGAGGTCTATGCCCAGATCGTCTCCGAACTGATTGAGCGCGCGGCCAGCGGCGAAAGCCTGGTGTACGCCGTGCCCGGCCACCCGCTGGTCGCCGAGGCCACCACGCGCCACTTGCTGGCCCAGGCGCGCGCGCGCGGCATCACCACGCAGATTGTAGCCGGGGTGAGCTTCATCGAGCCGGTATGCGCCGCGCTGGGCTTCGACCCGTTGGAGCACGGCTTGCAGCTGCTCGACGCGCTTGATCTCGTGCCTGCGGCGACTGACGACCGACTGCCGATCACGACAGCCCAGGCTGACGCAAATCCGTCCTCAGATGGCGATCGTCAGCCGTCCGCAAGCTGGGCCTCGCTGCACGGCCACGAGTACACGCCGCCGCTCACGCCCTTCCCGCTGCTAACAACCCGCCCGGCGCTGCTCTGTCAGGTCTACAATCGGCGCGTCGCTTCCGAGGCCAAGCTCTCGCTGATGGAACGCTACCCCGCCGACCACCCGGTGACGCTGGTGCGCGCCGCCGGGGTCGCAGACGACGAGCGGGTATGGACGGTGCCGCTGCACGCGCTCGACCACCAGGACGACCTCGACCACCTGACCTGCGC
>JAFEAS010000030.1:0-29031 GCA_018266315.1 Chloroflexi bacterium SZAS-1 | reverse complement strand
CGTGAGCAGACCCACCAGTCGCTGCGGCCCGAGCTGCTGGAAGAAACCCACGAAGTACTCGAAGCGCTCGACGCCGACGACACCGCCGCGCTGGCGGAAGAGCTGGGCGATGTGCTGCTCAGCGTGCTCATGCACAGCGAAATTGGCCGCCAGGCGGGCGAATTCGATATTGGCGATGTCTACGAGCAGATCGCAACCAAGCTTATCCGCCGCCACCCACACGTCTTCGGCGACGTGACTGTGAGCGACAGCGGCGAAGTGCTGGCGAACTGGGACGCAATCAAGCAGGCCGAGCGCGCCGCCGACGGCAAGGCCCCGCGCGGCATCTTCGACGGCATCCCGCCTGCGCTGCCCGCGCTGATGGCCGCGCAGGAAACCATTCGCAAGGCCGCTAAGGCGGGATTCGACTCGGACGACCCGCAGTGGGCCTGGGATAAGCTGCACGAAGAGCTGAATGAAGTGCGCGCCGCTGCCACCACCGAGCCGTACCCCGACAACGCGACGCGCGCCCGGCGCGTGGAAGAGGAATTCGGCGACCTGCTGCTGGCAGTTACCAAGCTGGCCTATCGCCTGTCGCTCGATGCCGAAAGCGCCCTGCGCGCCGCGATCGCCAAATTCCGCCAGCGCTACGCCACTATGCAGCACCTGTTGGAAGCCCAGGGTCGCACCATGGCAGCGTTGAGCGTGCCCGAAAAAGAAGCGCTGTGGGTGCAAGCCAAGCGCGCAATTGACGAGGCATAGCGCCATGCCTACCCCACCGATCGAGCTGTATATCGGCGACGTTGTGCAGACGCGTAAACCACACCCGTGCGGCGGCAATACCTGGCGCGTGGTGCGGCTCGGTGCCGAAATTGGCATGCGCTGCGAAACCTGCGGGCGCCGCGTGTTATTGCCGCGTGCCACCTTCGAGCGCCGCATCAAGAAGTTCATTGCGCGCGGCACGCCCGGCGCTAGCGCCGAGCCTGATGCACCAGCGGAATAGCGCAAGCGGCGCGCGCGAAAACGCGGTATCATGCGCGCAGCGAGTGCGCCTGTTACGGCTATTCGCGGGCATTCGCGGCCATTCAACATCGAACCGCACGGGCAAGGAATACAATTGCGACCTTGTGAACGCCAATACATAGATCAAGCGCACAGCCATGGGGCTTGGTGCCCTGCCGGGAAAGAATCGCGCCCGGTGATTCTGCGAAAGGCTTGCGCTGCGATGCGACGCCTGTACATTCCCTTCATTCTGCTAATCGTGCTGCTGCTCGTGCCAGGCGCGCTGGCCCAGCCGCCCGCCGCTGGCCCGCTCTACCGCGCGACCGTCAGCGGCACGCTCACTGCCGTGAGCACCGGCTACCTACAGCGCGCCCTGCACCTGGCCGAGGCAGCCAACGCCAGCGCGTTAATAATCGAATTGAGCAACAGCGGCGCGGTATTGAGCGAGGCGCGCGCCTTTGCGGGCGAAATTGCGGCGGCGAAAGTGCCGGTCGTCGTGTATATTACGCAGGGAACTGAGTCAGGCGCAGCTGGCGCGCTGTTTCTCAGCGCCGCACAGATCGCCGCCGTCGCGCCTGGCAGCAGCTTCGGCAGCCCTAGCCCGCTTACGCAGGTAGATGCCGCGCTGAGCCAGCAAACCCGCGACATGCTGCTTGATGGGGTCGCCAGGCAGCTACGCGATTGGAACGCCGCGCATGGCCGCAACACCGCCTGGATCGAGCAGGCGGTACGCGCAGGTGTGGTGCTGAACAACCAGCAGGCCAGTGCGCTGCGGCCACCGGCGGTTGATCTGGTGGCAGCCAGCAGCGCTGAGCTGTTAACCTTGCTCGAAGGGCGGCAGATATCGCTGCTGGATGGCCGCAGCGTGACGATTGCAGCGCTGGGCCACACCGTGGTTGAAGTTAGCCCGACCGCCTGGGAAAGTCTGCGCCTGGCCCTGGCCGACCCGACCCTGGCGTTTGTGCTGCTGGTGCTGGGTGTGATTGCAATCGGGCTAGAATTTGCCGCGCCTGGTACCAGCCTGTTCGCAGGCATTGGCGTGGTATTATTACTCGCCGCCGGGCTGGGACTGGTTGTTCTACCCCTTCGCCTGTGGGCGCTGGGGCTGTTAGTGCTGGCGCTCGCGCTGATGGCGGGTGAATTCGTGGCGCATACCCATGGCGCATTAGCGATAGCCGGAATGGCGCTTATGACCGTGAGCGCACTCAATATTATCGACCCGGCGCAGGCTCCGGGCGCGTTCATCGCTGTATGGGCGATTGTGCTGGTGGGCCTGGCGCTGGCTACCTTTGTGGCGCTGGCCGTGTGGTTAGCGCTGCGCAGCCGCCAGCGGCCGGTCACAACCGGCCAGGAAGCAATGGTTGGCAAGCTGGCCGAAGTGCGCCAGCGGCTCGCACCCGATGGCATGGTATTTATCGATGGCGCGCTCTGGCAGGCGATTGTCGATGGCGAGGCCGCCGAGCCGGGCGAGTGGGTGCGGGTAGTTTCGGTGCATAATCTGCACCTGGTGGTGCGCCACCTCGATGCTCCAGCGCCAGTAGCATAGCCATGGGCGCGGTGGGGTATTGAGGAATTCAAACGCCAGCTTCGCCGCGTATTGTTCGCTATTCGTCGCTACTATCGTGTAGTTACGTTGCCCACTGCTCTGAAAGGAGTACTTATGAACGGTGCTATTTTCCTGCTCTGCCTCGCCGTGTTCCTGTTTCTTGCGCTGATGGTCGTGCTCTCGGCGATTAAGATCGTGCCCGAATACGAGCGCGGCGTCGTGTTTCGCCTAGGCCGCCTGGTTGGGCCGCGCGGGCCGGGGCTGTTCTTGCTCATCCCAATCTTCGAGCGCATGGTGCGCGTCGATACGCGCGTCATCACCATGGATGTGCCCGCGCAAGAGGTCATCACGCTCGACAACGTGACGATTAAAGTCAACGCAGTGCTGTACTTCATGGTTGTGAACCCGAGCCTGGCGGTGGTGAAGGTGATGGACTACATTCGCGCCACCATGCAGATCGCCCAGACCACCCTGCGCAGCGCAGTTGGGCAGGTGAACCTCGACACCCTGCTGGCACATCGCGAAGAGCTGAACAGCCGCTTGCAGAAGATTATCGACGAGCAGACCGAACCCTGGGGCGTGAAGGTGACGATTGTGGAAGTGAAGGACGTGGAGCTGCCGCAGAGCATGCAGCGCGCCATGGCCAAGCAGGCCGAAGCCGAGCGCGAGAAGCGCGCCAAGATCATCCATGCCGCAGGCGAATTCGAAGCTTCGCAAAAGCTGGCCGAAGCCGCCGACGTGATCGCACGCGAGCCGGTGACGCTGCAGCTGCGCTACCTGCAAACCCTCACCGAGATCGCAGTTGAGAAGAATAGCACAATCATCTTCCCGCTGCCGGTCGATACCATCAAAGTCTTCACCGATATGGCCAACTATGCTGGCGCGAATGGCACGCCCGGCAACCGACCAAATCCGCCCGCCGCGCCAGCACCGCAGCCGCCAACCACAGGTCGGCTAGAAAGCTAGGCCCCACGGACAGCACAAATCCGGTGCATACGGACACATCGCGAAGGACGAATATGCGTATTCGTCCTTCGCCTTTCATCCCTCCTCCTTCACCCTTCCGCTTTCCTGCCATGGTACAATAGCGCGCATGAACAAACCACCACGACGCGTTGGCTGGCTTGTGCTGGCGCTGCTGCTTGCGGGCTGCGATATTGTTTCGTTTTCAGCACCCGGCGCTGCCACAGCTCCGGCTGGCGCACCGAGTGCCACCCGCGCCGCCACCGCCACCCCCGCGCTTACCGCGCTGCCCGCCCCCGAGCTGCTGAATCGTGCGCTTGCGGCCCGCAGCGTGGGCGAATACGACGATGCTGCACTCGACACCCGCGCGCTGCTCGATGCGCACCCTACTAGTGCCGAAGCCCGCCCCGCCGCCTTCTATCTTGCCGAAAGCTTTGTGCTACGCGCGCGCTGGACTTCAGCGATCGAGGCGCTGCGCGCATTCTTAGCCAGTGGCCCACAGCCTGGCCCCAACCAGCCGCCCGAGGATCTCTATGCCCGCGCGGTATTTCTGCTGGCGCGCAGCTACGAAGCTGCGGGCGACTGGGCCAGCGCCGTCGCGCAGTACGAGCGCTATCGCACCTTCAATACCGTGCTCGAACCCTACGCCCGCTTGCGCGAAGCGGCCCAGCAGCAAGCGCTCGGCCAGAATGAGCCAGCCGCGCAGAGCTACGAAGCCGCCGCCCGCAGCGATATTGTGGCGGGCGAACGGGCGGGCGCGTATGAAAAAGCAATTGCGCTGCGCAAACAGCTGGGCCAGAACGATGCCGCGCTTGCGCTGTACCGCACACTGCTAGGCTTCGCCGAATCGCCCGAATACCGCGCTCGGATTCTGAGCGAGGCGGCAGCGCTGGCCGATACACAAGGTGTCGCCAACGACGCACGCGCGTGGCGGCGTGAGCTGGCCGAAAAGCTACCCGCCACCTCCCAGGCACTCGACGCTGTGGCCGCGCTGATTGCCGACCCGCAGGGCGGGCTGGCACCCGCCGCCGCTGCACAGGTGTATGCCCGGCACGAGCAGTGGAACAGCGCGCTGCCGTTCTACGATACGGCGATTGCCAGCGCCAGCGGCGACGATGCGCGTGAGCTGCGCCGCCTTAAAGCACTGGCCCAGCGCGGCAGCAGCGATTTTACAGGCGCGCTCGAACAGCTCGCCGCCATTGCCGCCGAAGCGCCTAATAGCGAGCCCGGCCGCCAGGCCCAGCTCGATTGGGTGCAGACGCGCGGGCAGCAAGGCGATACCCAGGCCGCAATCGATGGCTACCGCGAGTTCGCCACTGCCTACCCCGACGACCCGCGCGCGCCCGAAGCGCTCAGCCGCGCCGCCACCCTGCTGGGCCGCCTGAACGACAGCGAGGGTGTCATTCGGCAACAGCTGGATTTGGGCGCGCGCTACCCGGCCAGCGAACAGGCGCACGACGCGCTGTATAGCGCAGGCTGGGCGCTCTTCCAGCGCAACCGCACCGCCGAAGCACGCAATGCCTGGGAAACGCTGCGCCAGCATACTCAGGGAATTGTTGCATCCCAGGCCGCCTTCTGGTCGGCGCTAACGCTGGGGCCGCAGGCCACCGAATACCCGACGTTGCTCGCAGCCGCTCGCGACGCCGCGCCCGATTCGTACTATGCCACCCGCGCCGCCGATTTGCTGGGTACGCCGATCACCGGCACCGTGACGCTCGATTCGCCCATTAGTGCCGAAAGCTGGCGCGCAACCGAAGACTGGCTGGCTGCGTGGTCAAACCAACCGGCCATGCACCTCGCCGAGCAGGGCTACCCCGCCGAGGTAGCGCAGGCACCAGCCGTCCTCCGGGCCATCGCCTTGAATGATGTAGGGCTGCAACCCGAGGCGATCGCCGAGTGGAACGCCGCGCGCAGTGCCTGGCATGCTGACCCAAGCAAGCTCTACCTGTTGGCGCGGCTAGCGTACGACCACAATGTGCCCTACATTGCGCTCAAAGCCGCCGAAGATGTGGCTCGTGCCGCGCCCGATGCGAGCTTCGCTCACGCCCCCGAAGCATTACGCCGACTGATCTTTCCCACGCCCTACAGCAGCGTCCTGCTGGCCCAGGCGCGTGAATACAAGCTCGACCCGCTGGCGCTCTATGCGCTGCTGCGGCAAGAAAGCCTGTTCAACCCAGGCGCAACCTCGTGGGTTGGCGCGCGTGGGCTAGCTCAGGTTATGCCTGCCACCGCCCAAGGCATTGCCCAGAATCTAGGTATCGCTGAGTTTCACGAGCAAGATTTATATCGCCCGGCGCTGAGTATTCGCTTCGGCGCATTTTACCTGGGCCACCAGCTCAATAGCATGCAAGGGAGCTTGCAGGGTGCGCTGGCCGCCTATAATGGCGGCCCAGGGAATGCCCAGCGCTGGGCTGGCGGCACCACCGTCGCCGACCCCGATGGGTTCACCGAGGCAATCGATTTTGCTGAAACCCGTAACTATGTCAAGCTGGTGTATGGCTATTATGGGGCATACCAGCGCCTCTACTCAATACCGACGGAAAGGTAAAAAACACCCGAGGATGACGCTTTTGGCATTCGTCCTCGGGTGATTCTTGCCTGGTTGGAGTGCAGTAGTTACTTCGAGCGGCGCTTGCGGTCGCGGCGGGCCTCGCGGCGAGTCGTCGTCGCTGGTGGACGCGGGACACCAATGGTTTGGACGCCGTTGCTCCCATTAGCCTGCAGCGCTGGTTGCGTGCGGGACAGGTTACGCCGCCCACCCTTGCGGTTGGCTTCGTCGTATGCCGCCACGCGCCCTGGCAATACCGACAGTAAGAGATAGGCAGCATATGCAGCCAGCACTACCTCAAGCACTGTTACAATGGTAAACCAGATTGGCATAGTGAACAGCTGCACCGGAACAAGCCGTAGCGCACCAAACAGCACGCCCAGCGCACCTACTGCCAGCAGCGCATAGCCAAGTGTGCGCGAGGCATTGCGGCGAACCGGGTGCGGTTCGGCTCGCAGAAATACGAGGTACACTCCGGCAACCGCGAGCGCAACCTGGGCAATCAGGCAGAGCCACTCAAGCGCTCCGAAGGTCGAGGAGAAGGTTGTAAGGTAGGTTACCGGGTCCATGCAAAAGCCTCCTGGCGCGTATTGCTGAGAATTTGAACACTATCCCCCGATTATACCAACCCCCCGTTCCACCGTCAAACATGCGGAATTCGCCGCCCCCATATTGAACCTAACGAGCATTGAAATTTCTTAACGAATGTGCAACAAACTTTGTCAAAGAACCGTAAATCTGGTAAGATGAATGTCTCAACATTATAGCATGCGTACCTCAGGAGCGGCTATATGGCGCATTTGCCAATGGCTGATACCGAGCTAAGCCACTCATACAAACAGTTTGTGCTCGAACTGTCACACACACGTACGCTCGCCGATGGCGCACGCTGCTGTATGAATATGCTCGAAAGCTGCTTTAGTGCGTCACTCATCCAGGCGGTATGGCGTAGCAATGACACAGAGCGGCTGCTTGCAGGCAGCAGTGAGCCAATTTTCCACCCCAACCCCGTTGAACTCCAACTACTCACAAACGGCCAGCTCGTGCTGCGCACTCATGCAAATCGGGTGCTGGCGTGCTTTGCCCCACTCGTAGCGCGCGCCGAGCTGCTTGGATGGCTATATCTGCAACAGCCATTCTGGAGTGAAGAAAGCCCGCTCCTGCTATCGCAAATCGCCGGGCAAGCCGCACCAGCGCTCGCCCTGCTCGATATCGATACCCGGCGCGACGAGCAGATAGCCCAGCTGCATACTCTCAACGATATTGGGCGGCTGCTCAGCGGTGTGCTCGATCTCGACACACTACTGGGGGCGATCTACACGGCAACCAGCCAGCTGATTGATGCGCCAATGTTCTTTATTGCCTTCTACGAAGAGCCAGCCAACGAGCTAGAGCTGGCGTATATGGTCTACGATGGCGAGCGTCAAGAGCAGAGCCTGCGCTGGTCAGCAGCAATCGGGTTGGCCGGGATCGTTGTACGCGAGCGCAAACCACTACGAACCGCCGATTACCCCCAAGAATGCCTGCGGCGCGATGTACAGCCACGCCCATTCAGCAACTACCAGAACTCGAAAGCCTGGCTTGGGGTGCCACTTCTCGCCCACGATCGGCTGCTCGGCGTCCTATCGGTTAGCAGCTACCGCTCCGATTACGAATACAGCTCCGAGCATATTGATGTACTTACGACCATGGCCGCCCAGGCTGCAATCGCAATCGATAATGCACGGCTCTATCAGCGTAGCGAGCGCCAGGCGCGCCAGTTGACAACCCTCAACCGCATTGGCCGCATCCTTAGCTCGTCACTCGACCCCGAGCGGGTGCCTGCGCTCATTATCGAGCAAGTAACCGAGCTACTCGATGCAGAAGAAGCTTCGCTGCTGCTCGACGATGAGTTAACTGGCGAGCTGGTCTTTACGTATACGACTGGCACTACTGGTTCACAGCTGCTTGGACGCCGCCTGCCGCGCGGTACTGGCATCGCCGGCTACGTCGCCACCCATGGGCAGTCGGTGATTGTAGATGATGTTCAGCAGGACACGCGTTTCGACGAAAGTACCGACAAAACAACTGGATATACCACTCGTACTCTGCTCGCAGTGCCGCTGCGTGGTGTTGGTGGGGTGGTCGGCGTCATCGAGGCCACCAACCGGCGCAAGAGCGGGCATTTTACGGTTGAAGATCAGCACTTGCTCGAAGCCCTGGCCGACCAGGCCGTCATCGCGCTCGAAAATGCCCGGCGCTTTGCGCAAATCGATCAAGCCCTGGCCCGCCGCGCCCAAGAATTGGTTGGCACGAACACCCAGCTTCAGCATAGCCTGCGCAGCCTTACTGCGCTTAACGCCTTAGGCATGGCGATCAACACAACCTTGCGGAGTGCAGACGAAATTTTCAGCATGACGGCGCGCGGCGTGGTCGAAATGACCGAAGCCATGGGCGCATGCGTGCTATTGGAAGAAGAGGGCCGGGCACGCCCGGTCGTGCAGATCGGGCCGACACTGCCTCCAGCGCTTGAAATCAACCGCCTGCTGCGCGAAGTTATTTCCCATGGTCGTACCGAAATATTACATACGCCACCTGCACCACTGGCGCGTGTTGGGGTTCGCACAATACTGCTCGTGCCGTTACGCGCGACGCAACGCACCCTCGGCAGCTTGTGTATTTACTATGGTACTGGCGCACCCGAGGCACCTGATCGTGAAGTAGTAGTGCTATTTGCGACCCAGGCCGCAGTTGCTGTTGAAAACATGGAGCTGTTCAACGCCGTGCGTAATGGCCGCGACCAGATGGGTTCAATCCTCGCCTCAACGCGTGATGGTATTATGCTCGTCACTTCCGAAGGGCAGGTGGCAATTACCAATGCTGCGCTACACCAATTAGGCGCGCTGCCAGCCCAGATGCCAAAAAATATTCGCATCGAGCACTTTCTTGATATTTGGGAAGCCACAACGGCATATGTTCCCGAGCAGTGGCTGTTATTACGCCGTGAGCTTGATCAGGTAATGGCCGGGCGCAGCTCCTTCGCTAGCGGCGAGCTGAACGAGCAAAGTGCCACACCCCGCACATTCGAATGGGCGGTGCTCACAGCGCTGCAAAGTGGCGAAAGTAGCGGTGGTGCGCTGCTGGTATTACGCGACATCAGCGAAGCAAAAGAATCGGCCCGGCTGCGCCAGGATCTCACAAATATGATCGTCCACGACCTGCGCAGCCCGCTTTCAAGTGTTATGGCATCGATCGAGCTGATGCAAAAAGGGGTAGCTGGCGAGCTAGCTAAAACCCAGCAAAGCGTGATGAGTATTGCATACGCCAGCGCAATGCAGATGCTCGATATGATCAATGCCTTGCTCGACGTGAACCGCCTCGAAGCCGGGCGCATGCCCGTTAATCAGCGTAGCACGCATATGCAGCCATTACTGACACGCGCAATCGATAGTCTTTCCTCGCTGGCGCGCGAACAGCACGTAGCGATTGAGTGCGATTTCCCGAACGAACCGCTTTTGGCGCATGCCGATGGTGAGCTGATTATGCGGGTAATGCAAAACCTGCTGGGTAATGCGCTGAAGTTTAGCGGGGCCGATAGCACTATTAAGCTACGTGCCCTGGTAACCCCGCCCGACAACCACTATACTGCGGTAGCAGTGGATGGCGCGCCAGTACCGTCGGGCACCTTTGCAGTGATTGATGAAGGAATAGGGATTGCACCACAAGATCAGGAGAAGATCTTCGCGAAGTTTAGCCAGGTGGGCGAACGGCGCGGCGGTACTGGCTTGGGTCTTACCTTCTGCAGGCTCGTAGTCGAAGCACATGGCGGGCGGATCTGGGTCGTCAGCACACCAGGCAAAGGCAGCACCTTCTTCTTTACCCTGCCCCTTACCTGATAGCCACTCGTTACTGCTAAATCTTCAGCTCCATCCCCTCGTAGGCCGCTAGCGTCGGTAGGAATACCTTCTGCGCCTCCTGCTCAATCATACGAATGGTCGCATCGTCGTATGTTGGCTCGTGGTGAAACAACACTAATTGTTTAGCATTACATGCCTGCGCAACCGCCATTGCCATATCCGGCGTGCTATGGCCCCAGCCTTGTTTGGGCTTGGCCGGGTTAGTATAATCTTCAATCCGATACTGGGCATCATGAATTAACACATCGGCGTCTTTAGCAAATTTCACCAGGCGCTGGTCGCTTTGCACATAGCCTTCGGTGTCGGTGGCGTATACCACGGTTTTACCACGCCAGGCAATGCTATAAATATTGACACCGCTTTTCGGGTGAGCATAGCTATGGTAGGTACGCACGCGCACCAGATCAGCCGATGGATCAATCTCGTTGTGGTAAATATTCAATACCTGTACATCGGCTTCGCGCGGGCCAATCAGCACAATATCTGTTTCATTTACATTCCGCAAGATTTTTAGCGAGGGCAAATCTTCTAGGGCAACTGGAAAACTTGGCGGCAACATCGCGTGTGAAAGGGTTTCTTCTAAATCACTCTCAAACACCTTGGGGCCAAGAATATGCAGCGTGCTAGCACCAACATAGGCAGGATCAAAAAACGGGAAACCCTGGGTATGATCGTTGTGCATATGGCTGAAGAGAATTGTGGCGGTAACCGCTTGCCCACCATTTGTGCGCGAGCGGCGCATAAGCTCGGTGCCGAGGTTGATAATACCCGTGCCAGCATCAAGAATGAGCGTATGCTGACCGGCCTGTATTTCGACACAGGCGGTGTTTCCGCCGATGTGAACGGTTCGTGGCCCCGGCACCGGGTAGCTGCCGCGCACACCCCAAAACCGTATAATCATTGTGTCATCCGACATGGGACAAGCCCTCCTCGTAAGCGCGCGACCCTGCGCGCTGGCCTTGCAAAATTGTGTGAGTAAAATGGCAGCCTACTGGGGCGTCGCTGAATCGGTATACATGATGCAGCATGCGCTCCAGTGCATCGCGCCGTTAAATACGCGATGGGGCAGAGCAAGCGGCCTAAACCGTGTCGCCATAGGTGTTTACGCACAGCGCTGCTGCACGCCAACCGGCAGCACACCACGAGTGTAAAAACGTAATTCTGCGAACCATTTACCTAGAGGACTCTGCAGGTTCGCAGCCGCCACAAAACTACATCGAAACCTTATTATAAAGAGAACAAACGCCGCACTATGTGTTGCACCGTGCGGCGGCTGGCGTAGCCCGGCAACCGCTTACGTGGTGCCACAGCCGAACAACCGAAATTTATTATATCATGATGAGCAAGGTGTTACTGATAAGAAAGTGAAGCTAGAAAATTACAATTTGGCATTGAAATGGCAAAAAATCAGTTAAATAAGTGCAGAACATTTGTTTTATTCTCACCGCCGTGCTATAATGCACCGTGTTTTAAGAGCCAAAACGTATGAATGGAGCATGGAGCAATGAGCCAGCTCGACCGCCGTCTCCAGCAGCGCCAGCTGCGCGATCGGCTTGCTGCTGAATTCCCCGATTTCGACCTCGTTAATTGGTATATTCAATATCGCGAGCTGAAAGCTGGGCACCCCGACGCGGTGCTGCTCTATCGCCTTGGCGATTTCTACG
This sequence comes from Chloroflexi bacterium SZAS-1, assembly GCA_018266315.1. Classification (GTDB taxonomy): domain Bacteria; phylum Chloroflexota; class Chloroflexia; order Chloroflexales; family Roseiflexaceae; genus Kouleothrix. The sequence goes on along the minus strand of JAFEAS010000030.1, from coordinate 17,433 downwards.
AAGCCTTCGACGATGATGCCAAGCTGATCGCTGACCTGCTTGAAGTGACGCTTACCTATAAGAAATTTGCCAACCATAAAAAAACCAAGGCCGAGCAGCGCGCACCAATGGCTGGTATGCCCTACCACGCGATCGAACGCTACGTAAGTACGTTGGTAGGCGCAGGCTACCGGGTTGCAATCGCCGAGCAGGTTTCAGAAACGGCTTCGAGCAAATCCGACACCCGGCCACGCTCAGTCTTCGCCGCCGGGCTTGAGCAGAGTGAGCGCCGCCGCGATATTGTCGACCGTGAGGTGGTACGGGTCATCACCCCTGGCACCGTCATCGACAGCGGCATGCTCGCCCCTACCCAAAACAATTACCTAGTGGCGGTGATCGCCGAAGGCGTGCGCGTGGGTATCGCCTATGCCGATCTAAGCACCGGCGAGTTTGCCTGCACCGAATTTGGCGGCGAGCGCGCCACCACCCAGGCGCATGGCGAATTAGCCCGACTGCAAGCCAGCGAAGTGCTCGTGCCCGACGACACCGAACTTCGCCTGCCAGGGCTTAACCCGGCCAGCGCACAGCTAGAGCACGACCTGGAATTTATGACCAAGGGCGAGCGCGAGAAACTACTGCCCAGCGAGCGCGTCGCACGGCGGGTTGAACGTGAGAATATTGCTCGCTGGGCACACGGCCACGTCACTGGCTGGCCCGCCTGGCGCTGGAAGCTCAGTACCGCTACCGATGCCCTGCTGGTTCAGCTACGGGTACACTCGCTGGATGGATGTGGGCTGCGCGACAAACCTCTGGCCGTGCGTGCGGCTGGCGCGATCATTCAGTATATTCACGAAACTCAGCGCAACGCCGCCCACCAGATCACCTCGCTGCGCGCCTACTCAAGCGGCGGCACCATGTTCCTCGATCCGCAGACGCGGCGCAACCTTGAGATTCTCGAAGGCTCAAGCGGGAAAGTCAAAGACTCGTTGGTTGGTGTGCTCGATCATACGCGCACCCCGATGGGCGGGCGCTTACTGCGCCGCTGGCTTTCGCAGCCGTTAATCGACCTGGAACAGCTCGATGCGCGCCAGGAAGGCGTTCAGCATTTCTTCGACGATACCCTGCTGCGTGCCACTGTGCGCGAGCAGCTGAAGCATGTTGGCGATCTTGAGCGCGTGGTGAACCGCGTGCTGCAAGGTATTACGGTCGCTACCCCGCGCGACATGGTGCGCCTGCGCGAGGGCTTACGCGCCTTGCCAGCCCTGGCCGATGCCCTGAGCGGCTGGCTGCCCCAGGCTGGCGGCGGTGAGAAGCAGGAAGAAGCCTTGCAAACGCCGCTCGATGTGCAGCCACCACCGTCAGAAATCGTGAGCACTGAACATAGCGAGGCAACTGCACCTGTGGCGCATACTACAGCTAAGGCACCAGGCAGCTTGCGCGAACAGCGCGAGGCCCGGCGCAGTATCGCGCCGCGCTATGCCGACGATGATTTATTTGGTGACGATGATTGGGAAGAAGCGCCTACCACGCCGATTTCAGCTAGCCAGCCAGCGATAAGTACCCACCATACGCCCGCTACGCACGCACCGCTCCTGGCTCCCACCACCGAGCCGCAGGTGCAAGCATCCGGCACGGCCCTCGATATCTGCGCCGATGTGCTAGACTTCCTTGAGCAAGCGCTTGACGATGATCCACCCGCACTGCTGGGCGCATCGAACTACCTACGCGCCGCCGAAGAGAATGGCGAGCAGCCTCGCCGCACCATTCGCCCAGGCTTCGACCGGCACATGGACGACATCATCGAGCGCAGCCTGAGCGCGCAAACCTGGATCAACGAGCTTGAACCGATTGAGCAGGAACGAACTGGTATCAAATCGCTGCGCGTGGGCTATAACAAAGTCTTTGGGTATTACATCGAGGTAGCGCGCACCTTTGCTGACAAAGTACCGAGCGACTACATTCGTAAGCAGACACTAACAACCGGCGAGCGCTATATCACCCCCGCGCTGAAAGAGCACGAAGACGTGGTGCTGCGCGCCAAAGAGAAGCTCAACGAGCTTGAGATCGATGTCTTCCGCCGCATCTGCACCGCCGTCGCCAGCCACGGCCAGCGGCTGCTTGGCACGGCGCGTGCGCTTGCTGCAATCGATGTGTATGCCGCGCTGGGCGAAGCCGCTGTACGCGGGCGCTACATCCGCCCGACCCTCAACGATAGCACGGCGCTCGAAATCAGCGGCGGGCGGCACCCGGTCGTCGAGCAGCGCCTCGATGAATCGTTCATCGCCAACGATACTACACTCGACACCAGCGATTGCCAGATCATGCTCATTACCGGGCCGAATATGGCCGGCAAAAGCACGGTGATGCGCCAGGTAGCGCTAATTGTGCTGATGGCACAGATCGGCTCGTTTGTGCCTGCTGATGCCGCCACGATTGGTCTGGTCGATCGTATTTTCACCCGTATTGGCGCACAAGACGACATTGCAACCGGCCAGAGCACCTTTATGGTTGAAATGACCGAAACCGCCGCATTGCTGGTGCAGAGCACCAGGCGCAGCCTGATTGTGCTCGACGAGGTTGGGCGCGGCACCAGCACCTACGACGGCATGGCAATTGCCCGCGCCGTCGTCGAATACATCCATAACGAGCCGCGCCTCGGCTGCCGCACCTTGTTCGCCACTCACTACCACGAGCTTACCGAGCTTGAGCAAACGCTACCGCGCGTGCATAACTACCATATGGCGGCTGTCGAGCAAGAAGATGGCGTGGTATTTCTGCACGAATTGCGGCGCGGCGGCGTCGATCGTTCCTATGGAATTCATGTCGCCGAGCTAGCGGGCATCCCGCGCGCAGTCATTCGCCGGGCGAATGAGCTGCTCGCCGAGCTAGAGCAATATCGCCGCGCGCCCCACCCGAATGGCGCTGCTGCGGCAATGCCACAGCCCGAGCGCAAACGCCGCGAAGTCGTGCCGCCCGAGCAGATCGGGCAGCTGGCACTCTTCGATATTGCCCCAAGCCCGGCGATCGAGCTGCTACGCCGCCTGAATATCAACGAACTCACGCCGCTTGAAGCGCTGACGAAACTGTACGAGCTGCAACAGCTCGCCAGACAGTAAGCGGTGCCTGGACTTACATACGTGACGCGCGACGATATTTTCACTTCAGTGCGTAGCCCCAACCCGCTGGAAGAAACGATGGAGCGGATTGTCGGGGCGATTAAAGCGCGGCTGCTCAGCCCAGGCGACCGGCTGCCCGCCGAGCGCGAGCTGGCCGTGCAGCTGGGCGTCAGCCGTTCGACGCTGCGTGTCGCGCTACAAAACCTGGTGCAGGCGGGTTGGCTCGAAGTACGGCGCGGGCGCAGTGGCGGCGCATTTGTAGCACGCTGGCCGGTAATGCCCGGCCCCCGCCGCCTGCCCGAAGTGCTCACCCGCCACCGCGAAGGGCTGCCAGCCCTGCTCGATTACCGCCGCGCGATCGAGAGCGCCGCCGCAGCTTTTGCCGCCGAGCGCGCCTCGGGCGCAGAAATTGCCGAGCTTGAAACGCTTACTGGCGCGATTGACGGGCGTGAGCACGAATTCGAAGCCTACCGCGCTGGTGATGCGCGCTTCCATATTGGCATCGCACGCGCGGCCCACAGCCCACGCCTCCTCGAAGCAGTAACCGAAATTCAGGCCGCCATGACCGAAGTGCTCGATGCGATTATCTATCACTCGGTACAGGTACTCGGGCATTCTACCGAATACCACTGGCGCATCCTCGACGCCATTCGCACTCACAATAGCGAGGCCGCGCGCCAATCGATGCTTGACCATATCATGGCGACCGAAAACGTCATTTATGGGTTGGTACCTGAACTGCTCGCCAAGCGGGGCTGCGTGGAACAGGCCAAATCGTAGCCCACCCATCAACGAGTACAGGCCACGCGATGCGCGGCCTGTACTCGTTGATGGGGCTAAGATAAGCGGCTTATTGCTCGCGTTTGGGCTTAATATGTAGCTCCTCAGTGCGCCCTGTTCGCTCACTCGGGCGTGGCCGATCATCGCCAAGATAGGGCAGCAAAAAGAGGGTTAAAATAATCATTGCCACCAGCAAAAGGCCCGGATACGATTGCACCATGCGCTGGCTCCTGTACTGCAACACGCGCAAATGGCTCTGCGCGCCCAGATGGAATTGTATCGCGCATCACAAACTGACGCAATGACGCTTGTGTGACACACAACTGATACCAGAGCCAATATATACATTGTTGTATGCTGGGGTTCGGGGCGGCTTTGCTGTCCCAAACGTACATTTCTCGTGCAATGCCCGGCGTAGCCAAGCACCGCACGAGAAACCAAGGAACACAAAAAAGGACGAATAGCCGAAGCATTCGCCCTAAACGATTGCAAAAATGGCAGAAGAACAGCGGGTAGCTAGCGCAACACATCCCGCACAATCTGCTCAAGCCGATCGAGTGGAAACGGCTTAGGCAAATAATGATCGACCCGATGCTCGCGCGCACGCTTTTCTAGCTCAGGCGTGGCATATGCGGTAATGAGGACAACGCGCGTTTCGGGCGAAGCCTCCTTAATTGCATCGGTTAGCTGTAGCCCATTCATCCCCGGCATATTGTAGTCGGTTATCACCAGCGGCACTGCGCGCAGGGCAATTTGCGCCAGCGCCTGCGCCCCGCCATTCACGGTCACAATGTCGTAACCACCGGTAAGATCGCGCATGAGCCGGTGAAGGATTATCAAAATATCTGGCTCATCCTCAACGAGGATAATAGCGGGATTCCGGGCGGATTGGTCGGGCATACAATCACTCCTCAAACGGCAGTGTGCAAATGAGCATCAGCCATCTCAATTTATTCTAACATACAGCGCGATCAGGGGCAAACACGTATATTTACGGCTACGCCTCACTGCAACCTGCTATACTTATAATAACGGCATAGTTCTGAATAATTGGAGCAACACCATGCCTACATTGAATGAGCGACTTGGCGAGGTGATTAAGCGTAAGCGCCAGCGCGATCGTTACACTCAGGCCGAACTTGGTACGCGCATTGGTACAAGTGGCTCGTACATCAGTGCGATCGAAGCCGCTACGACCAGCCCGCGTATTAGCGAAATCGAGGCGCTGGCTACAGTGTTCCGCACAACTGGCTTTGAGCTTATTACTGAGGCAGCCAAACAAGATGCCTACACATTCTCGGCTGCCAACCGCGAGCGCGATGCGTTCCTCTCGCTCTACGATGCACTTTCGCCCGAACATAAGCAGCAAGCGCGCACTTTTCTGCTCTTCTTACGCGAATTGCAAGACCGCCCGCCAGAACAATAGCGCGGAATATCACCTTGTGATATAATGAACAAACACTACTCTACTACTAATATGGCTTCTTGTCCAACAAATCTCTGCAAAAGACTGAGGAGCAGGATATGAGTAAATCGAACACGCCAGATGAACCAGGGTTTTCCAAACCTGTGCTGCGCAAACCCTACCACGACCTGCTCGATCAGATTTTTGCGAAGGCCCAGGCTGATGGTGTATTCGACAATTTGCCCGGCCAGGGCCAGCCGCTCAAACTCGATGATGACGATTTAGTGCCGCCCGAAGATCGACTGGGGTACCGTATGCTCAAAACTGCCGGGTTTGCGCCGCCCTGGGTGGAGGCGCAGCGCACTATTGAGCAAGAACGTGCCCAGCTTGAGCGCTGGCTAGCTAATGCACAGCAGCGCTGGTCTTACCTAGATAAATCTGCACGCGCCGGCTTGCAGGTGACGTATAAGCGCAAGCTGGCCGATCTCCAGCGCCTGATTACCAACTTCAACTTGACTGCACCGCCAGGTGTTGAGCATATTGAAGGGCTGCGTATGGCCGAAGAGATCGCGAAGCTTGGCACATAACTCCGCGCCCCTTTCTTTTTCTACCGTGGGCCATATGCCCTTCCAAGCGTAAAATACCGCTGTGGTATAATGGCGGCAGTTCAGTGCCCCCTCCGATACACGACAACGTTTATGGAGCGGCTCAATCTGCTTACCACTATGCTATTGCAACTGAATGCTCTGCTCTCAGCAGCAGTATTGATTGTGAGTTTCTCACTCCTCGCATATATAGCGCTTCAAAATTGGCAAACGTCGATCGCGCGCGCGCTATGCGTGCTGCTAGCAGGCGTCGTAATTGTGCTCGGTGGTGATGTCTTACTAGGCCAGGCCGAACAAGATCGAACCATTCATTTTTTGCTGCGCGCACAATGGCTGGGTATTGTCATCGTTCCCGCCGGGTACATTCACTTATCCGATACGCTGCTCAGCTATAGCGGCCTCACCAACCCACGCCGCCGCTGGCTTGTGCTGGCTGGCTATCTGCTAAGCCTGGTATTCTTTGGGCTGGCCCTCAGCAGCGATCTGCTGTTGCGCGGCGGTATTGCGCGCGGCCCACTGGCCCAATTTGGCGCTGGCCCGCTATTCTGGCTATTCTCCCTCTATTTTGCAGGAACGAGCCTATGGGGATTATGGGCGGTATGGCAAGTACGCCAGATTGCGCTCACACCAACAATGCGCCGCCGTCTAACCTACCTGAGCGCAACATTCCTGGCGCCGGGGCTGGCAGTGTTCCCATACCTGGTGATTGCGGGAACCTATGCACTACTAACAGACAATATCGTGCTGTTGCTTTCAGCCCTGGGCAATGTTGGCGTCGCAGTAATGCTCATTATTATGGTTTATAGTATTGCCTTCCAGGGGCTGCTGTTGCCCGATCGGCTGATCAAACAAGATTTTATTCGCTGGGGGCTGTATGGCCCCTTCATCGGCGTAACGATCATTCTATTTTTGCGCAGCACACCAGTACTAGCGCGCTGGTTAGGGTTGCCTGCGGCCACGCTTCTGATTTTTGGCGTTATGATTATGACCGTGCTCATGCCAATTTTTGTCAGCAAAATCAAGCCCTACCTCGATGCACTGGTCTATCGGCAGGATCGCGCCGAGATTGATTACTTACGTACCCTACCTCGCAATACTTTCACGTATGCAGATCTGCGTAGCTTGCTCGAAAACACACTCGTCGTTATTTGCGGGGCGCTGCGCGTTGATACCGGGTTTGTGGCCGCGCCCGATGAAGCCAACAGCTATACCGTTAAAACCCTGGTTGGTGCGCGCCGTTCCGTAAAGCGTTTTGTAGCCGAGCACCCACTGAGCGAAATAATGCCGCAGGTTTCGGCACTACCGCCATCAGTTCCGGGCGATACACCGCCGATCGAGGCATTTCTACGCTACGATGGCTTCTGTATGATGGGGCTACGCGGCCCTGAGGGTGATTTCCTCGGTGCGCTTGGGGTGGCTTACCCTACCAGCGGCCTCACCCCCGAGTCGCGCCGCCTGATTGGGGTATTGGCGCACCAGATGGAGCTGGCCCTGGCCACGGTGCATATGCAGCAGCGCTTATTCGACACACTGCGCGGCATGGGGCCTGAAATGCAATCGCTGCAAGAGCTTAACACCCGGCTTGAACAAGCCACGCCTGCCTCGCTCGAAACGCTCGAATCCGAGGTCGCACTGCTGCCCGAATTCCCCCAGTTTGTGAAAGATGCGCTAACTCATTATTGGGGCGGGCCGAAACTTTCAGACAGCCCGCTGCTGAAGCTGCGCACGGTGCGCCGAATGCTGATCGACCAGGGTGGCAGCCCTACACGCGCACTGCAGGCAGTACTACGCCAGGCCATTGAGAATCTGCGCCCCGACGAACAGCTCGATCCCTCGGCTCAGGAATGGTTGTTATACAATATTCTTGAGCTGCGATTTTTACAGGGGAAGCGCACGCGCGATATTGCCGAGCGCCTAGCTATGAGCGAATCAGATTTTTACCGTAAGCAGCGGATTGCGGTTGAAGAAGTGGTGCGGCAGCTTGCGCTGATGGAGGAGTCGGAGTCCTCATGAAAATTCTACTCGCCGAAGATGAGCTCGATATTCAATACGTCACCCAGGTCGCCCTCGAAGATGCCGGGCACCAGGTCGTCACTGCTAACGATGGTGTTGTAGCGCTCGCGCGCGCCCGCGCCGAACCCTTCGATGTTGTGCTGCTTGATGTGATGATGCCCAACCTCGATGGCCTGGCCGTGTGCAAGCAGATCAAGGCCGATCCGCAGATCCGTACCTTGCCGGTGATCTTCTTAAGCGCACGCTCTCAGCAATTCGAAGTCGAAGCCGGTATGCGCCTTGGGGCGCTTGGCTATATCATCAAACCGTTCGATATGTTCGGCCTGAGCCGCGAAATTAGCGTATTACTGGCGCATGCCAAACCTTCATGAACAATTTTGATCAAGCCGCTATTGAGCAACTGCTTACGGCCACGGCGGCCATTGAGGCAGTTGGCTACGCCGTAGGCGAAGCACACACCAGCGCGCTACAGAATGCGCTTGAACAGGTGCTCGTATTGCTTGGGCAGCCGGAGGGCGGGATTTTTCTTTATAACGCCAGTGTGCAGAGCCTGAAATTAGCCGCATGGGCACCGCAGAATAGCGCGTTGGTACACACCAGCATGCAGCTAGTGCTCGATCGGGATGCGGGTTACCTGCCAGTGCAGGCCGTGCAGCACCGCACGCCCCAAGCCAGCACCCACGAACCAGGGTTTGAGGGCCGCCAGGCAACTGCGGTTGCGCTATCCAGCGATGCGCGGCTGTTAGGATCGCTTCAGGTCATTGCTGCGGCCGGTCAGCGCCTACCAGATGAGCACTCCTGGCTACTCGAAACGCTCGCAGCCCGCATCGCAGCTGCGCTTCAGCACAGCTGGAGCGAGCCGGGCATTCCGCGCGCCGAGGAACGCACCCGCGCCCTCGTAGACGCGAGTAACGACGCCATTCTCATGCTCGATCCGCACGGTGCTGCAACCATGATCAACCGTCGAGCCAAGTATTTTTTTGGCATTGCCGAGCGCGATGTGATTGGCCGAAGCCCGGCACAATTACAAGCCCTCTTCCACCGCATTTTTGAAGATAGCCAGGCATTCGAAGATTGGCTCGCTCCGCTGCTTGCTTCGCCCAGCGCGCGCGCCGTGCGTGAGCTGCGGGTAGTGCGGACGGAACCACGCCTGCTGCAATGCTTTAGCGCACCAGTGCTCGATCATCGTGAGCAGCTGCTGGGGCGAATGCTGGTGTTTCGCGATATTACCCGCGAGCGCGAAGTCGACCAGATGAAGACCGATTTCGTCTCGATTGTATCGCACGAGCTGCGCACGCCGCTCACCTCCATCCGCGGCGCGTTACAGCTGGTGCTGGGCCGCCCCCAGCAGCCGCCTCTGGCCGAACGCACCCGCGACTTGCTAGCCATTTCGCTGAAAAATAGCGAACGCCTGATCCGGCTGATCAACGACATTCTTGATGTATCGAAAATCGAGCAGGGCTCGCTCCAACTTCACCGCGCAATCATCGATCCTGCCGACCTTTGCCGAAACGCGCTCCAAGAAGTGGAAACCATTGCCGCCGAGCGTAATATCACGCTACAAATGCTCGTGCCCGAAAGCTTCCCACCCGTGAGTGCCGATCGCGACCGGGCGCTGCAAGTGCTCACAAACTTAATCTCGAATGCCATTAAATTCTCGGAGCCAGGCCAGCCGGTTGAAGTATCGGCCACGCGCAGCAGCAGAGCAATCTATTTTGCAGTGCGCGATTATGGGCGGGGTATTGCCGCAGAAGATCATCAGCGCATCTTCGATAAATTCCACCAGCTCGATAGCTCGCTTACCCGCCAGGCCAGCGGCACCGGCCTGGGTTTAGCTATCTGTAAAGCATTAGTTGAAGAGCAAGGTGGGCGCATATGGGTTGATAGTGCCCTTGGTAAAGGAGCAACGTTCACCTTCACACTCCCGCTAGCAGGCCAGGCCGAGCCGCCCGCTACCGCACCTGAACAAGCATCCCAACCAACGATCATCGTAGCCGATAGTAGCCCAGGAACGCGCCAAAAGCTGAGTGCTATGCTCGAACAGGCCGGGTACCAGGTTGCCGAAGCCGATAGTGGGGCAGCGACCCTCAAATTGGCACGCAGCCTACAACCTGCACTTATCGCCCTCGATAGCGCGCTCCCCGACCTCGACAGCTTTGACGCCGCCCAGCTTCTATGGCACGATCCACAAACGCGCGATATTCCTGTGCTGTTTATCGCTTCTAGCAGCGACCATATGCGCACATTGCCGCCTGGTACCATTTCTGCCCGGCTGCTGACGATTGATGAGCTGCTCAACCATGTACAGCGACTTACCAGCACAATTCAGCGTCGTGTGTTGGTAATGGAAGATGATTATCATGTACGTCCAACACTCGCGCATCTGCTACGGCGTAGTGGGTTCGCAGTGAGCGAGGCAGGTGATAGCCGAAACGGGCTGAGCTTGCTCGAACGCGAGCCGCCCGACCTGATATTGCTAGATGTACGTATGGCAGCTGGCGAGGGGTTTGAGGTATTACGGTGGCTGAAGCACGATCAGCGTTTCAGCAATATACCGGTTGTAGTACTTAGCGTACACGATGTAGAGGATGACACAGAAGCCCATGCACTTGCACTTGGCGCAGCCCGCTACCTGGAGAAGCCGATTGCCTCCGAAGAGTTACTGGCCGAAATCGAACGGCTATTTATCCATTAGCATGCATCATTTTGTACACGATCTAGCAACCATTTTGTATGAAGCGAGTGACTCACGATCATGCCACTACAAGAAAGTACTCTACGCGTCGCCGAACGCCCCGCAATAATCAGAGTAGTGGATAACCAAGATATGGAAGATTCAACGAAACAAGTTCATATCGCAACACCGCCTGACCCAGGAAGGCTGTTGCTGATCGGCGCGCTCATTGGGCAAGAAGCACCGATCGCGCGGCTATTGCACCAGGCTGGCTACCGTGTGATCCAAGCTACCAATGGCATCGATGGCATCGACATTGCCCGCGAGCAGCGCCCCGATTTGATTATTATCGATCGCGAACTGCCAGTCATTGGCGCATCACAGGTAATGAAAGTGCTACGGGAGGACCCCGACACCAAAACGATTCCGCTGATTGCGGCAACAACCCAGGCACCCGACGATACAACCGAGCATAACGATCTTCTTTGGCTGAAAGCACCGCCGCATGCCATCGTTACTCATATCGCGAAGATCATTGCGGCAGCGCGCGCCACCGATGCGCAAACCCCAACGCTACTTATTATCGACGACGACGCCGATATTCAGCGCATTTTGATGCTGCGGCTGCAACAAGATGGGTATCGCGTGGTGCAGGCGCTCACCGCCGCCGAAGGGTTGATGGCCGCGCAAAAACAGGCGTTCGACCTAATCATCCTCGATCTGCTCTTGCCCGACATTGATGGATTTTCGGTGCTGGGGGCGTTACGTGCCCGCAACGCAACCGCTACCACACCAATTATTCTGCTTTCGGCGCGTAATAGCGCGCCTGAGAAAGTGCGCGGCCTCCAGCTCGGTGCCGATGATTATGTCACCAAGCCATTCAGCCCAGCCGAGCTACAAGCCCGGGTATGGGCGGCGCTCCGCCGCTACGAGCGCGAAGCGGGGGCGAACCCGTCAACCCGGCTACCTGGCAATGTCGCGATCGAGCGCGCGCTCCGCCGCCGCATCGATCAGAGCGCGCCGTTCGCAGTATGTTACGCCGATATCGATAATTTCAAGGCATATAACGATACGTATAGTTTCTTGAAGGGCGACGCAGTCATTCATCAGACGGCGAATGTGCTGCTTGAAGCAGTGACGCAGCAAGGTAACTACGACGATTTTGTAGGCCATATCGGCGGTGATGATTTTGTGGTTATTACAACGCCCGATCGGGCTGAACAGGTTGCGAACCACGCCATTCGCAACTTCGATCTGCTTAGCCCGCTCTTTTACGATGCCGAAACACGCAAACGCGGCTATATCGATGCGCTCGATCGGCAAGGGCGGCCAACCCGCTACCCATTCGTCAGCTTATCGATTGCGATTGTCAGTACGGCCAAGCACCCGATTCATCACGTCGCAGAAGTTGCTCAGCGCTCAGTCGAGCCGAAGAAGCGCGCCAAAGAGATTGTGGGTAGTAACGTTGCTGTCGAGGGGTAGCAGCAGGGCCGCGACCTGAGTGTTAGGCAGCGGCAACGCGGTGGCGCGGCAGATGCGGCATCACCGCGCGGCGCAACTGCTCGGTGGCAAGCGGGCGCTCGATGTAGCCATCGGCACCGAGAATTTCGGCTTGCTGGGCAAGCGGCTTGCCAGAGGTAGATACAAGGATAATCGGCGTATTGCGGGTGATGCGATCGGCACGCAAGAAGAAATAGAGGTGCGGGTTATCGGTGGCATGCGACAGTTCGAGCAAAATAATATCGGGGGCGATACGCTGAACCGTTTGGCGCAGCGCGCTTGTAAGCTGTGAAGCCGATAATAAATGAATAGTGTGATATCCCTCGCCTAACCCTTGCTGCACTGCATTGACTACGGCGGCATTATCGGCAAAACAAACGATCCGTGCCATTACAGTATTCCTTCACGTATCTCCATGCGTCTACTCTCTATAATGCACGGTTTTGTACAAGAGTTACGGAGCGCATCGGCCAAAAGGCTGATTAGCTACTATCGTATTTCGTAATAAAACTACATTTGTTTGATTCCCTGGCTTTTCTTGGGCGCTACCTGGCGTAACCGGCCACCGCACGAACAAAGAAAATCGGGGGCAGCACAGCCACCCCCGAACCCCACCATACAACGCCATCGCGTCGCCTGGATTTAGCTTTAACCTACCAGCACCTCAATTGCATCAGGAAATGTTTCTACGGTTACCTGGCGCGCCGCAGTTGAAACTACCTCGCCGTCGGTTGCTACGGGCATCGTTGCCGGGCAGCTGGCAGTAATGGTACGCGCCCGGGCCATTGTCACCTGTTTCAGGCTGCCGTGCGTCCCTTCCATTACTCGTGGAATATTTCGAATGATCTGGTCGAGTCGCATATTATCAACTAAGCATAGGTCGAGCAGGCCATCGTCGATCTGGGCCTCGGGAGTGAGCCAGAACCCACCGCCCTGGCAGCGCCCATTGGCGATACTGGCAAACAGCAAGCGCCGGTGAATACGGCTACCATCGTACTCAACCGTCATTGGGTGGGCCTTGTAATTGGCCAGCGCCCGAATAATGGCTACCAGGTACACTGCCAAGCCCTTGAGCCGGGTCAGCTTAAGCGATTCGGCAGCGGCCTGCGCATCGAAGCCCATGCCCAGCGCGTTAATGAAATAGCGCGGTTCTTCTTCATCTACATGGACGCACCCCAGATCGATTGTGCGAGTGCGATTGCCCACTGCCCGCCGCACGCCACCGACAATATCGTTCGCCTCAAAGCCATCCAGCACTTTAATGAAATCGCTGCCAGTGCCAAGCGGAATGATACCAAGCTGGACACGATTGCCCAGGCGCGCTTCGGCCTGCTTAATGCCGTTTACCACTTCGTTGATGGTGCCATCGCCGCCCACCGCTATGATCCGATCGTAGCCACGCTCGATGCCCTGCCAGGCAAGCTCCACCGCACCGCCGCGCGCATGTGTGGTGAGGATGGCGTACTCAGCCCCATACTGGCGTAATGTCGCTTCGAGCTCAGGGCGGCGGCGGCCAGCCGTCCCGCGCCCAGCCCAAGGATTCAGAATAACCAGTAGCTTGCTACTCATGGAGCGCCCTTCGTTTCAGGAGCATGGCACAGAGCGGTAGGACGGCAGCTATCACGCAGCAGTGCAGGAGCGCCTACACTAATTCTTCGCCCGTGGTCGTGCGCTTCCAGTTGCGAAACGCGTGCAACAGCGTGTCGCGCGCCTCGGGTTCGATCGAATCTTCGGGCAGCTTGCCAAGCAACCTGATCGTCTGTTTCATTTGCTCGAAGTAGGCCGTGCAGCCCGGGCAAACTGCGAGGTGCGCCTCGAATATCACACGCTCGCGCGGCGGCATCACGCCTTCAAGATATTCAGTTACGAGCTCAACCATCTCGCGGCATGTAAGGTAATCGCGGTTCATATATCTGATCTATCCATATTGAGGTATTGATCGAGCTCGCGGCGCACTTTAGCCCGCGCCCGATGCAATAACACGCGCTGGTTAGTCTCAGTTATTACTAAAATATTACACACTTCTTCCGAACTCCAGCCCTCAATGTCGCGCAACGTAATAACTTCGCGCTGAAGCGGCGGCAGTGCGGCAATCGCGGCATGGATGCGTTCGTTCGTTTCGCGCGAAATCAGGCGCTCTTCGGGCATATCGCCCCAGCTGCGCGAGTACGAAACCCAGATATTCGGCCACTCGGGGTGATCGGGCGGCCAGAACTGGTCGGAGTCAACACTGGTTTCGCCGCTGCTGGTTTCGGCAGTCGCCAGGTCGGCAAACGCAATCGTGCGCCCCTCGCGCTGGCCGCGCGTTTTGGCACGGTTGGTAAGAATGCGAAAAATCCAGGTTTTGAGCGACGAGCGACCCTCGAAGCGCGCCAGGCCCTGCAATACCGCCAGCCAGGTTTCTTGCACCACTTCTTCGGCCACGCTACGGCTGGGCACGTACATCAGCGCCAGGCGCAGCAGCGCGGCGTGGTAGCGCTCGACCAGCGCCATAAATGCGGCCTCATCGCCTGCCCGCAGCGCCGCAATCAGCTGCGCCTCGTCGGCCTGGGCTGTGCCTCCGGTTTCCGCTAGCTCTTGCCCCGATTCGGCCATAACCTCCGTACCTTATCTCGCTGGGTCTATCTGCTGCTGCGCATCATACCACACTCGCCGAGCGTTCAAATCAGCCATGTGGGTATTTGGCGCGCTCGGCGACGGTGGCTGTAACGAAGGAGCACATTGCCAGACCAATCAGGGACAGTATCATCGTTACAGGAGGTTCCCGCATGGCGCATACGAATCTGACCGTTTATGGCGCACCCTGGTGCAGCGATTGCAAGCGTGCCAAAAAATTTCTGGGTGAGCAGCGCGTACACTATACCTGGGTCGATGTTGAGCAGGATACCGAGGGTCTGGCGCTGGTTGAGCGCGTGAACCAGGGCAAGCGCATTATTCCCACGATTGTGTTCGACGACGGCAGCATGCTGGTCGAGCCAAGCAATGCCGAGCTAGCGGCCAAGCTGGGCTTGCAAACCCGCGCGACGATGGATTACTACGACCTGATTTGTATTGGCGGTGGCCCTACCAGCCTCACCGCCGCGCTGTACGCTGCACGCGAGGGCCTGGATGTACTGGTGATCGAGCGCAGCGGGCTGGGCGGGCAGGCAGGCATTACTGAGCGGCTCGACAATTTCCCAGGCTTCCCCGAGGGCATTGGCGGCGCAGAATTCGCGGATCGTTTGACTCAGCAGGCGCGCCGCTTCGGCGTGGAGCTGTTGCAGGCGCAAGAAGTGACCGGCCTGCGCAGCGAAGCAGAGTCACACTATGTCACTACTGCCGACGGTAACGAGTATGGCGCACGCGCTCTGCTGATCGCCACCGGCTCGACCTACAAGCGGCTGGGTGTACCCGGTGAAGATGAGTTCATCGGCGCGGGCGTCCACTTCTGCGCCACCTGCGATGGCCCCTTTTATAAAGGCAAGCACGTAGCCGTGATTGGCGGCGGCAACAGTGCCGGCGAAGAAAGCCTGTTTCTCACGCGCTTCGCCGATAAAGTGACTATTCTAGCGCGCAGTGATGCGCTGACTGCCAGCAAAGTGGTGGTCGATAAAATTGCCGCCACACCCAAGGTAGAGGTGCGCTACAATACCGAGGTGACTGCCCTGCATGGCGAGAGCAAGCTGACGGGCATCAGCATCCACGACCGCAGCAGCGGCGCAACCGAAGAGCTTGCACCAGCGGGCGTGTTTGTGTTCATTGGGCTGGCACCGAATAGCGGCTGGCTGCCGCCCGCAATCAAGCGCGACCAGTACGGCTTCATTATCACCACGCCCACGCTCGAAACCAGCGTGCCGGGCATCTTCGCCGCTGGCGATGTGCGCCTGGGCAGTACCAAGCAGGCCGCTAGCGCCGCTGGTGAGGGCGCAACCGCTGCGCTGATGATCCGCGAATACCTGAAGAGCGTGTAGCAGGAGCAAGTGAAAAGCGACGACTGACGACCGACAACCAACGACCGCCGCGCGTCTTTCGTCTTTCGTCTTTCATGGTCGAGAATAGGATAGCTGAACCATGCCAGACACATCATCGCCCGCGCAAGAGCGGCTGATCAGTGAGCACTGGAAGCTGTAGGGATCATACCTGGCCGAGCGCGCCTGGGGTACGGTGCGCGAAGACTACAGCGCTTACGGCAGCGCCTGGGATTACTTCCCACACGACCACGCGCGCTCGCGGGCGTACCGCTGGAACGAGGATGGGCTAGCCGGCATTTGTGATGATCAGCAGCGGCTGTGCTTTGCGCTGGCGCTGTGGAATGAGCGCGACCCGATTCTGAAGGAACGGCTGTTTGGCCTAACCGGCCCCGAAGGCAACCATGGCGAGGATGTAAAGGAATATTACTTCTACCTCGACTCGACGCCGACCCACTCGTACATGAACATGCTGTATAAGTACCCGCAAGCCGCCTACCCATATGCCGAGCTGGTGGCGGCTGCCCGCGCACGCAGCAAAGCCGACCCCGAGTACGAGCTGATTGACACCGGCGTTTTCGCCGAGGATCGCTATTTCGATGTGCTGGTGGAATATGCCAAGGCCAGCACTGAGGACATTTTGATTCGCATCAGCGCGACCAATCGCGGCCCCGAACCGGCGGCGCTGCACCTGCTGCCAACGCTGTGGTTCCGCAATACCTGGGCCTGGGGCGGCAGCCACGACAATGCTGCGCAGCGCCCGGTTATCAGCCAGGCGGGCGCGGCCATGCTGCTGGCCGAACATTTGAGCTTGCACGCCTATGCGCTGGTGGCCGAGGGCCGCCCGGCATTTCTATTCACTGAAAACGATACTAACACCGAGCGGCTGTTTGGTGTGCCAAACGCGACGCCATATGTCAAAGATGGCATCAACGCGGCGGTGGTAGAAGGGCGCACCGATGCGGTAAACCCGGCGAAGGTGGGTACCAAAGCGGCGGCGCACTACCAGTTTGCAATTGGCGCGGGCGAAACAGTGACGCTGCGTTTGCGCCTGGCACATTACCACCATCCTGCGAATCCCGGCGCTGGTAGCCCGCCCACACCCAACACTCCGGCAACTGCACCAGCGTTCACCGATTTCGATACGGTGTTCGCGCAGCGCATTGCCGAAGCCAATGCCTTCTACGCTGCGCTTCAGCCGCCAACCCTCAGCGCCGACGAGCGCATGATCCAGCGCCAGGCATTTGCGGGCATGCTCTGGTCGAAGCAGTTCTACCACTACGTCGTCAAAGAATGGCTCGACGGTGATCCGGCTTATCCCAAGCCGCCCAGGTCCCGGCTCAAGGGACGCAATTCCGACTGGACGCACATTTACAACGAAGACATCATCTCGATGCCCGACAAATGGGAGTAT
>JAFEAS010000002.1:10754-31383 GCA_018266315.1 Chloroflexi bacterium SZAS-1 | reverse complement strand
CCAGGGGCCTGAGCATTCGAGCGCACGCCTGGAGCGCTACCTCCAGCTCGCCGCCGACGATAATATTCGCGTGGCGAATTGCACCAGCGCGGCGCAGTATTTCCACCTGCTGCGCCGCCAGGCCGCGTTGCTCACCACTGACCCGCGCCCGCTGATTGTGATGTCGCCGAAAAGCCTGCTGCGCCACCCGCGCGCAGGCAGCTCGCTCAGCGACCTGACCGAGGGGCATTTCCAGCGCGTCATCGACGACCCAACCGGCCCGGCGCGCGCTGCCGACATCAACCGACTGGTGTTGTGTAGCGGGAAAGTGTATGTCGATCTGCAAGGCGCGCCCGAGGCCACTATAGCGCATACGGTTGCGGTGGCGCGCATCGAAGAGCTATACTCCTTCCCCGAAACCGAGCTGCGCGCGGTTATCAACGGCTACCCGCATCTGCAAGAAGTTGTCTGGCTTCAAGAAGAACCGCGTAACATGGGCGCGTGGAGCTATATTGCCCCGCGGTTGCGCGCACTCCTGCCGCCCGATCTGCCGCTGCTGTATGTTGGGCGCGCCGATGCGGCAACCCCAGCCGAAGGCTCGTTGGTCGAACATTCAATTGAGCAAGCCCGCATTATTACGCAGGCGCTCCAGGGGCAGGTACAACCATCGCTTAATAGTGTGGCCTGATCGGGCACAACAGCGTATAGAGTGGAGAAGACCATGGCGGTTGAAGTGCGCGTTCCCACCCTCGGCGAGTCGATTGTCGAGGCCACCGTGGGTAAATGGCTGAAGCGCGTTGGCGAGGCAGTCGCCGCCGGTGAAACCATTGTCGATCTCGAAACCGATAAGGTCAATATTGAAGTCGCCGCCGACCAGGCGGGTGTGCTTGAACAGATTCTTAAAGCCGAGGGCGCGAATGTCGCGGTTGGCGATGTGATTGGCACAATTGGCACCGGCGTCGCCGCCGCACCAAGCGGGGCTACAGCTCTTACAAGCTCAGCTCCCGCCGTGCCGGTGCCCGCCCTCACCGAGCGCGATCTGCCAGCAACGCCCGTGGCGCGGCGCATTGCCACCGAGCAGGGGGTTGATCTGCGCGGGATTGCGGGCAGCGGGCCAGGCGGGAAGGTAACGAAAGATGATGTCGCCGCACAGGTGAAGCCCGCCAAAGCACCGCCCGCCGTTCCCGCGCCTGCTGCACCGCCCACACCTGAGGCCGCAAGCCCTGCCCCAGCCACCTCCACAGCCAACCCACGCGAAGAGCGAGTGCGCATGACGCGCCGCCGCCAGACCATCGCGCAGCGCCTGGTTGAGGCGCAGCAGACCGCAGCAATGCTCACAACCTTCAACGAGGTCGACATGAGCGCAGTGATGGACGTGCGCACGCGCCGCAAAGACAGCTTCAAAGAGCGGCATGGCATTGGGCTGGGCTTCATGTCGTTCTTCACCAAGGCCGTGGTGGGTGCACTCAAGGCCTTCCCCATGCTCAATGCCGAGATCCAGGGGAGCGACATTGTGCTGAAACACTACTACGATATTGGTATTGCGGTGGGAGCAGAAGAAGGGCTGGTCGTGCCCGTGCTACGCGATGCTGACCGCAAGGGCTTTGCCGCGATTGAGCGCGAAATTAGCGACCTCGCTGCCCGCGCGCGTGATGGCAAGCTCACCCTGGCCGAGCTGCAAGGTGGAACGTTCACCATTACCAATGGCGGCGTCTTCGGCTCACTTATGTCAACACCAATCTTGAATACGCCCCAGGTTGGCATCCTAGGCATGCACAAAATTCAAGAACGACCGATCGCGCTTAACGGCCAGGTCGTCATTCGGCCCATGATGTATATTGCCCTCTCCTACGATCACCGCATCATCGACGGCAGCACCGCCGTGCGTTTCCTGGTGCGTATGAAAGAGCTCGTTGAAGACCCGGAAGCCCTGCTGCTTGAGAGCTAATTTCGTGGCCCCAATCGGAAACATATCACAGTTTCTTCGCAATTCGGGCATGTACGGCCATCGCCGAATTGCTTTTTCTAGCGCAGTATTCAACCGATTGACGCAACAAATCATCTTATACCAGATTCGTCAGTAGTATTACGCACTACGCACGAGTGTTTGGCTTTGTAGTGCGTAATGCGTGGTGCATGCTATACACCTATTCAACCGGATTTGGTATTACAATGCGTCAAATAAGCACTGCTGAAGCATGCAAGGAAGCACAATGAGCAATACGCTTCGGAAAAGCGGCATTGTGAGTATTATGCCATTGCTATTAGGCCGAGGCGATTGGCTGGGGAAGGGTGCCGCCGCGGCTCAGAATCGCAGCGCCAAGCCCTGACAAAGCAACCACATGAAATAGCGCAGCCCCCACGAGCGGCGCAACCATCGCCACCAGCGCGCACGGCAGCACCAGCGCAAGTAACGCAAGTACAGGGGTAACGCCCATACCAAGTGCTGTGCCAGTACGATCCGCCAGCCAGCGGCTGAAAACACGCGCAACCACCGCAAGGCCGTAGGCATAGGCCGCCAGCACCAGCACAAGGAGCACGACGCCAACAGGTACGCCCACCACCGAAGCAATCAGCAATGCTAAGAAGGGTGGCAGCACCAGCGCCAGCAGCACGGTCGTTAGCCCACCCACGGCCAGCGAGCGCCCTGGCGAATATACCAATGTTGTGGCAGCAAGCTGGGTACGGCGCGGCCAGAACGCCACAAACAACAAGCAGAACGCTGCGAGTAGCACCCCGGCAGTTGCGCCGAACAGCACGCGCCCAATGCTCCCCAACTCCGTGCTGCCCGTCCCCGGCACCACCAGATCAAGCAAGCTTGCCAGCGCGCCGCCGCCTGCCCCGCTTTCGATGCGCTGCCCGGCCACCCGCCCACCAGCCGCAATCTGCAAAGCACCGCCCGAAGCAAGGATATTGCCTGCAACCTGCCCACCAGGCGCAATCGTCACATTGCCGCCATAGCTCACTACGTCGCCACCAACCTGGCCCACCACCACAATCGAGCCGCTCCAGCTGGTCACATCACCATCGACCGTACCCTCGACGCGAATATCGCGCGAGACGGTTGCAACACTACCCGATAGATGTTGCCCGGCTGGCACAACCAGCGGGTTGGCATCCTGAGCCAGGGCAACACCGGGCCATAGCAGCACCAGTAGCACAATAAGCACAAAGCGTTTCATGGCGCGCGCTCCATAGCATAGCCTGGGCGCTGACGCACCAGCCACCACCACACTACCACCCCAACGGCGGCAAGTGCTACCATTGCCACAGTTTGCAGCGTGCCGCCAACACCGATCGTGTGCCACAGTGGTTTTGCGAGTAGCTGTAACGTCAGGAGTGTGCGGCTGAAGCCATTGCTCCCATCGCCAAACAAACGTGCCAGCCAATCACCCGCAAACACCGACAGTACACCAGCAACCAGCACCAGTAGCGCAAGAGTTACAACCCCAACCCGCACGAATACTTGAACCAGCGCAGCAGTGCGCGCAGTTTGGGCAGCCCGTGCCGGCGTCATGGCCGGCAAACGACGGTTTGTGCGCGACACCAGCGCGGGCGGCGGATCGAGCGCTTGTGGCTCTTCCAACCGTGCCAGGGCGCGACGCAACGCAGCCTCGGCGCGTTCTTCATCGCTCAGGCGGTCGTCTCGGTATCCCATAATACCTGTTCCTCCGAACCTAACGCCGCCGCCAGCATATGCCGCGCGCGGTGCAGGCGCGTTTTAATTGTGCTTTCCGGCAGCCCGGTGATCTGGCAAATCTCATCATACGATAGATCTTGCCAATAGCACAGTACCGTCACCAGCCGATAGTGCTCGGGCAGCTGTAGCAGCGCCTGCTGCACCATCTGCCGTTGCTCATTGCTTAAGGCACTGCGTTCGGGGCCGGGTTCGGTGCTTGGCAATGCATACGCGGCATCATCAAGCGTCATCCAGGCAAAGCGCCGCCGTCGCAGCCGATCGATACAATAATTTGAACCGATTGACAATAGCCAGGTTGAAAAGCGGCGCGTTCGGTCGTAGCTTTCCAGGCGCGTATAGGCCCGTAGAAAAATCTCTTGGCTTGCGTCTTCTGCATCCTCGGCATTACCAAGCATGCGATATGCCAAGTTATACACCGCGCCAGCGTAACGATACATCAGCTGAGCGAATGCGGCGCGGTCGCCCTGTAACGCTTGTTCAATCCAGCCGATCTCGTCGATCTGCTGTTCCATATACTTTTCCTACACTTATGTACGCAACGAGCGCTCACAGGTTGCATGCATAGAGCATTTTCATTGCAACATCTATGGAAATTTTTACTTGCAGAAGCCAGTTTCTTCGTGTACCATACATCTGGTTCCACCAAGATACAACGCTTTCGGGCGTGCATGTGGAACTTTTTATTTCGCGCATTACAAATACTCGGGCAGCTGCCCAGGAGATTGCCAGTGGCACCAACATACGATCGCGAACAAATTCGCGCCGCGCTCGCGCAGAATGATCCGTCGTTGAGCATGTATTTTGATCTGGAAACCGGCACGGTTGTGCGTATCGATGAATCAGATACCTCAGCCGCTATGGAAGCCCTGCGTAACGAGGTGATGGACAAATATGGCGATCGTTATCGCTATATTGCGGGCGGCAACAGCGCCGCCGATGATGCCGCCGTTACCGCATGGCTCGAAGCAGAGGGATTGTAAAGTCGCCCATACGCAACACGATGCGTGATGAGCTACTGTTTCAGCAATAACCCATCACGCATCGAACAGTATCGCTACCCGGTTAGGCTTTATCGTTCAAGGCTACCACACCTGGTAATGCGCGGCCCTCTAGCAGTTCAAGCGATGCACCGCCGCCGGTAGAAATATGGCCAATTTTATCGGCCAACCCCATCTGCTCAACGGCAGCAACCGAGTCGCCACCGCCGATAACAGTACGGCCTGCGCTTTCGCTCATAGCCTGCGCAATCCCGCGCGTACCCTCGGCAAAGGGCGCGGCTTCGAAGTAGCCCATTGGGCCATTCCACACCACCGTCTTTGCCTGTTTAATCTTTTCGCTAAACGCAGCCACGCTTGCCGGGCCAATATCGAGAATACGCCAGCCATCAGGCACTGCGTCAACCGATACGACCTTGCGGTTAGCGTCAGCGCTCATCGCATCGGCAATCACCGCGTCGGTGGGCAGAAGAATTTCGGCGTTCCGCTCGCGGGCAAAGGCCAGAATATTATTCACCTCGCCAACCGCATTGGCCTCTACCAGCGAATCGCCGACATTGTGGCCCATTGCCAGGAAAAAGGTATTCGCCATTCCACCGCCAATCAGCAGAGTATCAACGATCCGCAGGAGATTGGTAATGACGCTAATCTTATCGCTGATCTTGGCCCCGCCCATAATCGCTACGAATGGCCGCTCAGGATTTTCGAGCAGTCCACCCAGTTCGGCAAGCTCGCGCTCCATGAGCAAGCCGCTCACTGCCGGTAAGAAGTGCGCCACACCTTCCGTCGAAGCATGCGCGCGGTGGGCCGCGCCAAACGCATCGTTCACATACACATCGCCGAGCTTCGCCAGCTCGCGCGCCATGCCCTCATCATTCGCTTCTTCCCGCGCATCGAAGCGGGTGTTTTCGAGCATCAATACCTCGCCCGCCTTCAGCGCCTGCGCGGCAGCCTCGGCTTCGGGGCCAGTCGTCGTGGGCGCAGTTTTCACCGTTCGCCCCAGCAGTTGGCCCAGGTGCGCGGCCACCGGTGCCAGCCGCAACCCCTCAACAACTTTCTTCTTCGGGCGGCCTAAGTGCGACATAAGCACGACCGCCGCGCCATGGTCGAGCAAATACTGAATCGTTGGCAACGCTGCACGCACGCGCGTGTCGTCGGTAATCCGGCCGTCTTCGAGCGGCACATTAAAATCAACCCGAACCAGTGCCCGTTTGCCTTCCCAATTCACGTCACGGATAGTCTGCTTCGTCATATTATCTCCTTTTTCCAAGGCTTGCAGATACCAATCGCGCCGGAACCGCGCCTATTGTATCATAACCAGTTGGCGGCAATGATAGCTATCTTTTTACTCAGGGTGCCATTTCGTTACGTTAAACCCATCCATACCTTTTACCGATTGTAAACCGATATATGTATAGCATACCAACTGGCAGAACAAGCCTTGGTACGCCAGCTTGTGAAGAATAGGAAGCATAATGGCACAATCATATAGTTCACTCACCCAAACGCCGCAACCCGACGACCAGCGCATCGTTGTGACCGGCATGGGGGTTGTGACGCCGCTGGGATTAGGGAAAGAAACATTTTGGGCCGGTCTGGTGGCCGGGCGCAGCGCTACCGGGCCAGCCACGCAATGCAACTTAAGCGACTTGCCATGTCGTGTTGTGGCCGAAGTACCCGATTTCGCGGCCCACGATTTCATGGATCATCGTGAAGCGCGTAAGCTTTCGCGCGCGAGCCAGTTTGCCGTAGCAGCAGCGCGCATGGCCGTCGCCGATGCCCACCTGACGATTGACGACAGCAATCGCGAGGCCATCGGCGCGCTCGTAGCAAATAGCTCAACCTCGCCGCCCGAGATCGAAATCAGTACCCAGGCATTTTTCGAACGCGGCCCCTCACGGATCAACCCATTTCATTTTGCCGCATCGCTACCCCACATGCCAGCCTGCCAGGTCGCCATTCAGCTCGGCCTGCTCGGGCATAGCACCTCAATCGGCACCGCCTGCGCCGCCGGTGCCCAGGCGATTGGCGAAGCAGCAGAAATCATTCGGCGTGGCGATGCCGATGTGATGCTGGCTGGGGGTAGCGAGGCAACGATTTGCCGCCTGACGATCGCCTCATTCGTAAGCTTGCGGGCACTTACCACCAGCGCTGAATTGCCGCCTGCCGCTGCATCACGCCCCTTTGATGCGCGACGCGATGGCTTTGTGCTGGGCGAAGGCGCGGGGATTCTGGTGCTGGAACGGCTCAGTGATGCGCGCCGCCGTGGGGCACCAATCTATGGCGAATTGCTCGGATACGGCGCTGCTGGCGATGCCTACCATATCACTGCACCCCACCCGCAGGGCGCTGGTGCTGCGCGGGCAATGCAGCGGGCGCTCACGCGCGCGCAGCTCAGCCCCGCCGACATCGATTACATCAACGCGCACGCAACCAGCACCCCAGCTGGCGACATCGCCGAGACTATTGCCATTAAGCAAGTGTTTGGCGAACATGCTCACCGCATTCCGATCAGCTCGATTAAATCGATGATCGGGCACTTGACCAGTGCGGGCGGCGCGGTTGAGGCGGCAGCGACATTGCTTGCATTACAGCATCACCTGCTTCCACCAACCATCAACTATGAATACCCCGACCCGGCCTGCGACCTGGACTATGTGCCCAACACCGCGCGGCCTGCGCCGTTGACAGTAGCAATGACGAACTCGTTTGGCTTTGGGGGAATTAATAGCGCGCTTGTTTTTCGCCGCGCCCCGAATGTGGAGGACTCAGCTAGCGTGTGATGGTGAGAATGGCGATACCAAACAGAATCTGCACCACGACCGAAGCGCCCTGGAGGAGCCGCGCGCCAACGTGCTGCGCCCGATAAAAGAGCAAGCCAAGCACCATATTCAGCAAGGTAAGCACAAATGCCGCCAGCGGCAGAAAAAGTACCTGATGCCGCGGGCGCAGATCGGCCACCTGGCCTGCGGCATCGAACCGCATGCGCACCATTGGCTCCAGCAAAGGGTAGCGCGCCGCTAATAGCCCCAGCACAAATAGATTGAGCACAAGAGCCATCAACAGCAGCCAGCGCACCGTCGCGTCGCCCCAGAAATCATAGAGAAACGCGCGGCTCGGCTCGACGATTACAGCCAATGGCTTGGTAGCACCTAAATTACGGCGCTGCTCAAGATCCTGCACAAACCCCTCGCGATCGGCTGGCGAAAGGGTGTATACGTTATCGATAGTATAGATAACTAGTGATTGCGCCGGTGGGCGGGTAGAAAATTGGTGCAGAACGCGGCCATCTTCGGTACGGCCCTGGCCCCAGTAGTAGCCAATACCCTGCACGAGCCGCCAGGGTAGACGTTTGGGCACTACCCCAATATCAATCGTTTGCACCTGCTCAAGCGGCACCACAGCACGATTCCCCAACCACCCGATGTACAGGCCATTACGATCGAGCTCGTAGCTGAGCGTGAAGGCCGCCGCAACACGATAGGCCAAGGCCCCAGCCAGCAACAGGGTAATTAAGAACAGGAGCACCCGGCCATACAGTGCCAGGTTAATTTGCCAGCTTTCGGGTGGGCCTTGAAACATCCGCGCCAGCTGAACGCCAAGCACAGCAACACACACCAGTAGCGCAGCTAGTATGCCCAGCGCTACCGATAAATTAGCCGATGGTTGAGGTTTCCAACGTCGCATATGTTCTGGTGAAGCAGCAGCGGCCCAGTACATCGCATAAAGCCAAGCGCTTAGCGATGATGAGGCGCTGCCACCTAAACTAGGGAGCCGCCGTCGCTGCCGATGTTGCAGCGGGTGCGGTAGTTGCGGCCGGTACTGTCGTTGCAGTGCTGGTTGGCGCTGCCGGACTTACCGGTGTCGCTGCTAAGGTTGCCGTCGTTGTTGGTACGGTTGTCGCAGTAGCAGTGGCATAGAGCTGCACGGTAGGTAGCGTGCCGACGGTTGGCGTTGGCGGTGTGGTTGGCGTCGGCGTTACCGGCGGGAAGCGTGAGATTGTCGCAGCTGCACGCTTTTGCGCCAGCCATTCATCGAACTTCTTGCTCCGCGCATCTTGCAGCTGCACCTCTTTGCTATCTACGTTTCGCTTCACAAGCTGAATAATATGCCAGCCAAATGGCGTCTGGATGAGATCGCTGATCTCATTTTCTTTCAGCTTTAGCGCCGCTGCTACAATCGCCGGATCCATCTGACGCCCATCCGATGTTTTGCCATTAATATCAAAACCCGGCAGCGTGCCACCGTCAGCGCGCGTAGCGAAATCGTCGGACGATGTTTTCGCCAGCTCGGCAAAATCGGCACCGCTGCGCAAGCGCGCCAGCAATGCATCGGCTATAGGTCGGCGCGCAGCCAGGGCGGCATCGCGCTGCTGCTGGGTATCTGAAAGGGTTGTCGTCGTCGAAATCAAGATCTGGCGAATCTCGATGCTGTTCGGGTCGGTCGAGGGTGTAAAGCTCGCCTCGGGCAGCAGCTGCGCTTCGACCTTCGCTGTCAGGGCCTGGCGCAAGTATTGATCGTGTAGCCCGGTCTTGAAATCATCAAGCGTCAGGTTCGCCTTCAGCGGAGTAGAGGGATCGCCACTAATACGTAACATTTCCTGCTGGTACGCATCATATAAGCGGCCAATGAGTCCATCTTGCTTCCCCAGGGCTACATCCGCTGGCGGTGTTGCCGTAGGCAGTGCCGTTGCGGTTGGCGGCGCAGCAGTGGCGGTTGGGCCACCAGCCGTGGGCGTTGGCGGCGCAGCGGTGGGCGCAATCACTGCGGTGGGAGTAAGTGTAATTGTAGAGGTTGGTACTGCAGCAGGTTCAGGAAAAACGCGGCTGAGATCACTCACAAGTTGCTGCGCAATTTCACCATCACTCACCTGCGCGTTAAACTCTGAGGCTGCATTCTGAATGAGAATCTGCCGGTCAATCCAGCCGCTTACGGTCGCATCATCTACCGTGCCCGTGCGAATATTTGGCACTTCGGCATCGAGAGAAGAGAGCTGATTATCGAATTGATTACCAAATTGCGAGCCAAAAAAACTCAACAGCTGCAAATTTTGCGCCATCTGGCGCGCAATTTCGTTGCGGCGCTCTACCCAATAGCCGCCGCGCGTGAGCGTAGTATTCCCTGTCTGGGCGATTGGTCGGCTCGGAATCCACAACCGGTCGTAGCCCACGCCAATCAGCACCACCAGAAGTGCCAGGCCAATTGCAGCGCCAACAATAATCATTACCAGCCGCTGGCGCCGCAGCTCGCGCTGATGGCGGCTTAAGGCCCGGCGCGTTATTGGCCCCTGCGGAGCAGGTGACTGAGGCGTTTTCGGTGTTTGGGCCATATTCTCCACATATATAATGGGCATAGGTCATCCCTATGCCCATCGCTACGCTTCTACTGCATAGAGCCAGAGACGATTCAGAAGCTTGGTGTTCCAGGCGCCCTCTATGCACCGCCGGAACTTAGCCGCGCGTATGTGCCGCTGCGAATGGCAGCAGCGCCATGTGGCGGGCACGCTTGATCGCAACCGTCAGGCCGCGCTGGTGGCGCGCGCAAGTACCGGTGCGGCGGCGCGGCAGAATTTTACCCCGATCGGAGACAAATCGCTGAAGCCGCTTAATATCTTTGTAATCGGCGACGCGAATTTTATCGGCGCAGAAACCACAGACTTTGCGCCGCGCAATAAACTTACGGCGACCTCCTGCAGGCCCGCCAGCCGATGCGCCTGCCCCCCGCCGTCGGAAATCACTCATGACAAATCCTCATTATCAGTAGTTGAGTGGATGGAGCACACCCACAAAACAATTAAAACGGAATATCTTCGTCGCCAATGTCGAATGAGCGGGTGTTGCCGGGGCTGCGTGGTGCCGGGCGATGATCAAAATCATCCTCAGGCATCATTTCGCGCCCACCGCGACCATCCAACATAATCATATCGCTGGCAATAACCTCGGTACGGTAGCGTGTCTGGCCGTCCTGATCTTGCCACTGACGTGTCTGTAAGCGGCCTTCGATATAGACCCGGCTCGCTTTGCGCAGATGTTCATTGCAGATCTCGGCCAGTTTGTTCCAGGTAACGATGTTGAACCACTCGGTTTCTTCGCGCAGATCGCCACTACCGTCTTTCCACTGCCGGCCCGCAGCAACACTAAAGGTTGTTACCGGGCTACCGCCAGGGGTATAGCGCATTTCAGGATCTTTGCCAAGCCGCCCGATGAGCATGACCTTATTCAAGTCTTTAGCCATCATCGTCACCTTTCGTACACGCTCGTCCCGCGTGCTGCACTATACGCGCAGCCTGTTATTCCTCGTCGTTCTCATCTTCATCGTCAAAGTCGTCTGCGGCTTCGTCTTCATCTTCTTCAGGCTCGTCAATTTCCGTATCCGCCTGAGTACCTACCGACACGGCGGCAACAGCTGGCGCGGTGGCTTTCGCTTCAGACAGAGTTAGCATGTAGCGCAGGATCGAGTCGTTGAGCTTGAGGGCGCGCTCCAGGTTCTGCACCTGCGTAGTAGGCAGGCTGAAGTGGCAGAGCGCGTAAAAGCCTTCATTGAAGGGACGGCGGCTGGCTTCGCCTTCGGCATATTCCCGAATCGGGTAGGCGAATTTCCGGCGACCCCAGGGGGCTGTCTGGTCAACGCTGGTCACTTCACCGCCAACAGCGGTGATCGACTGGCGCACGCGGTTCACCGCGTTGGTAATCTCTTCCTCGCCCGATCGCAGAGGTGAGATAATAAACAGTAATTCGTAGTCACGCCGACGCTCGCGCATTGTTCCTCCTGTGGTGATGCCCCTTCGTCAAGGCCTACCCGATTGCGCGTCGAGAGGTAGCTGCGAAGAAGCAGAAGCAGTATTCGATTACGGCGGGTGATTATAGCATAGCCAGGCTATCGCCGCAAGCTAGAAGCGAACATTGTGTCGGTGTTCCCAACCCAAACAGCCGAGCTACACGTAAGAATAACAAGAATACCCGACTACGAGGTACGAGCATGATCCAAGTTACGCGCCGCCGCGAGGTTGCAGCTGCCCCAGCAACCGTGTTCGCGGTGCTCACGCATCCCGATCGGCTGGCTGCGCTATTGCCACGCGTACAGCGCATTGAACTGCTGCAACGCACCGATAGCTATGCACGCATGGCAACCTATATGGGGCTGGGGCCATTTGGCGCGCTGCGTAGTGAGGGTGACGTGCGCTGGCAGACTGACCGTGAAGTTGTGTTTAGCTCACGCAAACCAGTATATGTCGAATCGCGCTGGGTGCTTCTGCCCAATGCTAGCCTCACCGACTTGCAGGCAACGCTGTCACTCGATCTCGCACCGCTGCTCGGCCCCTTTGCTGCATTCGTCCCCACTACCGAAGTTGAGCGCATGATTGCCGCAGACCTTGATGCAGCGCTTAGCGCCGTGGCACGTATGGTCGCCGAGCAAACGCCGCCAGCATAATTCTCCCCTTTAAGCTCTGGTATGATAGGCCCGGAATCATTAGTGCGAGGAACCTACTGTGTTGAATTTTCCACGCATACTGGCCGGGCTTGTGCTCAGCGCGTTTATTGGTGGGGTCGCGTATCAACGGAAATCACTCAGCGCCAGCGGCTGGCTCGGCGCGATTATCACTGGCACATTGATCTTTGGCTTCGGCGGCTGGACCTGGGGACTTACCCTGATCACCTTCTTCATTACATCAAGCGCATTATCCCACTTTCGCCAGGCGCAAAAACAGCGCCTCGCGGGTGAGAAATTCGAGAAGGGTGGCCGCCGCGATCTCTGGCAGGCGCTTGCTAATGGCGGGGCCGGTGCGTTGCTAGCCCTGCTATACGGGATAAGCAATGAGCCATTGGCGCTCGTCTTCTGCTTCGGCGGCGTTATGGCAACGGTAACCGCCGATACATGGGCAACCGAGCTAGGCGTGCTCAGCCCCACCCCGCCGCGCATGATTACCAGCGGGCGGCGCGTTGAACCAGGAACATCGGGCGGCGTTACGTTGTACGGGCTGGCAGCATCGCTTGCCGGGGCGGCCCTGATCGGAGTCACAATGGTGCTGCTGTTTCGCATCGAGCGGGGAGTATGGGTGCCGCTACTCTTGCCCGCTGCTGCGCTTAGCGGGCTGGCGGGCAGCATTACCGATAGTCTTATCGGCGCAACTATTCAGGTTATGTATCGTTCTACTGCGGGCAACGAAACCGAGCGACGCACCGATAAAGCCGGACAAATGCTTCCTCAATTTCGCGGCTGGCGCTGGATGAACAATGACATGGTCAATTTAATCAGCTCCCTGGTTGGCGGCCTTATTGCCATCGGCATCGGTGCACTCGCAGGCCGCTAGTAAAAAAATCGAGGTCGCAATTGCGACCTCGATTTGTAAAGCGACACGAGAACGAAGCCGCATCATCACTAGCCATTCGATGGCGCGGGCTGCTCAGCTGGTGCAGGGGTTGGCTGCTCGGCTGGTGCAGGTTGTGCTGGCGCGGCCTGATCGGTTGGCGCAGGCTGTGGTGTAGCACCCGGGTTTGTACCTGGCGCAAACAGTGGCTTACCATCCGGGCCAATATCCGCCGGATTATACACATAGATATTCGGCCAGGCGCGGAACTTGGTGCGGAACAGCTCCGGCTGCTTCTTTACCCCATCTTCGACGATAGTGCGATAGACGTCGATCGTCATCCCACCGCGCGCGTGGTCGCTCTGGCGGCTAAAGCCTTTGGGCTGCTCGGGATCGGTGACAAACTGCGGGTCGGTGGGTGCCGGAACCTGATCGTAGACGCGACGTGTCAGGCTTACCTGCCGATTCGGCTTGGTGCCATAGAACGCAATCTCTGCTACACCAGTGCTTGGGTTAGAAGCGCTCTGCATCAGCAGCCAGTTGCCGGTGTCGTTCACAAACTTAAGATCCGGGCCACCAGTGAAAATGGTTGCATCCATACCCGCACCATTGCCCTGCGGCCCAAGCGCATAACGATCGTACCAGCTAATATAGAACGAGTGCCCCCAGCGCTCAGTAATTGGTAGGCCAGCCCAGAACGCAGCCCGGAATAATGTCGTTGAGTCTTGACAAATGCCGCCGCCGAACTCAAGCTGTGTCCGGTTCTGTATAATCGCATAGCCCTTGACGAAACCATTTCGCTCGTCGATTTCGCCAATGTTCTGGTTGAACGAAAACTCCTCGCCCGGCGCAATCAGAATACCTTGCAGCAGGTTCATGCCTGCACCAATATTGTGAATGCGATACGCGGCTGAGCCAGTAAAATCGCTACGTCCAACCGATATAAGTTCTTTAATGCCCAGGCTATTGAGATTTGCCTCGGTTACTTGCGGCGCTACCTCACGCACGGGCAAGGCCAGCTCGCGCGTCGGCAAACTAATGGCTGCTAGAATGGCCTGACGCGCCTGATTCTCATCCATCCGCAAGCCCGGTTTCCCCGGCTTAATAATCTTAAGGTCGCCATTATTCCAGGCCACCCGCGGGTTCACACTTCCGCGCCCGGTTTCATTCGCAATATCTGTAATCCGCCGGTTCAGCTGGTAGCTATTGAGCGCCACTGCGATCTGGTCTGTACCTGTGCCAGCCGGAACGCGGGCAATATCAAGCATAAGCGCAATATCTTTAGGCTGCCACACATACTGCTTATTTTCGACCTTTAATGTCAGTGGCGCTTGAATCATTGCCTCAATGCGCTGTTGCGCATCCGCCACGGCAGCATCGTTCAAGCGCGGAGGCAGCTCACGGGTAGTGAGTGTAACCGTATGGGGCTGCAATGCCATCAGCGCGGGCATACTATCGGCTACGGCCTGATCAACCAGCACCTGGCGCCCCATACGTGCAGGCTGCGTCACTACCGCAACACCATCCAGTCGTAAGGTTGCATCGGCGGGGGCTACTTCGAGTGCCGCGGTAGTCTTGGCGATATAGGCACGTAGCTTTTGCTGATCGATTGATACCTGTAAAGGAAGATCGAGGCCATTTTGCCAGATCGCAAACACTTCTTGCAGGTTTTCGAGCAGGCCATTCCCACGGCCAGCGCGGTATGCGCGATTAACCGCATCGCTAAAAGCAAAATTTAGCCCAATATCATCTACACCGGGCCGCCACGTTTGATCGGCATACGCCAGGGTTAATGGCTGCTGCAAAAATGCCTGGTGCTGAGCGCGCAGCGCCGCCTCAGCCTGCTGCGGCGTCATTTCGCCTACTTGCAAGCCTTGAATGCTGACGTTCGGGTAGATTTTGCCCTGATAAGACTGATCGAGGTAATAAAGCCCGCCACCGGCCCCGGCCAGTGACAGGACAAGCAGTGTAAGGACAATATAAAGCCCGGTTTGCACACCACGGCGTGGTGGCTGCCACGCAGTACGCGGCGCTGAGGGTGGGCCGCCCAGGCGCGGCAGTTCAGCAGGACGATCAGTAATTTCGTGGGCAGGAATGGCGCGCGAATTGTAGGGTTCGCGGAGCGAGCCGTTATTCAGGCTGTGCTCGGGGAAGAATTCATCAACAGACACGAAAGCCTCCAGAACGTCAGGCATACCAGGTTATAACACGAGCGCCGCACTGCTTACAGCTAGCCACACCATCGGGAAGCCCATTGATTGAGAACAAGCGCTTTCATGCAACTATAGCCGAAAAGAGTCGGATGTGTCAATGAATGTAATATGAAAATAGCTTACAATTTTTGATCAGGTTTGGCTCCAAAACACAATACGTAACACTGCGGTACGTTTTCATTCACTGGATGCGGTTTTGCCACACAGAGTGCGGAAAACCGCACCCAAAAGATTGCCCCTAAGGAGTCAGCATCTAATGAGACGGGTTGAAAGGCCACTTGGTCACGCGGTGACGCAAGAAAACAGCGCCAATGCCCACTCAAAAGGAATAGAGAAAGCGGATTGCAGCAGCCTTATGGGGTACGGCGCCGATTGCGCCAGCGGGGTAAACGCCGGATCGACTTAAGCCGTAGCGGAGTAGCGCGGGCGCGTAAACGCTGGCGGGCGCGCACAGCCGACAAGATCAGGTGTGTGCCACCCAACTGACGCAGTTGCTCCATACTGGGCAACCGTAGACGGCGCTTACGCGGCGGCGGCGCAAGCTGAAGCTGTTCAAGCAATATCTGGGCAATTTGTACTGCTCCCTCGCGTGGTACCGCATCGGCAAGGCGCGCAACCGTGCCCTCGTACGTAGCGGGTTCCATTAAATCGGCAATCGCCTGCACAATGCGCTCGGGTGTGGGGCAAAATGCCCCCAGCTCATGATTAAGCACAAAGTCGATATTGCCGCGCTCTTGCATGCCCACTGCCTCAGTGACAAGCACTGGGCGACGCATTACTAAGGCTTCCATCAAGGTACCAGGGCCAGCCTTGGTAACCACAATATCGCTGGCAGCCATCAGCTGTTCCATATTATCGACAAAGCCATAGATATGAATTGATGGGCGCAGGTTTAAGGCTTCTAATTCGGCTCGCAGCGCTGCATTCTTACCAGTAACAACCAGCAATTGAAGCTCTGGGTATGTCTGATCGAGCGTTAACACTAAATCGCGCAGCTGGCCCGAACCAACGCCACCACTCGTAACCAGCACGGTAAATGGTTCAAGCGCGATGCCGAGCGCCAGGCGTGCCGCACTGCGCGTGCCCTCGTAGTTGGCGAATTTTGGATGCACAGGGAATCCAGTGCGCAGGAGCTTTTCTTGCGGGAAACCGCGCCGCACTAACAGCTGGTATGCTTCCTCGGTCGGCACAATGCACAGTTCAGCGCCGGGGTCAGCCCAAGACGAGTGCAAGCTTACCAGATCGGTGACAACCGTAACAAAACGAAATGAAAGGCGATAGGTGCGGCGGGCATTCCCTATCAGGCGATTTACCAGCGGATGAACCGAAACGACAAGGTTCGGGCGAGTTTCTTCGAGCACACGCACAATATTACGATGCGCCGTAAGATAAACCATCTGGGTGAGCACATCGACCCGCCGCTGCCCGTTGGTTACCTGAAACATGAGATCAAACACCGGTAACCAGCGTGTCGATAACACACTATAGAGATCAGGGGCATCTTTAACTACTGGCAGCTGGGTGCGGATGAGCAGATCAACAATATGGCGCTCGGTCATAGCCTCGCCGTGGGCGGCAAGCGCTGCATCAATAGCAGCGGCACCAGCACGATGGCCGCCGCCGGTATCCGAAATCGCAAAAAGGATGCTTGGCGCTTGACTCACATGCTGCTCCCTAACCTGAGTAGAGGGGCTGGGTTAAAACCTACGCTACCAGGCGCTCCATCAAGGTACTAGCAAGCAAGGATGCCTGGGAGGTAAAAGCGGCGCGCAGCTGAATACCATCCACGCACGCGACCTATCCTACCATACACCGTATCATCGTGTAAAGCTTGCCGCGGTATGCTATAATCGGTAGGCGACAAACCACAACAGCATTTTCGATGCGTATATGACGACCGCCCAACACGCACCCATGCCGAATGGACAGGCAGCACAGCCTTTACTGCCACTGAAACTTACGCCACCGCCAATCCGCGATGGTGTTTTGCTGCGGCCTGATCTCCAGGCCCTGCTTTCAGAAGTGCGCATCCATCCTCTCACCCTGGTGGTTGCCCCAGCTGGCTATGGCAAAACCACACTCCTTTCACAATGGGTTCAAGAATTACAGCGTACCAATGCGCCAGTATGCTGGCTGACGCTCGATCGGGGTGAGCGCTACCCAGCTATGTTCCTCGCCTATCTGATTCGGGCTTTCCAAACTGTGGTGCCGCAGCTGGGCGAAGAAGCGTGGCGCGTGCTGTCGGGGGCATCGAATTTGCAGCGCGACTGGCCGCTGGTGGCAGGCTCACTATGCAGCGATTTGCAGCGATTGCTCCCAACAACAACCTTTTTATTCCTCGATGATTTGCATCAGGTAACCGAATCAGCCGTCATCAGCCAGATGCTGAGTTACCTGTTACGGGCCGCACCGCCCACCTTACATATTGTTACCGCAGCCCGCCGCACGCCAACATTTGCGCCAATTTCGCGTATGCGCACCGAAGGGCAATTGCTTGAGCTTACCCAGCGCGACCTGCACCTGTCGCTCGATGAGGCGCGCCAGATTCTTGCCGCGCAAGAGGTAACGCTGAACGATGCCGACTTAGCATTGCTGCTCAATCGCACCGAAGGCTGGGCACTAAGCATTCAGCTTGCCGCGCGCGCCCTTGCCAGCCAGCCTCTTGAGCGCCGTACTAACTTCCTCCAAACCCTGGCTGGCAGCCAACAGCAGCTGTTAAGCTACCTGGCGACAGAGGTATTAGCCGATCTCCCCACCGAGCTGATCGAGTTTCTACGGCTGGTTGCAATCCCCGAACGTTTCGATACTGCCTTGTTACGCGAGGTGCTGCAGCGCGATGATGTTGGGTATTTGCTCGGGCGGGCACAAGCACTTGGCCTACCTATTTTGCCGCTCGACGAACGTGGCGATATGCTGCGCTTTCACCCGCTCTGGCGTGAGCTATTACTCCGCCCGGATGTAGCAACCCTCGGCCACGCCGATCCAACCGCCGCCTCAGCTAATGACGATGCACCACCGCACGGTGAACTTCCCCCGAGTATCAGCGCGCTCCACTTGCGCTTCGGCCAGGCGCTCGAAGCGCGGGGCGATCTCGACGAAGCCATGAGCCATTATGCAAACGCAGGCGCTACCGCCGAATTAGCGCGCGCCTTACGGCAACGCGCATGGCCTTTGCTACAATCGCCTCGCCGCGAATCAGTGCGCCGCTGGCTCGAACAGCTGCCCGATGATCTGCGCGAAAACGACTCTGAGCTACTCTATATGTGGGGCTACAGCCAGATCGTCAACGCCCCGGAACAAGCTGTTCATATCATCGAACAAGCAGCCGACCGCTACCATACTGCTGGGCACTATGATCGCGAGCTGCGCGCCCTGGCCGACCTGACGGCGCTGCTCTACCTGCGCGGTCGCCCCTCTAGCTTTGTGGCATGCTGTGTACGGGCGGTACGCGCCGCCAATCAACTGCGCGATGCCTGGTCGCGCGGTGCGGCATTGGTAGGAACCACGGCAATTCTGTATACCAAAGGGCGCTATGTCGCGGCACTCCGTGTTGCCCGGCAAGCGGCTGGTCAACCGCTCTCACCCGCCTGGCACTGGATACTTACGATGATGGTCGCCTCGATGAACAATCAGCTTGGCGTTCCTACGGACGTATTGAGTGCCATCGACAGCGCATTACGCCTGCCTCAGGTTAACCACGACGATCGCCTGCGGCAAAACCTGTTGCGCCACCGGGCTTTTGCGCTTGAGCTGCAAGGCTATTCCAGCGAAGCCGCCACCCTCGCGCTCGACTCGCACCGCCACCTTGGCGATTTTTATCGCGATGGCAGCGCGGGCTTCAGTGCACGCCAGCTGGCGCTGTTGCTCCTGCTTATTGGGCGTGTAGATGAAGCGGCAACCTATATTGCTCAAGCCCGCAGCGCCTTTCACGACATGGGTGCGCTCGAGCCACTGACCAGCCTGCAAGCGCTCGAACTCTATGCGCAGTTGCTGCGCGGCCAGGGCATACGCGCCCGTGCATCGGTGGGCGCTGTGCTCAGGCGGCTTGAAGAGACTGAAGGTGCAGCCAGCGATTTGCGCTTGCAGCTGCTGCTAGCAATTGTGCTCGGTGAAAGCGGCCAACCAACCGAGGCCCTGGCGCTCATCCAAACGATTATCGCGGGGATGCAGGCGCGTGGTTATCGCCTATTCCTCGTGTGCGCACAGCTCTATCAGGCATATCTGGCCGGGCTTCTGAACGATCTAGCAACACAACGGGCAAACCTGGCCGCGGGTTGGGAACTCTTTGCCACCGATGCACAATCGTACATCCCATTGTTACCCGCCGGAGCGCTGCGCGATGTAACCGTCGCCGCGCTCAAACAGGGGTTGGTACCTTCAAGCGTCAGCCTGGTGTTACGGCAACAGATGCCTGAGCAAGCGCTTGACATTCTGCGCAGCCTGCTTGATACGCCCGAACCGGCAATACGTGCGAATATTGCACAGCTGCTTGGTGATCTTGGTGCCGCCGCCGCCTACCCTGTGCTTCGCACACTGCTGAAAGATCGCAGCTCGCAGGTGCGCCAGATGGCCGAAACGGCGCTGAGCCGCCTGGTTTACCGCCCACCCTATAAGCTGCGGGTACGCACACTCGGCGCATTTGGCGTCTGGCGTGGCGATATTGAGGTTCGCGATCGTGATTGGCGAAGTAGTAAGGCACGCCAGCTCTTCCAGCTACTGCTGACCGATCGCGGGCGCACACTGCCGCGCGATCGGGTGCTCGAAGCCTTATGGCCCGAAATGGAAGGCGACGCCGCCGCTAACAACCTGCGGGTAACCCTGAACCGCCTGAGTAAAGCAATCGAACCCGATCGGCCCGAAGGCGCACCGCCAGCCTACATCATTCAGCAGGGCGAAACATTTGGCTTCAATGTAGCGAGCGAGCATCAGATCGACGCGGTAGATTTCGCCGAGGCGGTGGCCGAGGGCCAGCGTGCAGCACGGCGCGGGCAACGTGCTGCCGCAATTGCCGCCTTCCGCACGGCTATGAGCTTGTATGGGGGGCCATATCTGCCCGATAACATGTATGAAGATTGGAGTGTTGTCGAGCGCGAACGCCTGGCGATGCTCTTCAATGATGCGGCTATTCGCCTGGGTACGCTACTGCTTGATGAGGGGCTGGCCCACGATACCATCGGCCTTGCGTGGCGTGTGCTGGAGAACGACCGCGCCCACGAAGAAGCTTACCGGCTGCTGATGCGCGCCCATGCCTCACTGGGCGAGCGCAGTACAGCACTGCGTTTATATACCCGCTGTGTTAGTATGCTTCAGGAAGAGCTTGGGGTTGAGCCAATGGCCGAAACCACGGCCCTCTATAATACCCTGCGCGAGTTGCGTTAACCCAAACGACGTTCAAACGAACAGGGCAGCGCTGTTGCACCGCCCCATCACCTTC
>JAFEAS010000002.1:195-10738 GCA_018266315.1 Chloroflexi bacterium SZAS-1 | reverse complement strand
CTCAAAAGCGAGGGTGAATGATTGCTGGGCTGCCAGCTGGCGGTGAATAAATACCAACATATCGTTCATATGTTTGAATTGATGCTCGGAGCCGCTGCTGACATGGTGGATCCTGCCACGCCACAATCCTTCCTCAGGTGCGCTCTGCTCATCAACCACCACACGCAGCAAGAATGACTCAATCCGGCGACTGCTCATAGCCTCGTCTCCTAATACTCCGTGTATCCTCGTCAGCCTCTGTATGGTTGGCGCAAACAAACCACACAAAAGATAGAATGTAACGCTCTGCCGAAGACGCCCACCATGGATGCCCTGTAAGTCCAGTGCATTACTTGCTACATTGCGGGTTCGGGGCGGCTACGCATCCCCGAATCTCCTTTTCAGGTGCGGTACGCACATCGCTGAGTGCCGCACCTACAAGTAATGAAATGGGTGTCGTTTCAGGTGTACCATCAGCAAGCAATTTCACACATGTGATACACCATAGTATAGGAAGGTACTATTACCTGGCTATTACCGTCGGGTGATCGTAGTCACCACATTCATGAGGTAGCTGATAACCACCTGATCGCCGGGCTGTGGGTTCGTGTAGACACTTTCGGGGCCAACCCGCGCGCTACGCACTGTGGTAGGGGTATCGTCGTGGCAATACTCAATATCGAGGAAACGGGTACCGTGAATATCAACCAGGCGCACAGCACTGATCTGTGCATTCTGTTTACCAATCATAAGCATAGTGATTTCTCTTTGCTAGGGTCGCCACGATCGGAGAGTCAGGGCGCAACGCAATAGCGCTCTACGGCTGCCGCAACCCCGCCCTCGCCAGCAGATGGTGCCACCCAATTGGCAATCGCGCGTACTTCGGGATGGGCATTGCCAACGGCCACGCCAACACCTGCCTGCTGCAGCATACCAATATCGGCTTCGGCATCGCCGAGCGCCAGCACATCCGCCAGCGCAATCCCCCATGTATCGCATACAAAACGCAGGGCCGCTTCTTTCGTAGCATCTGCGTGTGTCACTATCAGGTCGGCTAATGTACCATCGGCGTGGTAGTGGCGGGCGAAGCGCAGCCCGGCATCGCTAAATTCACGCATAATCAGCGCCGCCCCCACTTCACCACGCATAATCAGTCGGCTTGGTGCTTGGGTCATTACTGGTAGCATCAGCGCAACATCCTGCCCCTGGGCTTTGATATGCGCCGCTGGCTGCGCGCCGGGCCGATAATAATTCTGCTCATCAATAGTTGCAAGCAAGGGTAGCCCATGCTGATCGGCCAGTGCCGCCACCGCCTGCGCTGTTGCGAGCGGAATCGTTAGCGCGCGTAGCACCGCGCCCTGCGCATCAAAAATCGTCGCGCCACTATTACAGATCAGCGCGTTCGCTCCGCCCAGCTGTTCAGCAATATACTCCGCCGAATCGCGCTTGCGCACAGTTGCCAGCACCAACCGCACCCCACGACGCCTCGCCGCTGATAAAGCCGCAACGTTTTCCGGCGGCAAATAGCCGATGTGGTCAATCAAAGTCGAGTCAATATCGGAAACAATCAGCTGTATCATACCTGCTCGTAGCGCACGTTCACGGTTCAGCCAGCAACACCTACGGCTTTACCACAACAGTACGGCTTGTAAACGACCAACCAGACGTAACGCTATGCGCATAGACAAAGAGAACATGCTGGCCCGGAGATAGGTGAGCGGTATCCCACTCGTAAACAAAGCCCGCAGGCCGGAAGCGCTCATCGCCCAGCACCTGCGCCACATCACTGCGCGCGATCGCATAGCTGGCTTCGGCAAGAAATGTGCCTTCTCCAGCTGGCCCATCGAGGTATACGTGTATATGATCAATGCCAGTACCATCGGGCGCGGCATGGTCGATTGCCCAACCTTGCACCGACATAACGCCTTGCACAACTGCCCGATCGGCAACGGAATCAACTTCGATCTGTACACTTTCCGCGCCACCCGATAGCGGGCTATCGTCGTTATTGTTCTGTGCTAGAGCCGTCCCATTATCGCCATCGGCTGGGATGCCAGTATTTGTGAGCGCATCGGTGTAGGGGCACAGGCGCTGCTCGCCGCGAACTATGTACATCCGCGCGCAGTTGCTGTCGTAGCGCCCGCGCCCGCTATGAATACGCCAGCCCGAAAGTATCATACCATCAATCGGTACGTCCTGGCCGTTACGTTTCAAACCAAAATGCAAATGTGGGCCAGTGGCAGAACCGCCCTCACAGATCGCCTCGCGCGGCGTGTTAGCGATCACGGCCAGCTTCTCGTTGGCCTGCACCATCCCAGAATCACGCAAAATATGTTCCACATGGTAGTACACCGTTGTCCAGCCATCGGCATGATCTATCTCAAACCCACACGACGATGTTTTACGAATGGTGCCTGGCGCTGCGGCAACGACCCAAATTTGGCTGGTATCGGCGCGCCAGCGCGGCCACGGGCGGCCAACACTAAAATCAATCGCTTCTTTATGGGCACCATGGACGCCGTTAAACGTCCAAGTATCGCCAAGAGGAAAGGGGAGCTGGAACATACCGGG
This sequence comes from Chloroflexi bacterium SZAS-1, assembly GCA_018266315.1. Classification (GTDB taxonomy): domain Bacteria; phylum Chloroflexota; class Chloroflexia; order Chloroflexales; family Roseiflexaceae; genus Kouleothrix. The sequence continues at coordinate 8,188 of JAFEAS010000002.1, read as the reverse complement.
TGGGGGAATGGAGGCGGAAGCGGCGGCGGCAACAGGCGTACTATGCCAAGAAAGAGTAGCTAAAGCCAATAACAGTACGAAAATGAATCGACGCAATACGAACGCTCCTTAAGCGGCGACTTGGCCGCATATGCGCACGCAAACGAGGTACGCACGCGCGAACAGGAATTACTACAGCAGCACGGCTGTAGCAATTGTGAGCGGAAATGTAGTTCTCAAGCGGTGCGCGGATTATACACAAAGTTCTCAATCATGCAAATTTTTTTAATCTTCCTTTTACCAATAAACGTAAGCAGCCATACTAGCCCAATAAAAAAGGGGGGCAACGCCACCCCAGGAATGCCATATTTTGCCTGTTGCAAGCTCTATGCAGCACACACCTGTAAGACAACAATTGTCATGTCGTCGTGCGCGGGCATAGTGCCCACAAACGCACGCACGGCCTGTAGCACGGCATCAATAATTGCCGCTGGCTCCTGATGCCCTACCGATTGAAATACCCGCTCTAATTGCTCAAAACCCCAGAGCTGATGTTGGTCATTCATTGCCTCAACAATCCCATCGCTCACAAGCAGCAGGCAATCGCCTGGCTGAAGCGGCACGCTTTGCGCCGTATAGTTGGCACCAGGCATTGCCCCTAGCGGCAACCCAAAGCTTTCGATAAAGCGAACCTGCCCAGCCCGCCAGAGCAGCGGCGCCACCAAACCGGCATTTGCTACCTGTGCCTCGTAGGTACGACCATCGAGCACAATACTCAGGAAGGCGGCGTTCTGGCGGCTCTGCATCATGCGTGGGGCTAAGCTTATATTACAGGCCTCAAGCAAATCGCCCTGATCAGCATAGGTATCGACAAGCGTTTCGAATGTGTTCAGCGCGAGCGCCATCAGTAATGCAGCAGGGATACCCTTACCGCTCACATCACCCACGGCTACACCCAAACGGCCATCGGCAAAGGTGTGGTAGGCGAAAAAATCACCACCAACTTCTTTAGCAGGCAGCGAGCTACCGGCAACTTGGATATTTGGGAGTACTGGCGTTGTATGAGGCAATAAACTCAGCTGGATGGTGCGCGCCGCCGCTAGCTCGCTGCGCACACGTTCTTGCGCTGCCAGCGATTGTGTCAGCTCGGTTGTACGCCGTTCAACCTCGGCTTCAAGGTGTTGATTCAACTGTACAAGCGGGTTGAAGAGCTGCTGTTTCAGCACCTCGTAGGCCATAAACAGTGCGCCAATGGCAATCGTATAGGTCTGGATCGCAATCGCCGGGCTGAGCAATGCCGCAATAGTTGTAGCTGTAACAATCACGGCGCCGATGAACAGCGGGCGATGCTGACGCCAGGCGGCGTGGCGCACTAGCAGCGCAAGTGCAATACCCTCGTACAAATAATGGAATGCCGAAAGCGCGCTGGCAAATAGCGTAATGCCAAAATCAATGCCACCATCATTCCCACGCCGCACATCGGTGACAATCGCGTTATTCACCAGCAATACGCCAAAGAGTGCATACACCACCAGCGCCAGCAGGTTAGCCGCCAGGCGCCAGCGCGGGCCGAGCGGGTAAAAGCTTTCGACAAACCAGAACAGCGTGACTCCGAGCATTGCAAAGCCAAGCGCCACCCAGTTCATCATTGCGGCCGGGTCGCCACCTAGCTGCGGCAAGTTCACGAGCAAACGGGCAACGATACTAAAGCCCATCCACACGCTTAAGGCAATGAGGAATAGTGCAAAGCTCAGGTTGGTCCAGCGGCGCGGGCCAAGCCATACAACCACGAGTAGCGCAGCCAGTGCAACAATCAGGGTCAGTGCGTTGGCGCTCTGTGCAATCCAAAAGAATGGTGTCATAGCGAAATGTTCATTGAAGCGGGCCAGATAGTGCGAGTATAGCAGGCTGCCATTCAAATAAAAGGCCAGAATGACAAGCAAAATATGGCAAATATGTACATAGAATCAACGCAGGTCCGCGGGTATTTTCGCGAACCTGCGCCAGAAAAATACAATAAACTCGTATGCGAGGATTTTCGTCTGCGTGAACCGGCCTATGGTAGTGCGGAATGCCCTACCCAGGCCACAATCCCTGGCCTTCGCGCTCGACGACATAGCCAGCCGCCGCAAGGTGTTTCAGCACTTGCTGGGCATGGGCTTCGTCGCGCACTTCCAACACCATCTCAATACCAACACGGTCAACTGGCACAAGCCACACAGCGCGCCGGTGAAAAATATCGATCACGTTCGCGCCCGCCTGTGCCACCTGATCAATCAATGGTGCTAGGTTGCCCGGTCGGTCATCGACGGTTGTGCGCAGCAGCATGTAGCGCCCTTGCTTTACCAGCACTTGCTCCAGCACCCGCGCCAGTAAATTACCGTCGATATTCCCGCCACATAGCACCGCGCACACCACATCGCCAGGGTTAATACGCACACGCCCGCTGAGCAATGCTGCTAGCCCAGCCGCACCAGCACCCTCAACCACCTGGCGCACATTCTGGGCCGCATGGGCAATCGCGCGCGCGATTTCGTCGTCATCAACCGTAATGACTTCGTCAACCAGCTCGCGAATAATTGGCAACGTCAGGTCGCCAGGGCGCTTTACCGCAATACCATCGGCGATCGTGCGGGCTGTTGGCGATGTGACCGGCTCGCCCGCTGCGAGCGATTGCAGCACTGGCGCACAGCCAGCCGCCTGCACCCCAATAATGCGCACGTCTGGCAGAAGCGCCTTTACCGCAATCGCGATGCCACTGATCAGCCCACCACCGCCAATTGGCACCACCAGCAAAGTCAGGTCGGGCAGTGCCTCCACAATCTCCAGGCCAATCGTCCCCTGCCCGGCAACCACACGCTCATCGTTAAAGGCGTGCACGTAGGTCAACCCACGCTCTTGCTGCAAGGCCCGCGCATGTGCGCCAGCATCATCGAAGCTAGCGCCGTGCAAGATCACCTCGGCACCTAAACGTCGTGTCGCGGCCACTTTTGTTAGCGGAGCGCGCTCGGGCATCACAATTGTGGCCGGGATGCCTTGCAGCTTTGCGGCAAGCGCGACCCCCTGTGCATGGTTGCCAGCCGAATGTGCGATCACACCGCGCGCACGTTCATCGGGCGCAAGCCGACTAATGGTATTGTACGCGCCACGAATTTTGAACGAGCCGCTACGTTGCGTGTTTTCGGCCTTCAGAAACACCCGCGCGCCTAATTCGTCAGATAATCGCTCGTCGGCGAGCACCGGGGTAGCGCTGATCACCCCGCGCAACACGCGGCGGGCGGCCTGAATATCGGCCAGCGTGACAGTCATAGCAACAACCTCACTGTTGATAGCTGACGGCCTCTCCATTCTGGGGAAACGGTGCCGTATTGTACCACGAGCCTCGCACCCGCCCACAACGCAATGATGAGATAGTTTACGCTCGCCGCTAGCAGGTGCGATATTGTCACCTACTCGGCTTCCCATTACAATGAATAATGCCGCGCACATCACCTAAGGCTGCGCGAACGATAAATTGAGAAGGCGCAACGATGTCTGAACAACATACGTTCTTCCATACCAAAACCACCCACCCGCTCACAATTGGCGTCGCAGGGGGCAGCGGCTCAGGCAAAACAACCGTATCGCAAGCCATTCTCGATCGCTTTGGCGAAGAGCGCATTACCTATCTTCAGCACGATTCGTACTATTGCGATCTTGCGCACTTGCCGCTTGAGCAACGCCGCCAGGTGAACTTCGATCACCCCGACGCCTTCGATAATGACCTGTTCATTACGCATGTCGATGCGTTACTACGCGGCGAAACGGTAGCCGTGCCAACCTACGATTTCGCAAGCTATACCCGTGGCCCAGCACATATGGTACAAGCCGCACCGGTCATCCTGATTGAAGGCATCCTGATCTTTGCCGACGCCGCCCTACGCGAGCGACTCGATATTAAGCTGTTCGTTGATGCCGAGAGTGATCTACGAATCATTCGTCGCCTCCAGCGCGATATTATTGAGCGCGGACGCACGGTAGAATCAGTCATCGAACAATACCTTACCACGGTGCGGCCAATGCACCTCGAATTTGTCGAGCCATCCAAGCGCTACGCCGATATTATCATCCCACGCGGCGGACTCAATGCCATTGCAATTGATATGATCACTGCAAGAATTGCGGGGTTATTACAAAATTGAAAAGATGTAGGCAACAAAATAAGCGTATAATTGATTCATTAGTAGCTTGAACCGCCCAAAAAACCATCAACATCCTCATTACATACCCAACTATTATTATCAACTTCATATTCAATGGCCGCCCGTAGCACTACTGCAATCAATAAAGGAACGATTATGAACCGAATGACTCGTTGGGCCAGCGCTTTTATGAGCGCTTTTTTCATCTTATTATGCAATGTACCCTCGCTCGGGGCCGCCCCGCACACACAACTATCGCCATATATTCCCGGTTTTACCGTAACGACATTTGCGAATATTCCATATGCCCGCGGCGTTATATTTGATACTACAGGCAACCTTTTAACGCTTAACCCGCATACTGGAACGGTATACTCAATTGAGCCAAATGGTCAAGTTCACATCGCGGCAGATCTTCCAGATGTTACGGCTGGCTATATTGGGCCAGGGTTTGATCCAGTATCAGGCAATATATTTGTATCAAACTATTTAAATCAGTCTGGAAATCAAATACTCAAGATTACTCCTGGTGGAAATGTCAGCGTTTTTGCCACCGGCATCCCTGCACCCACCAGTATGACGACCGATGGTGCAGGTAATTTGTATGTTGCCAGCTATGCCTGCCCAGCTTCAATTTATAAAGTGACGCCTGATGGTCAGGTCAGTACATTTGCCACCGGCCTATGCCGTGCCGACGGGCCGATCTTCGATAAAAATGGCAAGTTATTTGCCTGTGATCGGAATAGCAACAAGGTGATGCTCGCTCCACCTGAAGGCGGGGCCGTCACCACTTTTGCATCCGGGTTCGACATCCCAACCGGCCTGACATTTGATAAGCAAGGTAATTTGCTGGTAGCAAACTCAAATAATGGCACAATCTCTATCGTTGATGCACAGGGCATATCGAAGCTATTTGGCGCTGGTTTTATTACTCCAGTGGCCACAGCCTTCGATAAGATAGGCCAGCTGTTTATTGCCGATCTCGGGGCAGGCAAAATCTTTAAGGCAACGCCGCTCGATCCAACACCGCCAACTGCAACCCAGCTGATGATTAACAATGGTGCCCTGACAACAACTTCTACGACGGTCCAACTTAAGGTAGCAGCCACAAACAAGGACGGCAGCCAGAGTGGCCTGACCATGAGCTTTTCGAATGATGGAGAAGCTTGGAGCACCTGGACGCCATTTCAGCCCGTTACCTCGTGGCAGCTCAGCAGCGGCGATGGCACAAAAACTGTGTATGGCCGGTTCAAGAGTAGCGCCGGGTCAATTTCAAATATCGTTTCCGATACGATTGTGCTGGACACCGAGATACAGCCAGAATATGCCATCACCATCAATAATGGCGCGCTCTATACCAATCAAATCTCCGTTCAGCTTAAGATCAGCGCTAAACCCCGCACTGGTGAAATGCAAGTGAGCAACGATGGCGGTTTCGATGGAGTCGTATGGGAACCGTATGCCGCACATAAAGATTGGCAGATCACGCGTTACCGCAACCAGGAAATCACGCGGCTTGTGTATGTGCGCTTCCGCGATGTCAACGGTACGGTTTCACCAACCTACCAGGATGACATTATTCTCGATGTGAACCCACCCCATGGCGATGCTCACGCTACGAGCACGGCGCAGGGAACCTCGCTTAGTCTGTCGGCAACCGATGATGTGAGTGGTGTTGAGGACATGCGCCTGAGCGCGCAATCAGACTTTAGCAGCAGCACATGGGAGCCGTTTACAACAACCCATAGTTGGGATTTTGCGAACAAACCAATGGTGTATGTTCAATTCCGCGATTATGCCGGGAATGTATCGCCAAGCTATATTGCCTCTTTGGCAGGTAACCATACAGTCTTTATCCCGATTAGCATACGGTAGATCAGGCGCCAGGCGGGGCTAGGAACTATGTAGCTTTGCTAGCCCCACATGGCCGAACAGCCCTTGCGATTATGCTATACTTACCCGGTGATTGTTGTATTTCCGCTGCCGCCGCTGCTGCCAACCAACCCATACCTCGATCTACTGACTACGCCAATGGCTGCACAAAGCGTGAATGTGCGGCGCGGTCGCCCGCGCACTGAACTGCCGCGCCTGTTAATCGGGCGAGAAGCTCGCATTGTGCATATACACTTCTTCGATGAGCTGACGCAATCTATCGATGCGGCACAAACCGCAGCGCGCAGTCTTGGATTTCTGGGCTTGCTGGCTGCGCTACGCGCCCGCGGCGTACAGCAGGTGTGGACAGCCCATAATCTGCAACCGCACGAAGCGCACCACCCACACTGGGCCGAGCGCGTCTATCGGTCGGTTGCACGCAGCAGCGCGGCAATTATTGCCCACAGCCATGCCGCGCGCGCACAGCTCGAACAGCGCTATGGGCCGCTCCCTCAATGTGTCGTTATTCCACATGGCAACTATATTGGCTGCTATGGGCCACAGCAAGCGCAAACTGCAAGCCGCGCCGCACTGGGCATACCAGCAACCGGGAGCATTGTGCTAGCGCTCGGTGCGCTACGCCCCTACAAAGGGCTTGAAGACCTGCTACAAGCGTTCGCCAGCCTGCCCGCGCCGACCCGCGGTACGTTGCTCATCACCGGGCACGCCAAAGACCACGCCTATGCTGCAACCCTTGCGCAACAGGCGGCATCAATCGCCGGGGCGCACGTGCGCCCGCAATTTGTGCCCAATGACGCAGTTGCAACCTACCTGGCCGCCGCCGATCTGGTAGCCCTGCCGTACCGCCAGATGCTGACCTCGGGCGCGTTACTGGCAGCATTTTCGTATGGGCGGCCCGTGCTCGCGCCAGCGTTGCCACCGATCGCTGAGCTTGTGCGCGATGGAGTGAATGGGTTTCTGTTCACGCCCGGCGACGTAGCAACGCTGGCAACGGCATTGGGGCGCGCGATCAACGCACCGCATAGAGCCGAAATGGGACAGCATGCGCTCGCCACGGCCCAATCATTCGACTGGTCGACCATCGCCGCACAGACGGCTGATGTCTACCGCGCAGTTCTGCGTAGCACCAGAACGAACCAAGAATAAATACATATGCCACCATCCCAGCGTAATGACAACCCAGCTACACCGCTCGTCTCGCTAATTATGGTGACCTACAACAGTGCCGCGTTGCTGCCCGCCTGCCTTGAGGCGCTTGCGGCAACACGCTACCCCGCGTATGAGCTACTCATCGTCGATAACGCATCGAACGATGGCACGACGGTGCTAGTGACCGAGCACGCGCCGCAGGCACAACTGGTCGCGAATCGGGAAAACCTTGGGTTTGGCTGCGCCTGCAACCAGGGCGCACAGGCTGCACAGGGCGCGCTGCTAGTTTTTCTGAACCCGGATGTGCTAGTAACACCCAATTGGCTCACCCTCCTGGTGGAACATATCGCCGCTCATCCCGAGGCTGGCATCATCTGCCCAACCACGCTGTACCCGGGTGAAACGCCGCCACCGGTACACACACTTGTTGGCGAAACGGCAGCGGTACCTGGCTGCGCACTCATGATCCGGCGCGATGCCTGGCAGCAACTGGGCGGCTTCGATGAGCGCTATTTTCTCTACTGGGAAGATACCGACCTGTGCTGGCGCGCATGGCTCGCGGGCTGGCGCGTGCTCGAAGACTTTACGGCACTGGTATATCACGAGCGGGGCGGCAGCGCGGGCGGGCGGCGCTGGGATGCGGAAGCGACCAAGAATAGCCTGCGCACCTACCTGAAAACGATGCGTTGGCGGCGCGTTCTTCCCTTTAGCGTGGCGCTGGCGCTAAAAACCGTTGCAAAAATCATACGTTTTCGCCAACCAGCGCTGCTTGGTGCCTGGGCCTGGAACGC
>JAFEAS010000002.1:0-143 GCA_018266315.1 Chloroflexi bacterium SZAS-1 | reverse complement strand
GCCCGCAACCAGCGCGCCCGTCGCAACCGGCATTAGCAGGCTATCCCATGCTATAATGCCTGTATGGCGAACAATTCCGATAACATCATGCAGGCACACAACCGCCCGCCCAGCGAACCACCGGCGCGAACCGCTGCCACCCT
>JAFEAS010000029.1:28269-44923 GCA_018266315.1 Chloroflexi bacterium SZAS-1 | reverse complement strand
CGCCAACCAGCCGATGGTGCTGGCCGGCACGATTGATATTAAAGCCAGCATCAAGGCCACGCACTTCATTCGCATCTGCGATGCCTACAATATCCCAATCATCACGCTGCAGGATGTGCCGGGCTTCCTCCCGGGCACCACCCAGGAATATGGTGCCATTATCCGTAATGGCGCGCGTATGATCTACGCCTACAGTGAGGCAACCGTGCCCAAGCTCATGCTCATTCTGCGCAAGAGCTACGGCGGTGCCTACTGTGTGATGAGCAGCAAGGGTTTGCGTGGCGACCTGCTGTATGCTTGGCCGAATGCTGAGATCGCCGTGATGGGTGCCGAGGGCGCAGTGAACATCCTGTTCCAGGGCGAAGTGAAAGCCGCTGCCGACCCGGCGGCACGCCGCAAAGAGCTAGTAGAAAATTACGAAGAGCGCTTCAATAACCCGTATGTCGCCGCATCACGTGGGCTAATCGACGATGTGATCGAGCCGCGCGACAGCCGCCGTATGCTCATCCGCGCGCTTGAACTCACACTTTCGAAGCGCGAGCGGCATGTACCGAAGAAACACGGCATTTCGCCCATGTAATTTACGATTTCAGATAGACGATTTACGCCTTGCGCGCTGCCAATCGTAAATCCAAAATCGTCGATCGTAAATTTGGAGATGATGATGTTCAAAAAGATTATGATAGCCAACCGGGGTGAAATTGCCGTGCGTGTGGCACGCACCTGCCGCGATATGGGCATCGCCTCGGTGGCGCTCTACGACCCGACCGATAGCACGTCGCTGCATGTGCGCCTGGCAGACGAGTGCATACAACTAACGCCCACCCCTGGCTCGCTCTATTATGAAGAGGTGATTGAAAGCGCGCGCGCCACCGGCGCAGAGGCCATTCACCCCGGCTATGGCTTTTTAGCCGAAGAGCCCGATTTTATTCGCGCCTGCGATGCTGCTGGGATCGTCTTTATTGGGCCGCCCGCCGACGTGGTGGAGCTGCTGCGCGACAAAATTACAACCCTGAATAAGGCATCAGCGGCAGGCTTCGCAACCCCACCGCATTCCAAACGTCCATTCGGTGGCGGCGAGATCGAGGCCTTGCGCGCCGAAGCCGAGCAGATCGGCTACCCGCTGGTGATCAAATCGTGCCGGGGCGGGCGGGGCCATGGCACGCGCGTGGTGCGCTCACCGGCCCAGCTTGAAAACGCACTGAACCAGGCCCAGGCTGGCTCGGCGGCGGTCTTTCGTGATGCGCAGGTATACCTTGAGCGGGCGATTCTACCATCGCGCTATGTCGAAGTGCAGCTGCTGGGCGACAAACACGGCAACCTGATTCACCTCGGCGAACGTGATAGCTCGATCCAGCGCAATAACCAGAAGATCGTTACTGAGTCGCCCGCACCATACCTTTCTGCCGAGCAGCGCGCCGAAGTGTGGACATTGGCCTTGCAGATTGCGCGGCTGTTTGGCTGCTACAGCGCCTGCACCGTCGAATTTGTCGTGGATGAACAGGGCACATTCTTATTTACCGAAATCAAGCCGCGCATTCAGGTTGAGCACCCCGTCACCGAAATGGTTGCGGGAGTAGATATTGTGCGCTCGCAGATTCGCACCGCCTGGGGCGACCCGCTCACTATTGGGCAGGACGACGTATTACTGCGCGGCAACGCAATGCAGTGCCGCATCCGCGCCGAAGATCCAACCAATCACTTCCTGCCCAGCCCAGGCCAGATCGGCCTTTTCCGCCAACCCGGCGGGCCAAATGTGCGGGTCGACACCTATGCCTATAGCGGCTGCAATATCCCGCTGCGCTTCGACCCAATGTTCGCCAAACTCATCACCTGGGGGCGCGACCGGCCCGACTGCCTGAATCGCATTCGGCGCGCACTGGAAGAAACGTTCATCACCGGCATCCAAACTAATTTGCCGCTGCTGCAGCAGGTGGTGAACGATGAGCATTTCGAGCAAGGTGAGTACACTACCGAGTTCAGCCGAAGGCCGCTCTCAAGCACGCATACACCTGAAATCGAGCTGCGTGATCTGGCAGCGATTGCGGCGGTAGCATATGCTCTGCGCAGTGGCGCTGCACGGCCTACCCAGCCTGAACAGCTGCGTTCGGGGTGGCACCGTTCCAGTCGCATCATACCTGGGTAGGCGTACAGGTTGTATCGCGCACATAGGCGCACTGCCAAGGATTGAGTGCTTTGTACGTGCGTATGTTTTCATAATAACTGGAATGAAGTGATATGAACAAAATCCAGGTCGTCATCGACGGAATGAGCTTCGACATTGATGTCCAGATCGACCCGCAAGGGCGCGCAATCGCCATAGTCGATGGTGAAACGCTGCCGCTAGTGATGGAATACCAGAATAACGGCACCACACCCTGGGCGCTCGTTGGCAGCCGCTCGTATGAAATTGAGATCGACTCGCAGCTGCGCTGGATTCGCACCGCCCGCCAGCAGCATTTGCTCGATCTGCGTGATCGCGACGCCCAGGCCCAGCGCCCCGCCAGCGGCGATGGCCGCGTGAAAGCCCCGATTCCCGGTACAATCACGCGGTTAATGGTGGCCGCTGGCGACCAGGTGTCGGCAGGCCAGCCACTGCTCGTGCTCGAAGCGATGAAAATGGAGAACCAGGTAAACGCGCCGCGCTCGGGCACTATTGAGCGATTGAACGTAGCGCTTGGGCAAAGCGTGACGCTCGGCGCAGTGATGGCAGAAATTGCCTAGCTGTGGCTAGAAGCGGGTTCTGCGATGCTGCGTAAGTGCACAGCACACGCATAGGGTTTTGGCTTGTCTCTTGCCAGGTGATGCTTTGTACAGATCGCAAAGCATCACCTGGCAAAATTTTGCTTAGGCAATCAGCGGTTGGTGCGCCGCCAGTAGTTAGATCACTGTCCGACAACCCCTCTCATTCAGTTTGCTGCCAATTCTGCGTATGCTATACGGCACGAACAAGCAAAGGAGGGGTCGTATGAAACGCAAGTTGCAGACATGGTTGGGGTGGTGGAATGAGTTGCTGCGGTGTGTCGCCGAGCTGCATCCCGGCACGATCACCTTTGGCGCTAGCCTGCCGCCCAAAGAGCTGCCGCGCCGCCCAGCTCGTACCGCCGTGCCTGAGCGGAAACGCAACATTGGCGGCGCAAGCCCGGCACCGCGTGAGGCTGCGCCCGCGCCATCACGGATGCTTAGGCGCTCGAAGCGGGTGGAGAGCTAGCACAGCCGGTCATGTGTTTAGGCGTTACGCAGCCGGTGTGTTGCCGCAGGTAGCAAGTATGACAGTGGTACACGCTAGCGTAGCGATGTAAAGCCTTATACTTCTATAGAAATACCCCGCTGGTTTATGTGCTGTACAAACCAGTGGGGTACTTTTATGGTTGTGTATCGGGCAGTTGTAGCGAGAACGGCGAGTGCGGCTTGTGTAGCGTATGCCTAAATATAATGCAGCTTCTGGGCTTCTTCTAGTAGCTTGGGCCTGAAATCAGGATGTGCAATATTGATTAGAGCGCGGACGCGGCGTGCGAGCGTGCTGCCGTAGAGCTTGGCCACGCCATATTCAGTAATTACATAATGCACATCGTAGCGGCTTGTCACTACGCCCGCACCAATATCGAGTGTCGGCACAATCCGCGAGAGCTGGCCGCCCATCGCCGTTGCTGGCAGCGCAATGATTGGTACCCCCTCTTCCGAGCGCGACGCACCACGAATAAAATCGACCTGGCCGCCCGCGCCGCTGTAGAACTGGGTACCGATACTATCGGCGCATACCTGCCCGGTCAAATCTACCTGCAACGCCGAGTTGATGGCGACCATGCGCCGGTGCTGGGCAATCACAAACGGGTCATTCACATAATCGGTTGGGTGCAGCTCGACCATTGCATTATTATGTGCCCACTCAAACAGCCGCCGCGACCCAAGCAAAAACCCGGCAACCAGCTTGCCGCGGTGCAGCGTTTTCGCCTCGCCATCGACTACTCCGGCCTCTACCAGGTCTACAATGCCATCGGAGAATAGCTCGGAATGAATGCCCAGGTGGCGCTTGTGCGAAAGGTAGCGCAACACAGCATCGGGAATCGCACCAATACCTAGCTGTAGCGTCGCACCATCGGGAATAAGGTCGGCAATGTGCTGGCCAATTCGCTCGGCAATCGGGTTACTCTCGCCCTGAGGTAGCTCGGCCAATGGGCGGTCGGTTTCGACGCAGGCAGCGAGGCGCGAAATATGAATGAAGCTATCGCCGAGTGTGCGTGGCATCTGGGTATTTACTTCGGCGATGACCGTGCGCGCAAGCTGTGCGGCTGGCAGTGTACAGCCAACCTCGACCCCAAACGAGCAAAAACCGTGCTGATCGGGCGGCGATACCTGAATGAGTGCGACATCGATGGGTAGTTGCCCTGAACGAAACAGGCGCGGGATTTCTGAAAGAAAGATCGGCGTGAAATCGGCACGACCTTCGTGTACTGCGCGCCGGACATTCGAGCCAATAAAGAGTGCATTATGCCGAAACGACTCGGTCAACTCTGGCGACGCAGTCGGGTCGTCGCCAGCAGTAAGCATATGTAAAATCTCTACGTTGCGCAAGGTTGGCGCGTGCTCAACTAGCGTATCGAGCAGCGTTGTGGGCACGCCACAGCCGCCACCAATATAGACACGCTGCCCCGAATGCACCAGCGCCAGCGCATCGGCGGCAGCCATCGTGCGGGGCACCCGGGCGGAAGCGATGTTCATAATGTCTCCAGTTGGGTGGCCGTTGCCGACGTTGGCCGTAATCGCGCAATGACCTGCGGCGACACGGGCACGCCACGCAGCAACCCAACCCCACTCGCCAGCGCCGCTTCGGCGTTCATCGCATCTTCGATGCCAGCATTGGCGATTTGTAAAATGAAAGGTAACAGGGCATTATTCAGCGCATGCGCAGCGGTGCGTGCCACTGCGCTTGGAATATTTGGCACCGCATAGTGTACAACCCCATCGGTCAGGAAGGTTGGGTCGCGATGCGTGGTTGGTCGGCTAGTAGCCACACAGCCGCCCTGATTGATCGCTACATCGATCACCACGCTGCGTGGCTTCATATGTTTAATCTGTTCCTGGCGCACCAGCACCGGCGCGCGCCCACCGGGCACATGCACCGCACCAATCAGTACATCGGCAAACGGCAACACATGCTCAAGCGCGCTTTCGGTGCTGAGGCGGGTCGTAACGTGCCCGCGGCAAATGCGTTCGCAGTTGCGCAGCCGGTCAAGGCTGTGATCGAGCACGGTTGTATGCACCCCCCAGGCGCTCAGGCCATAGGCTGCGTTTACACCGACTGTGCCTGCACCGACGATTACTACCTCGGCGGGAGCGACACCGGGGGTAGGTGGCAAGAGCGTACCGCGGCCACCGAATGGCGTTTCGAGTAAGCGTGCGGCCAGCTGGGGCAGCAGCCGCCCGGTGATCTCGCTCATTGGCATAAGCACTGGTAGCACGCCATTATCGCGGATCAGCTCGTAGCTCAGGGTTGTAACACCAGCAGCGGCAAGCTCGCTCAGTGCGTGGCGGCGGATAACCGATAGGCCGAGGAAGCCGCACAGCAGCTGGCCATGCCGCAGCCACGGAAACACACCCTCCGGCACGCCATCGACCGTCACCAGCAGATCGCCGCGCGCAATCGCTTCTTCGGCGCTATACACCAATTGTGCGCCCGCAGCAGTAAAGGCAATATCGGTAAACCCGGCGCCTTCGCCCGCACCACGCTCGACATAGACGGCATGGCCGGCACGGGTGAGTGCCTGTACGCCCGCTGGGGTAAGAGCTACACGCTGCTCATCGGCGAGGCATGCGCGTGGTATTGCAATATCCATAGCTTGCTCCAGTTCGCTACGTCAGTTCGCCACGTTGCGAATGGCCGTGCGCCCGCACGGAGCATAGCATGCGTGCGCGCCCATACGCGGAAACGAGTCGTTACGCAGAGTTGTTATTCACACACTATTTGAGAGAAGAGATCTGCACAATAGGAGCAGGGCCTTCGCTTGAGTGCGCTTTTGCCAGCTGCAGCATTGTTTGCGCGCAGGGCAAACAATATTCAGGGAAATTAAGAACATGCTTGGGCAGGCGAAAGTTCCATGGCAATTGCGCTTCCAAAAATAAGGTGCAACAAAGCCCTGCGCGAACATACTCACACAGGGCTTTATTTGTGGTGGGCGATACTGGGCTCGAACCAGTGACCTCAGCGATGTCAACGCTGCGCTCTAGCCAACTGAGCTAATCGCCCGCGCGGGTAATAGTAGCATTCGGGCAAACTCCTGTCAAGCGCGAACGAAGCGTACATTTTTGTCATCTCCCTAACCTGCCAGTATAATAAGAAGCCTGTGCCTTGCACAATCGAAATTTTTCATACAGCCCCACGGGCCAAACATACGAGGAATCGATGAAAATACTGGTGACCCTTACGTTTTACCATCCGCACTGGACGGGCCTGACGGCCTATGCGAAACGTCTTGCTGAGGGCCTGGTAGCACGTGGACATGAAGTGACTGTTCTTACTTCACAGCACAGTGCTGATCTGCCGCTTGAAGAATGGATCGGCGGCGTACATGTAGTGCGGCTTCCATTTGTGGCTCGCGTCAGTCGCACGGTGATTATGCCTGGATTTCCCGCTACAGCTGCCCGCCTGATCGCCGCGCACGATCTGGTACACATCCATACGCCGATGCCTGAGCTGCTGCTGGTAACATCGCTGGCGCGTGCGCTTGGCAAACCTTCAGTAGTGACACACCAGGGCGATGTGGTAATGCCAGCCGGGGTAACTAATCAGCTCATTCAGCGCGCAATGGATACAACCATGACGATGGGCATGCAGCTTTCGACGCGTGTGGTGGTGCATAGTGGTGATTATGGTCGGCATTCGACGTTCCTGGCGCCAATTGCCCATAAGCTCGACGCAATATACCCGCCGGTAGAGATGCCCGAGCCACAGCCCGAAGTGATCGCTGCCTGGAAGAGCGAACTGGGCTTAGAAGGAAAGCGGCTGGTGGGCTTCGCCGGGCGCTTTGTCGAAGAAAAGGGCTTCGATTTCTTGCTACGCGCTGTGCCGCTAGTGCTTGAACAAGTGCCGGATGCGCATTTTGTCTATGCTGGCGAAACGCATGTCGTGTACGAGCCGTTCTTTGAGCGCTGGCGCCATCTGCTTGATAAGTACCAGGATGCTATTTCGGTGCTGGGATTGATCCGCGACCCGCAGAAGATGGCAAATTTTTATGCTATGTGCGATGTTTTTGCCCTACCCTCGCGCACCGATTGCTTTCCAAGTGTGCAGATCGAGGCACTCATGAGCGGCACGCCCCTTGTCACTGCCGATATCCCTGGCGCACGCGAGGTAGTGCAGGTGACGAGCCTGGGCCGCATGGTGGCACCACGCGACCCACATGCCCTGGCCGAAGGTATTGTAGCGCTGCTGAATACACCGCACGAATACCAGCCAACTCGTGCGCGCGTGCAGACGGTCTTCAGCCCCACCCGCTCGCTCGATGAGTACGAAGCGCTTATGACGCACTTGGTGCATGGAGTGTCAGCTAAGCAAGCACAGAAGCTTGACGCTGCACGTACACAAGCGCGCAACACGTTACAAGCCGTAAGCGCCAGTACGCTGCTGGCGACACCACCGGCTTTGCCGCGTAAGCCGAGCGCCGCACCTACCAACTTGAGTGTCAGCGACCGCGCGACGCTGGAGCGGCTTTTGCAGAACGAGGCCGATATGGCCTTCCGCCGCCGCGCCATGGCCCTACTCGATCATCTTGACCTGCACGATGGTGAGAGCGTGCTCGATTGCGGCTGCGGTATGGGCGTGTATATGATGATGATGAGCCGCCTGCGCAATCTCAATATTGTTGGTGTGGACGGCGATGTAGGGCGGCTGGAATGGGCTGAGCGCGAAGGCGTTGACGCGCGGCTTTCGCGGGTCGATATCCACACCCTGCCCTTTGCCGATGCCAGCTTCGACAAGGTGCTCATGACCGAGGTGCTTGAGCATATTGCCGAGGATCGCGTGGCGATGCGCGAGGTCTTTCGGGTACTGAAGCCGGGTGGTACGCTGGCACTGAGTGTGCCACACGCGAATTACCCGCTGCTGTGGGATCCGATTAACAAGGCGATTGAAGCGCTGGGCTTAAGCCCAATGCGCGGGCCAGGGCCAATTACCGGGCTGTGGAGCAACCACTGGCGGCTATATACCCCTGAAACATTGAGTAGCGTGATCAGCAGTGCAGGCTTCGAGATTGAGGCACTGGAAGAGCAGACGCACTACGCATTCCCGTTCATTCATTTCATTGTGTACAGCATTGGCAAGCCGCTGATTGAGCTGAACCTGCTGCCCGAAAAGCTGCGCAACTCTGCCGACCGGTTTCGTGGTGAGCGCAATAGCGGCAGCCTGCTTAACCCGATCAATCTGGGCGTGCGTGCCTTCCGCTGGGCCGATAAGCAGAATGATAATTTGCGCGGTAACGAGCAAACCTTCGTGAATATTGTGGTAAAAGCGCGGAAGCCTGCATAGCGCCACAAACCAAGTACCAGAAATTATGAACCGGGCACCACGCACTATTTCATGCTGGTGCTCGGTTCGTGTTTATTATGCCCTTATGGCAGCAGCAGCACCTTCCCCTTGGTGTTGCGCCCTTCGAGGTAGCGGTGCGCATCGGCGGCGGCGGTAAGCGCAAAAGTTGCATCGATCGCCACTTTCAGCTCGCCATCCGCGATCCAGCCGAACAGATCATTCGCGCGACTCAGCAGCTCTTCGCGCGTGGCAATGTAGTGCCCAAGTGTGGGCCGGGTGAGGAATAACGACCCGCGCGCATTCAGCACCTGCGGATCCATGGGTGGTACCGGCCCGCTCGATTGGCCATACAGCACCATATAGCCGCGCGGGCGCAGGCAGTTCAAGCTTTGGTCGAAGGTCGTTTTGCCAACCGAGTCGTACACGACATCAACGCCCTGGCCATCGGTCAGCTGTTTCACCGCCGCCTCAAAATCTTCTTCGTTATAGCCAATCACCTCGTCGGCACCAGCGGCGCGCGCTAGCTCAAGCTTAGCGGCAGATGCGGTGCCAATCACCCGCGCGCCGCGCTTTTTGGCGATTTGCACCAGCAGCTGGCCTACCCCGCCAGCCGCCGCGTGAACGAGGGCGGTATCGCCGGGCTTAATTTCGAAGGTGCTAAACGCTAGATAGTGGGCTGTCATGCCTTGCAGCATCACGGCGGCAGCCTGATCAAGCGGCACGCCCATAGGCACCGGCACCAGGCGCGCGGCAGGCACTATTGCGTACTCGGCATAGGCCCCCTGTACGCTGGCATAGGCGACCTGATCGCCAACCTTCACGTCGGCCACATCTGTGCCTACGGCATCAACAGTGCCTGCGCCTTCTTGCCCAAGTGTAAACGGCAGCTTGCCGGGGTACAGCCCTTTGCGATGGTAGATGTCGATAAAATTCACGCCACTCGCGGCGAGCTTCACACGGGCTTCACCTGGCCCTGGCTCGGGCAGCGGCAGCTCATCGGCGCGTAAAACCTCGGGGCCACCAAATTCGTGAATACGGATCGCCTGCATACGAACACCTCCTATGCCTGCGGGCAACTGCAACCAACACATTGTATGGCGCTATTCTAGCACGAACCTTCCGGCGCGCCATACCCCGAACTGCGCCGCTATTGACACTCGACCAGGCTACTTTTATACTCGCTTCGTTACAGCCTTACTACGCGCAAAAGCCAGATCGTAACCGAGCGATCGTAGCACTCTGCTATGATCGCTGCGAAACACATCACCCTACATCAGGTGAAGCATTGACTTATTTGCTCAGGAGGCGCGCATGAGCGATATCAGCACCGATTCCGGTATTGCAGTGAAGCCCGTCTATCACGCCGACGACGCCGGCGCGTCGCAGCCCGACCCTGGCAAATACCCGTACACGCGCGGTGTGTACCCAACCATGTATCGCGGGCGGCTGTGGACGATGCGCCAGTATGCCGGGTTTGCCTCGGCGCGCGAGAGTAACACGCGCTACCGCTACCTACTCGAAAAAGGCCAGACCGGCCTGTCGGTCGCGTTCGATCTGCCAACACAGCTAGGACTCGATTCCGACGACCCGCGCGCCGAGGGTGAGGTGGGCAAAGTTGGTGTCGCCATCGACAGCCTCGAAGACATGGCGATCCTTTTCGAGAGCATCCCGCTAGATAAAGTTACTACCTCGATGACGATCAATGCCCCGGCTGCTGTGCTGCTGCTGCTGTACGAGCTGGTTGCCGAGCGCCAGGGTGTGGCACCTGAGCTGCTAGGCGGCACCATTCAGAACGACATCCTGAAGGAATATGCAGCGCGCGGCACCTATATCTACCCGCCGCGCCCCAGCATGCGCCTGATTACCGACACATTTGCCTATTGCCAGCAGCACATCCCCAAGTGGAACACGATTTCGATTAGCGGCTACCACATCCGCGAGGCCGGGGCCACCGCCGCGCAGGAAATCGCGTTTACGCTCTCCGATGGGATTGCATATGTCGATGCTGCGGTGAAGGCCGGGTTGCCGGTTGATGAATTTGCCCCGCGCCTGTCGTTCTTCTTTGTCAGCAACCCGAACTTCCTTGAGGAAGTGGCGAAATTCCGCGCGGCGCGGCGCATGTGGGCGCAGATCATGAAAGAGCGCTTTGGGGCGAAAAAAGACGCCAGCATGATGCTGCGGTTCCACACGCAAACCTCGGGCGCGAGCCTCACCGCCCAGCAGCCGCTGAACAATGTGGTGCGCACCACCATCGAGGCGCTGGCCGCTGTGCTGGGTGGCACGCAAAGCCTGCACACCAACGGCTTCGACGAGGCGTTGAGCCTACCCACGCAGGATGCCGCGACCCTGGCACTGCGCACACAGCAAATTATTGGCTACGAAAGCGGTGTTGCCGCCACTGCCGACCCACTGGCTGGCTCGTATGTGGTTGAAGCGCTGACGAATGCAGTCGAGGCCAAAGCCTGGGAATTGATTGAGCAGATCGATGAGATGGGCGGCGCGGTGCCTGCGATTGAGCAGGGCTGGGTGCAATCGCAGATCGCCGATTCGGCGTATGCCTTCCAGCAGCGCATTGAGAGTGGCGAGCAGGTGCTGGTTGGCGTGAACCGCTTCGCCGATGCGCAGGCCACCACTGTACCACTTTTCGCGCCAAACGAAACTGTGGCCGCTGAGCAAACTGCCGCGCTGGCCCGCCTGCGCGCCGAGCGCGATAACAGCGCCGTCAGTGCGGCGCTGGCGGCATTACGCCAGGCAGCCCAGGGCGACGAGAACGTGCTCTACCCCATGCGCGCGGCGCTGAAGCAGCTGGCGACTATCGGCGAGGTGTGTGGCGTGCTGCGCGAGGTGTGGGGCGAATACCGGCCCGAGGTGCGGCTGTAACATCCCAATAGTGTTGGTCGAATGGCAACGGGCGGAGGTGCGCGTTCACTCCGCCCGTTTTGCACGCCGCGAACCATGTAACTTACGGGCCGCTTGCAAATGGCCCGGTGTGTGTTGCCATAAAAATGCTAGTTCCGTTGTTGCCATGCGCCCCCGCAACATCGAAATACAGCAGCGCTTTATCGCCAAGCGTCACCAGCGTCACTAGAAAGATGCCTTTCCAATCGGAATACTGCTTGCTGGAAACAACCGGGTTACCGCTGAACGCTGTCCAGTGAATGCCATCGGCGCTGGTTGCATAGCCCAGTTGGTAGGGCGCACTGCCATACTTAACCGCGCCCGGCGTCGATTCATACACCATTACCCAGCTATTGCCCACCCGTATCACATTCGGATCGATCACCCGTGCGGCGTCCCACGCCCCTGGCTGCCCACGCAAAATCGGATCGCTTTCGGCATATGGCGCGGCGGTGGTGGCCGGATCGTTATACTTGGCCCAATGGATGCCATCGGGCGAAGTAGCCATGCCGATCTGGCTTTCCTTCCCCAGCAGGCCATCATAATACATGATATACCCGTCGGCGGTGCGGATGACGTTAGGGCTACCAACCTGAAGCGAATCCCATGCGCCTGTCGGCCCAGGTTCAAGCATCGGCGTAGGGTCGAGCGTCCACGGGCCGGTGGGCGCAGGCGCGGTAGCTCGAACAATCGACTGCCGACCCATAAATGAGCTGCCACTGAGGGTATAGAAGTACAGCACCCAGGTACCATCTTGCTCGACTAATGCGCTCGTAGCGAACATATTTGCCGTGCTGCTGCTGGCTTTAAGCACTGGTTCATTGCCCTGTTTTGCCCAGGTTATCCCATCGGTTGAGGTTGCATAGCCCACGCCAACGGGCCGCGGCCACTCTTCGATGCCATTGAAAAACATGTGCAGCTGACCATCATGAAATACGATTGCGCCCGGGTCGATATAGAGGCGATCCCAGAAGGGGGCTTTTCGGGTTTGTACCACCGGGTTATTGCTATATACCTCAAAGGCTGGGCCAGGAATTGGCGTAGGCGGGGCTGGCGTCGCCGTGGCGGCAGGTGGTTGCACCGTGGGAAGCTCAACAGCTGGTGCAGCTGGCCCGCAGCTAACCACTACCAGCACCAGCCCAAGCACGAGAAGCTTACGTATCAGCATATGATCCTTTGCACAACAAACGGTGCTGCCATCCTATCCAACAAGCGGTTTGCATACAAGAACCACTTCTTTGTACAATAGCCATACCACTTGAAGGAAAAGAACGATGCACCGCCACGCCGCTATGCCCACCAGCAGTGCAATTGTGCTTGATCGCACATCGCCGGTAGCGCTCTACCAACAGCTTTACCGCTGGTTTCGCACAGCCATCCTTAGTGGGCAGCTGGCTGCTGGCGCACGGCTGCCCGCCACCAGGGTGCTGGCCGCCGAGCTTGGGATTTCGCGCAGTACGGTGATTAGCGCATTTGAGCAGCTATTGGCCGAAGGATATCTTGCTGGTGTTGCTGGCTCGGGTACCTATGTAGCCGATGTCCTACCCGATGATCTGCTTCATGCTGCGCCGCAGGCCAGGCTGCCCGCGCCAACGAGCGGCCATGAGCAGAAATATGCTCAGCGCGGTTCCGCCATAGTAGCGGGCCTTGGCGCGCTCTATCGCCCATCGGGGCCGCCAGCCTCAAGCTGGGCATTTGTCCTTGGCATCCCGGCGGTAGCCGAATTTCCGCACAGGCTGTGGGGGCAATTGCTCTACAAACGGTGGCGCAACCTCGAAGCCAGGCAGCTGCTGGCCCCTGCGCTACCAGGCTACCCGCCCCTCCGCCGTGCCATTGCCGAATATGTGCGCGCAGTCCGTGGCGTGCACTGCGATGAGCAGCAGATCATCATCGTTTCTGGCTCACAGCAGGCGTTTACGCTACTTGCCCAGATCATTCTTGATCCAGGTGATGTGGTGTGGATGGAAGAGCCGGGCTACCACGCCGCCCGGCTGGCATGGGCCGCAGCTGGGGCGCAGGTCATTCCTGTTCCTGTCGATGCCGAAGGGCTGAATATGAGCGTTGTAGCGCAGGCCAACCCCTCGCCGCGCCTGATGTATGTCACACCATCACACCAGTTTCCGCTGGGCGTTACCCTGAGCTTGCCGCGCAGGCTTGCGCTGCTCGAATTGGCGCACCGCACCGGAGCCTGGATTGTTGAAGATGACTACGATAGTGAATATCGTTATGGCGGGTGGCCGCTGCCTGCGCTGCAAGGACTCGATACGAACGGGCGCGTGATCTACGTGGGAACATTTAGCAAAGTGCTGTTTCCCGCGCTACGGCTGGCCTATGTCGTGGTGCCGCCCGAGCTGGTCGAAGCTTGCACTGGCGCGTGCTTTATCCTGGGCACGCGTGTGCCAACGCTCCATCAGCAGGTGGTGTGCGAATTCATTGTCGAGGGGCATTTCGCACGCCATATTCGGCGCATGCGCAAGCTCTACGCCGCGCGCCGCCAGGCTTTGCTTGATGCTGCACCCCGCGTGCTTGGCGACCTGCTCGATCTGCAACCTGCCGAGACGGGCATGCACCTGCTTGGCTGGCTCGCCGAAGGGCTTGATGACCGCGCCGCTGCCAATGCCGCGCGGCGCGCGGGTGTTAATGTCGAGCCGCTCTCGGCATTTCGCACAATGCCTGGCCGCCACGGCCTCTTACTGGGGTATGCCGCACCGGATGAATCCGCGATACGGGCGGGCGTAGAGTCGCTAGCAGAAGTGTTGAATAGCCTGCGCCGCACGTAGATGTTCAGCAGCCCGGCTATAACCCTTACCAGGAATGGTATACTACCGCTCGGTATCAGTGGTCGTACTCATTAGAAAGCTAGGCATATGCCCATTCCAATCATCGATGATATTACGGCGGCGCAGGCTGGCATTCTCCGGCGCATGCCGCTCGACGAAATGACCGTGCCGCCAGCCCTGCTCGATGGCATCGAACGCATCTTTGGCGCGCGCCTGTCGCCTGCCGAGGCCGTGGATCGCATCATTCGCGATGTGCGCGCGCGCGGCGACACCGCTCTGTTTGATTGGAGCACCCAGCTCGATAACGCAAGTGGTGGGCCGCTTGAGGTGCCGCGCGCCCACTGGGAGCAAGCCGCCGAAGCGCTTGACCCGGCGCTACTTGCGTCACTTCGGCTCGCAGCGGAGCAGATCGAACGCTTCCACCGTAGGCAGGCGCGCAACTCCTGGGTTGACTTCAGCGTCGAAGGAGCATTGGGGCAGCTTGTAGTGCCGCTACAGCGTGTAGGCCTGTACGCACCTGGTGGCAGCGCGCCGCTCCCATCATCGCTGCTGATGGCGGCGATTCCTGCGCGGGTGGCTGGGGTTGAAGAGCTGATCGTCTGTTCGCCACCGCAGCGCGCTACTGGCGAAGTGCACGAGATCGTTTTGGCAGCGGCATACGTAGCAGGAGTCGATCGGGTGTTTGCGCTGGGTGGCGCGCAGGCGATTGCGGCGATGGCCTATGGCACTGCCAGTGTGCCGCAAGTCGATAAGATTGCTGGGCCGGGAAACCTGTTCGTGGTGCTGGCTAAGCGCGCGGTGTACGGCGTGGTGGGCATTGAATCACTGCCCGGCCCGACCGAAACGATGGTGATTGCCGACGCAAGCGCCGACCCACGCCTGGCTGCCGCCGATCTGCTGGCGCAGGCCGAGCACGATGTAGTAGCCTCGGCGATTATGCTTACACCGAGCCGCGCGCTGGCCGAAGCCACCCAGGCCGAAGTTGCGCGGCAGCTCGAAGCACTTGAGCGCGCCGACGTGGCCGCCCAGTCGATCGAGCAGCGTGGTGGTATTGTGGTAGTGCCCGACCTTGAGGCCGCGTTTGCCCTGGCAAATGCCTACGCGCCCGAGCACCTCTGCCTGCTGCTGGCCGAACCGTGGCAGTATGTTGGCAAAGTACGCAACGCGGGCGGCATTTTCCTGGGCGAGCGTTCATTCGAAGTGCTGGGCGATTACGTGGCTGGCCCGTCGCACATTATGCCCACCGGCGGCACTGCGCGCTTCACATCACCCGTCAATGTTGACGACTTTCGCAAAGTCATTTCGCTGGTTGGGCTGAACGAAGCTGCGCTTCAGCGCATTGGCCCGGCGGCGGCACGGCTGGCCGATGCTGAAGGGTTAACCGCGCATGCCGCAGCTGTGCGCGCCCGGCTCGGCGATCCATAATCGATCTGGTATAATACAGCAATCCCATTGCTATGCGCCTAAAGGAGGCAGCAGATGTCCGCGTCATCCTTTCTCGTCAGCTTTATCAATATCCTGTTCAATGTGCTGACCTTCGCGATTTTTGGCCGAGTGCTCGCATCGTGGGTCGATCCGTTTGCGAATAATCGCATTACGCAAATTCTGCGCGATCTCACTGAGCCAATTCTGGCACCGATTCGCAGCCTGATGCCCAACACAATGATGTTCGACTTCTCGCCGATTATCGCAACGCTGCTGCTGCAAGCATTAGGGAGACTTCTGCTGGGCGCACTTGTGCGCTAAGATCGAACCGAGCGCAGAGAACCGAGAACCAGATGCGACAATGGTTCTCGGTTCGTCGTTCTTGGGTTCTGGTTCTTGTAAAGGTTGGTTCAATGGAACAACAAATCCCCGCGCAGCCCCAAGCCGCGCAGCGCGAGGCAGCGCAAAGCTCCAGTCGGTTCTTGCTTCTGGTGGTGTTCCTCGCTGGCATTGGTACGCTCGGCATTGAAATGATCGCCTCGCGCTTGCTGGCTCCCTACTTCGGCACCTCGCAGCCAATCTGGGCCGTGGTGATCGGCCTGACGCTGATCTACCTGACGATCGGCTACCGCCTGGGTGGTACGCTTGCCGACCGCCGACCCGACGAAAAGACGCTCTATAAGATCATTACCTGGGCCGGGTTTATCACTGGCTTCATCCCACTGCTCGCCGATCCGATCCTGCGCTTTTCGCAGGGCACGATCGCGCGCGTGGCGGTAGGCAGCTTCCTGGGCGCGCTCTTTGGCGTGCTCATTCTGTTCGCCGCGCCGGTGATCCTGATGGCGATGGTCAGCCCCTTCGCCATTCGCCTTCAGTTGAAGAAGGTTGAAGCGGGTATCGCCGCGGCTGGCCGCACGGCGGGTTCGCTCTCGGCGCTCTCCACAGTTGGCTCGATTGTCGGCACTTTCTTGACGGTGCTTTACCTCATCCCCACAATCGGCACCGCGCGCACCACCTACCTGATCGC
>JAFEAS010000029.1:23952-28170 GCA_018266315.1 Chloroflexi bacterium SZAS-1 | reverse complement strand
AAATCGGCCGATTGCGGCGGCTGTACCCTGATTGATGAGCAGGAATCGGCCTACAACTACATTCAGATCGCGACCAGCGCCAGCCAGGCATATGGCCCGCAGGTGAACCTGATCTTGAATGAGGGCCAGGCGATTCACTCGATCTACCACCCGCGCTTTGAGCAGAGCCACAACCCGCTCGATCTGCTGACTGGCGGCGGGCCATGGGATTATTTCACGGTCGCGCCCTATTTTTTTCCCAACCGCGATCCTGCAACGGTGAAAAGCTTTGCGATGCTCGGTTCGGCGACTGGTACCATTCCCAAGCAGTTCCTGGCGATTTATGGTGCCGATGCGACGATCGACGCGGTGGAGATTGACCCGGCGATTATTGCCATGGGCCGCAAGCACTTCGAGCTGCGCGATGCGAGCGATGACCCGAGCCACCCGAACTATCGCACCCACCCGGAAGATGCGCGCTATTGGCTAGCCACCTCGGGCGGCACTTACGATGTTATTGGCATGGATGCCTACCACCAGCCCTATATTCCATTTCACCTCACCACGGTTGAGTTTTTTAATCTGGTGAAGCAGCACCTCTCACCCGATGGCGTGGCGGTGGTCAATGCGGGCAAAGCTCCCGATGGCGATGACCGGCTGGGCGTCGCGCTGGCGGGCACAATGCGTCAGGTGTTTCCCCAGGTGTTCATCATCGACACGGCTGGTTTTGGTAACCAGATTCTGGTAGGCGTGAACCGTCCAGTGGGCGATGGCGCGCTAAATTTCAAGCAGAACTTCGACCGGATGCAGGTGCCAGTGCTACGCACGGTGATGGATTGGTCGTTGCGCCTGGGTGCCGCGCCAGTGCGTGAATTTCTTCCCACCGACGCGCGCTACGCGCCATTCACCGACGATAAGGCTCCCGTCGAGCAGCTGATTGACTCGCTAATCTTTGACCAGATCAAATAGCTGTTGCGAGTGCCCTGCGCTGCTGAGCGCCGATTGCCGAGCGCACCATGATCCTATCTGCATTTGTTGAAGTGCTGCTGCCCGTGGCCGTGGTGATTGCGCTGGGCTATGTGCTTGGCCGTACCTTCCCGCTCGATGCGCGCACCCTCAACCGCCTGAGCCTGTACATCCTCAGCCCATGCCTGATGTTTGTGAGCATGCTGCGCACCCATGTTGCGGGCGATGCTGCATTGCGTATGGCGCTGCAAATGCTGATTGTGATGGCCGCGACGACGCTCTGCGCAGCCTTGGCGGCCAGGCTGTTCCGCCTGGATGGGCCACATCGTAGTGGTATGCTACTCACCAGCACCTTCATGAATTCAGGGAATTACGGGCTTTCGGTGTCGCGTTTTGCATTTGGCGAGCTGGGGTTTCAGTACGCCACCATTGGCTACCTAACACAGACGATAATGTCGCAAACGGTTGCGATTTACCTGGCGTCGGCTGGTACCAAAACGCGCCGCGCCGCGCTGGGCCAGGTGTTTCGCGTGCCGCTGATCTACGCCGTGCTGCTGGCACTGGTGCTGCGCACTGCTGGCATCCCGCTCGACGAATCGAATGGCGCGGTGGCGGCCAGCCTGTTTCGCGGCCTGCGCTTGGCCGCCGATGCGACCCTGCCGGTGCTGCTGATCAATCTGGGCACGCAGCTCACCCGGCGCCAACCAATGACCGCGGCTGGCCCGCTGGCGGCGGCAACCTTCATTCGACTCGCGCTATCTATGCCGATTGCATACGGCAGCGGGCTGCTGCTGGGGCTCAGCGGCCTGCCGCTGGCAATTGGCACGATGCAAGCGGCAATGCCTACGGCGGTGAATATGGTAGTGGTGGCGATTGAATTCGATGCGTGGCCCGAGTTCGTGAGCAATGGCGTGGTTGTTACAACTCTGGGCAGCCTGGTTTCGCTTACCATACTGATTGCGCTGTTTCGCTAGGGCGTTGCTTACAAGCATAATCACCAGCTCAATAAAGGTATACAACTATGGCTGAATCGAAAAACAACGACCGTAAACTGCCGCGCGGAGTCTACGTGCTGGCATCGCTGATGTTTCTGGCGGGCGGGGCGCTGATGCTGGCCGCGCTGGTGTTGCCAATCCTTGGTACGGCGATGGTTCCCTGGTTTATTTACTTGCTCTATGGCACCTATTTTGTGGTGATGGGCTATGGCCTGTGGGGCGGTAAGCGCTGGGCCTACTTCGCTACGCTGCTGATGTGCGCGGTGCTCACTTTCTACCAGTTTCAGAATGCACTCGTGTTAGGGCAGGACGCGCTTGTTCAGGTTATTCTGCTGGTAGCAATTGCGGTATATATGCTTCTGCCAGCGGTGCGCGCGGCGTTTTTAGCCCAACCCAACGCGCAGCAGTAACCTGAGCTTAACGAAACGACCGAGGACATGGCATATGTTGGTGCCATGTCCTCGGAGGTCGATTGACGCGCGGGGCTTTTCACGCTATCTGCGGCAGCAGGCGGCGAATGCGCCGCGCCCGTACAGCGGCAATAGCACTTGCAAACACCAGTGCCGCGCCACTCATTACGGCTACCAGCACCACTACGTCGCCAATTAGTGGGTAGAGCGTTGCCTGGTGCTGGGCGGGTACAGCGCCGCGTAACACCCGATCGCTGCTGCTGAAGTAATCGCGCTGGTCGATGATACGGCCATACTGATCTGCCATTACCATCAGGCCGCCGCGCACTGGGCGCACCACCGCAAAGCCATTCTCGATTCCGCGCACGATGGCAACATAGCTATGCCACGGCGCAATCGCGCGCCAATCGCCCGAGCCAGCGAACACAATGTCTACCTGCTGCCGACCGAGCTGGCGAATAAACTCCGGCGAGTCCATGTCGTAGCAGATCACTGCCGCAATTCGGCCATAAGGCGTATCAATCACCGGAATAGTGCCATCGCCGCCCAGCGACATTTCGCCCGCTGGCAGCTTGTTCTTGTGGTACACCGCCACAATCTGCCCCTGTGGGTCGATCGTCACTACCTTGTTCTCGAACCGTTCCTGCCCCGGTGTAATGGTCACCATTGCCATCAGCAAGTAAATTCCCTGTTCGCGGCTTAGCGCCTGTGCCCGGCTCAATAGCCCAGGCTCATCGGCCTTCAGCGTGAACATATTCGCTTCCGACCATGCAACGATCTTGGCACCATCGCGCGCGGCGCGGCGGGTTTGTTCAAACAAGCTATCGTTTAGGCTAGCCAGGGCGGCGCGCACCGGCGCGTAGCGCGGGGCAGTCGGTTCGGCGAGAAAATGCCCAAATGCCTGCGAAACCAGCGCAAAATTTGGATCAGTGAAGTCGGTGGTTGGCGGGAGGGTCATGGTTTTGCCCGTATCGGCCTGGTATGCCATTTCAAACACTGGCAGCGTGTCGAGCGCAATCCCGGCTACCGGCACGGTGAGTGTGTGCGTTGGGGCCAGCGCGAGCTGAATACCACCAAAACCAAATGCGGCAATCAGCACCGCCGCCCACGCCGTCTGCACGCTCCGCCAGCCGGGCCAGAACGTGCCGCGCTCCCAGAGCTCATTGATCACCGGCGCAGTCCAGTTCAGCAGAAACACAATCGGCCAGATGCCTGCGAGCTTGGTGATTTGCATAAGCGGCGCAATACTCACCTGGGTATATGCCTGCGATGCGATCGTCCCGGTAATCACGAAGGTCAAGCCATACTCAATCGCCAGCCCCACCAGCGGGAATACCAGCGTTCCCAATGCGGTGGGCAGGTATGGGCGGCACCAGCGGTCGAACAGGAACGGGATGAGTCCAACCAGTGCACCGACCATCGTAATAACCACGGCCACCTGGGATGGCGCGGGAATAAAGCCCCACTGCGATACAAGTACGACGCTCACAATCCCCAGCCATTGGAACAATAGCCCGCGCCAGAGCGGCTGGCCGCGAAAAAACCGCAGCAGAAAGACGTTGCTGAGCCACGGTGCGAGCGGAATGACCCATGCTGGGGCCGAAAACCAGATTGCGAGCAACCCGGCTGCCAACCAGAGAAAACGTAGCCGATCACGGCTTGGATGATGAACTGCTGTCATTGTGTACCACCTTCCAGATGCAATTTTCACTGTGATCAGTGTAGACAGCACTGCGGTGGTTGTCAGTGATCGAAAGGCGTAGCGGGTGGTTGATTTAAGGTTATTGACAGGACGTACGCGGTGGCTTGTGTGGCTAACCGATTCTGCCTGCGGCAGCAAGGTACTTGCCTTCTTTTGTGCATCGATT
>JAFEAS010000029.1:0-23933 GCA_018266315.1 Chloroflexi bacterium SZAS-1 | reverse complement strand
AATCGATGCACCTTAACCGTAACGTACCGCTCTGCCGAAGGCGAAAAGCGCCGACCGCGTAAGTCCTGTTATTGAGAGGTGTCGTTAGAGTAAACCGAGCTCGCGGGCGCGCGCTACGGCTTCGGTGCGGTTGCTTACGCCAAGCTTGCCAAAAATATTATTGAGGTGCTTCTTTACCGTTCCAATCGCCACTGTCAGCTCGGTGGCAATCGCGCTATTCGATGCGCCGCCGGCAACCAGCCGCAACACCTCTTGCTCGCGCGGATGCAGCAGCTCACCGCCGGGGAGGGCGATTGCGGGCAGCGCCGCCGGGTACAACGCCGCAATCGTGCGCCCAGCTGTGCTGCCCGCCGCATAGCGCAGAATGAGCGCTTGAAATGCGGCACCACGATCGAGAAACGTGCGCCGGAAGCCCGCCGCCGCGCCAAGCTGCACCGCACGGCGCGTTGCTTGCGCCGCGAGGTCGCTGCCAGCGGGCGCGCTGAGTGCCAACAGAACCAGTAGCTCAATAACCGCGCTGATACGCCCAGCCTGCTCGGCAATGGGCAGCAAAGCTTCGATAAACGGCAGTGCCGCCGGGTCGCCCTCAAGGCGTAAGGCTTCGGCGGCTGCAAGGTAGAGCGGGCGCTGGGCGAGCGAGGCAAA
Source organism: Chloroflexi bacterium SZAS-1 (assembly GCA_018266315.1). Classification (GTDB taxonomy): domain Bacteria; phylum Chloroflexota; class Chloroflexia; order Chloroflexales; family Roseiflexaceae; genus Kouleothrix. Next base: position 23,288 of record JAFEAS010000029.1, on the reverse strand, counting down.
CCCCGCAGGTGCGGCGCTCAATAGCTGCGGATCAATCGCCTCCTCGCGTTCGCCGCGCAGTGCCAGTACCTGGGCGCGTACTGCCGCCACCATTGGGCGCGCCACTGGCTGCACTGCCTGAAGCGTCACGGCTGCATCGGCCAGGAGCGCCGTGCAGGTGGCCTCATTGCCCGCTGTCCAGGCAATCTTTGCGTTCAATACCTGGCAGAGCGCGACCCATTCGGTTGCGCCACACTGGTGGGCAAGCGCAAGGGCTTCCGCGGTGAATCCCACCGCCTGCGTCAGATCATCCCGTTCGTAGGCAATATCAGCCAGGTTCATTGTAGCGGTCAGTCGCTGCGTCAGGGCTGCGTGTGCGCTCGCGCGCACATCTTCTTGCAAGTGGCTGGCCGCCACCAGGTCGGCGCGTTCGCGGGCGATCTGGCCCAGGAACTGTTGTGCGGTTACTACCAGTCCCAGGTTACCGATAATTTGCGCGGTAGCAACAGTTGCGTGCAGCAAGGTTTCGGCCTGAACAAGCTGCCCGGCAACCATCGCCACAACACTGAGGTTAATGCCAGTCACGGCTTGCATCAGCGGCTCGTAGCGCGGTAAGGCCAGTATGGCTGGCTGCGCGGTTGCGAGCGCCTCGGCAATCTGGCCTTCTAACAACTGGCGGTAACTGCGCACGGCAGCAATCTGGCCGTATGCCGCTTCCGCTTCGGATGGGTAGGCACTGGGCAGCGCTGCTTCGAGCTGGCACAGTATCGGTTCCACAAGCGCGATATCCCCGGTGAGCAGCCGCGCCCATGCTTCGAACAAAAGTAATAACGGCATAGCTGCGCGTTCGGCCGGGGTCAGATCGTTGAGCCAGCGCAACACCGTGCCCGCCGCGCCGCCAAAGAGCAGCGGCCCGGCAGCATCGGCAACCACCTGGAGCAACAATGCTCGGTCGCCGCTAGCCTGGGCATGGGCATACGCTTCGCGCCACTCGGCTTGGGCTAGCCACCAGCGCGCCGCGCGGGCATGCAATGTTGGTATGAGGGCAGGCCGGGTGCGCTGCAACTGAGCACGCAGCGCCTCAGCAAACAGCTGATGATAGCGAAACCATGTGCCTGTGGTGTCGAGCCGAAACACAAATAACCCGGCGCGCTCGGCGGCTTCTAGCAACGCGGTAGCTTCAGCCGTGCTTCGTTCAAGCACCGCCGCGCACAGCGCGCCACACATCCGGCTTAACAGCGACGTTGCCAGCAGAAATTCTTGCAGTGCTGGTGGGTGGCGCTGCAATACCTCTTCAACCAAATAATCGCTGACAAAGTGGTGGCTTCCGCCAAAGGCCCGCATCACTGCCGCCGAGTCGGGCGCGCCCGTAAGCGCCAAGCCTGCCAATTGCAACCCGGCTACCCAGCCCTCGGTTCGCTGCTCAAGTGTAGCAATTGTGCCTGCAGCCAGCGCCAGGCCCATGGTTTCGTGGAAGAAGCGCGCCACCTCATCATGCTGAAAGCGCAACGCGGCAGCATCGAACTCGCCAAGCTGACCACGGGCACGCAGGCGCGCGAGCGGTAATGGTGGGGTGCTGCGGCTTAGCACGCCCAGCCGTAGTGTGCTGGGTTGATGTTCAAGAATAAAGGTGAGCAGCATGTGAATTGCTGGTTCATCAATACTATGATAATCGTCGAGAATAAGCAGAAGTGGCCGAGATTGCGCCTGAAGCTGGTTGAGCCATAGCGCCAACACCGCCTGGGTGTCGGTGGGCGGCTGGGTGCGCAGCCGTTCGAGCGCCGCAACCGCACAGCCCGGTATAGCGCGCTCACAGGCGGTCAGCAGGTAGGCGAGGAACTGGTCAGGTTCGTTATCGCTTGGCTCGCAGCTAAACCAGGCGATTGCTACCGTGTTCAGGTGGCGCAACGCCGCCAGCGCGAGGCTGGTTTTGCCAAACCCACCAGGTGCGACAAGCAGCGTAAGCGGGCGCGCCCAGCTGCGCGCAATACTAGCCTCATGCTCTGGGCGCGCGATCTGCCCGGCACGTAGCGGCGGTACCACTGTTTTAACATCAAGCAACATAGCGCTCTCGGCAGTGGCGATTTTGCGTATTGTAGCAGGGTTTTTCGGTGGGAGGATACTACGTGAATGAGATCAGCAGAAGCGCGCCTGTCGGCAACCTACACGTCGGCGGGAATAGACTGCACTGGCCCCATGCGGTCGTAGCGAATATCGGCAGTGGTGCCTTCGAGCACGCGCCAGGTGCCGGGGGTGCGTGGCAGGCATAGCACCGCGAGCCGCCCCTGGTTCGCCAGCCGCAGTGCTTCATCGCCATCAGAAATCCAGATGCTGCCCATGTAGGTGCGGCGCGGTGCCACTGGGATGGCACAATCGAGCAGGGCACCCTCAATCGCGCCGGTGGGGTTGCGGTGGGGTCGCAACCGCGTCACATGCGCGCGAACGATCAGGCCATTACTCAGCAGTGCCATATCGTCACGCACACGCCGCCAGATCTGGCGCGCCGCTAACCCCAGTTGTCCTAACAGAATAAGCAGTGGGATTAGGCGCACAAGCGGTGGCACTCGCAAAAGGTACAGCACGATCAGGGCAACCAGACAGGTGATACTCAGCGGATTCAACAAGGTACGCAGCGGGCGCTCAAGCATATAGTCGTAGAACAGGTTCAGCATCACGCCGGTTGGCCTGGGCCGTGGCGTTGGCTGTTCCAAATAGCTCGTATCAACTTGCTCGGTTACACGCAACATAGAAATTCCCTGGCCGAGTTTGCTCTAGCAGCGCGGGTGCGCTACGACACATTGTAGCGAAGTTGCAGGGAGAAGGCAAGCCATCTCGCCCGCTGTTTTCAGAAATAATACGAGGACTTCGCTTTCTTGTTTATTTGCCTGCGGCAGCACGGTACTTTGTTCCTGGTGGTTTTTTGCGCGGAGCGCAAAAAACCACCAGGAACATGAAAAATTTGGCCGTATAGCATACTAGAAAAGAAGGCAGGGGATTTGGTAGAACTATTACGACCCAGGAATGACACTGGGCCGTAATGCGTTGCGTAATGTTGGGCCGTGCTAACGGCTGATAAAGAGGTATACGAGCAAAATCAAAAGCTGAAAAACGACAGGTATTAAACCGCCAGCAGCGAGCTGGCCACCGCGCCAGCCATACAATTCCTCGCATATCGCTGCTGTAAGCAGAAACGACCACACAATTGCGCCAAGCCAGAGCAGTATCGGCAAGAAGGGCACGCCAAGCAACACCAGCACAAGTGCGCCCAGCTGCGGCAGTAGGCGCGGCATCTGGCTCACCGGGTAGAGGTAGAGCGCGCGATTGCCTTCTTCGCCCCCGCCGCTCATTTCATCCATTGTTGTCAGGCCAATGCCTACCAGCGGCCACTCAACCAGCCCCAGCACGAACAGAACCAGCGCGCTAATCAGCAAGGTGAGGTTGGGCATCAGCGCCTGTTGCACAATGCGGTCGAGCAGTAGTAATAGTGCTGGCGGCAAGGCTAGCAGGCTAGCCAGCGGCAAAAGGCTCAGCAGCCGGTTCGATTCAACCAGCTTGGTGCGTGGGTCTTCGCGCGATTCGGCCACCAGCCGATCGATGGTGGCGCTTGAGCGGAAGCCGAGCAGCAGAAGGTTCGAGCGCGCATTGCTCTGTAGCAGCGGTGCCGCCTCACCCGCTACGCCCTGGGTGTGGCGGGTGACTTCGAGCAGCACCCGTTGCAGCACTTGCTCGAAATTCGCCAGGGCTGAGGTGACAAGCACGCCGGGCTTGAGGCTGCCTTCGTAGAGCAAGCTGCTCAGCCGTTTCGAAGCTGGCAGCCCGCGCTTCGTCTGGATCAGCACGACGCGGCTCTGTTCCGAAAACTCAGTCACTTTGATGGCGGAAATCGCATTCCAGGGCACAATAACCCACCGGCCAAACTGCCGCACCGCCAGGCCCTCGGCGCGTGCTTCGAGTGCGGGCAGTAAATTCCACACTGCCGGAATGAGCCAGAGCATGAGCAACAGCAGCAGATGCGCAGCGACCAGCAGCCACCAGGGGGCTGGCCGCGCCGTAAGCCGCAGCCGATCGAACAATGGCCAGGTTTGCAGCGTTGGAAACGTAAGCGCGAGAAACGTGAGCCAATACCACAGGTAGCGCAGCACCAGCCCCAGCACGAGCAAGCGGCCTGCCCAGCTAAATAGCATTTGAATGCGGCGCGGGTAGGTTCCGCCTAGGGGGGCCTGGCCCGTAACACTTGGCAGTGGCGTCGCCTGCGCGGCATCCTCGGCCTTGGTGCGCCGACTGAAGAACGATGCCGGGCTGAGCACCAGCCGAAACAGCGGCGACGAGGCTTCTTCTTGCAGGCGGGCGGGCTTGATGTTATCGAGCACGCGCGCGACGCGGTCGGTTTCGGCCAGGAGTGTTTTGATAAGGTTCTGGAAATCGCTAATTGCCGACGTGATCAGGAAGCTGCGCCGAAAGCCCAGGCGATAGAACAGGCTATAGAAGCGGTGCCAGCCGGTAAGTTGTTGTGGGTCGGTTTCGGCCAGCAGCACAAAGCGCTCGGCAGCCAGATCTTCGGTCACCTTGATCGCGCGTACTGTCTCCCAGGGTATGGGCAGCCAGCCGCCCGAGAATTCTACCAGAATGCCGCGCGCGCTGGTGCGAATAGTTGGCAGGCTATTGCGCAGCAGCAACGCTATGAGCAGCGCGAGCAGTAGCCAGGCTAGCATCGGTAGCAGCTGAGGTAACGCCAGCAGCACACCCAGCTGCCCAAGCGATTGATCGCGGCGCGGGAATGATGCACCATTGCCGATCGACAAAATGAGCTCGGGCAGGTAGGGCACGCGGCTTAAGAGTGATGTATCGAGACCGAGGGTATTCCAGAGCAGTAGCAGTAATGTTCGCCCAAACAGCACCGCCGCAATGCCGACTGCCAGTGCGCTGAGCACTTCGAACAGCCAGACAATCCAGCGCGGATAGCGATGCACCTGCTCGGCAACCATATGCTAATCCTCCCATAAGTTTGGGCGTGGCCCAACCCCAGTTTGCAATTCCTGAATACGCAGCTCTGCCGCATCCAGCAGGCGCTGGCAGGCTGCCGCCACAGCCACCCCTTCTTCATACAGCGCCAGCGCCGCTTCAAGCGGCAATTCGCCAGCCTCAAGCCGTGCGACGATCGCTTGCATGCGGGTGTAGAGCGCTTCGTAGCTCGTATCTGTGGGTATCTGTGTCATAGGCTTACTCGTATCTTCGCTTTCTTGGCATGCAATTGCAATAGCCCAAATGTCATATTTCTGGCGCTGTGTGTACGCGGATTTCGCCACCTTTCACCGTGAGCGCCAGCTCGTCGCCGGGAGTTACCTGTGCCGGGTCGGTAATAATCTGTCCGTCGGTGCTACGGCGCACGATGGCATAGCCGCGCCCGAGCGTGGCCTGCGGATTCAGCGCAGCGAGCTGGGCGTGCGTGCCGAGTAGCTGTGCGCGCTGTAGCGCTACACTATGCGCCAGACGGGTCGTTGCGCGGCGTATCAGCTCATCGAGGGTCTGGCGATCGCGCTGTAAGCGGGTGGCAGGAGAATGTTGGGTTAGCCGTCGCTCTAGGAAATCGAGCGCGCTCGCCGCATCGTCGAGGCGGTGGCGCATGCTGGCCTGCATCCGCTCGCTCAGCAGATCAATCGCACCAGCCAGCTCGGCCATGTCGGGCGCAACTATTTCGGCGGCGGCGGAAGGTGTGGGGGCGCGCACGTCGGCCACGTAGTCAATAATTGTCGTATCGGTTTCGTGCCCAACCCCGCTGATCAGGGGTACCGGGCTGGCAAAGGCGGCGCGCGCCACAACCTCTTCGTTAAATGTCCACAAATCTTCGGCTGAACCGCCGCCGCGCGCTACGATGATGACATCGACTGGCTGATCATACAGCGCATACAGCGCCTCAACCACGGTATCGGCAGCGCTCTCGCCCTGCACCTGGCACGGCGCAAGTACCACTTCGGCTAATGGATAGCGCCGCCGTAATACCTTCAGCATATCTTGCAGGGCCGCGCCAGTTGGCGAGGTTGCGATGCCAATGCGCTTGGGCAATGCTGGCAGTGGGCGTTTGCGCGATTCGTCGAACAGCCCCTCAGCATCGAGCCGCGCCTTCAGCGCTTCGAAGCGCGCATGCAGCAGCCCAACCCCAGCCGGGCGAATCATATCGACATACAGCTGCACCTGGCCCGCGGCTTCGTAGAAGGCCACGCGGCCATGCGCTAGCACCGCATCGCCATTCCCAGGCATGGTGCCAATCCGCGCCACCGATGAGCGCCAGCATGCCGATTTTAGCTGCGCCTCGCCTTCTTTGAGTGTGAAGTAACAGTGGCCCGAGGAAGCGCGCACGAAGTTCGAAACTTCGCCTTCGATCCAGATATCGCGAACAATGTCATCCGCATCGAAGAGCTCGCGCAGGTAGGTGTTCAGCTCAGAAACAGTGAGGATATGCATGATCATTTACGATACTACGGTTCACGATTTGCGATTTAGCGCTTCAAATCGTAAATCGTAAATCGTAAATCGTAAATCTATAGTGGTTCAATAAGCATCAGCGGCTGACCATACTCAACCGCCTGGCCATTCTTCACGAGAATACGGGCGACACGCCCCCCAATCTCAGCCTCGATCTCATTCATCATCTTCATCGCTTCAACGATGCCCACCCGGTCGCCGGGCTGGATGATGTCGCCTTCTTGCACATAGGGCGGGTCTTTCGGCGATGGTGCACTATAGTAGGTACCAACCATTGGCGCGGTGATTGGCTCGCCATTGGTGGCGCTTTCGCTGCTAGCCTCAACAGTTGGCACGGCATTGGCAACGGGTAGCGCGCTACCATGCTGATGAAACGGCGCGACCGGCGGCAATGGCGAGTGTAGCTGTGGTGGTAATGCCGCCGCTAGCGATGGTGTTACCAAGAGCGGAGATGTGTGATGTGCAGGCGATGTGCCACGCCGAATATGCAGCTTGGCCCCGCCACGCTCGATCGTAATTTCGGTGATATCGGTATCGCTGATCAGGTTCAACACCTCGCGCAGCGCATTTACGCCAAAATCATCATCACTGGCGGGGGTAGGCCGCGCGTCTGCATCTTCCTTCATCAATGCGATGCTCCCGTACTATCAGTTCTGCCAACTATGCCTACGCCCGCTCAATATACGAGCCATCGCGCGTATCGATGCGCAAATCGTCGCCCTCGCTCACGAACAGCGGCACCATCACACGCAGGCCGGTTTCCATAATCGCTGGCTTCACCGCGCCCGAGGCCGTGTCGCCCTTGTAGCCAGGCTCAGTCTGATCAACTCGTAGCACGACATTGGGGGGCAGCACAATATCGAGCACTTCGCCTTCGTAGGTCATCAGGTCAACGTGCTCGTTTTCTTTGAGGTAATTCGCCGCCTCGCCAATAATATCCAGCCCCACCACCGGCTGATCATAGGTTTCGGTATTCATGAAATGGAACGAATCATCTTCCCGATACAGAAACTGCACGCCTTGCTTTTCGAGCTGTGCCACCGGGTATTTTTCGCCCGCCTGGATAGTGGTGTTTACCGTGGCCCCGGTGCGCACATTGCGTAAGGTCAGGCGCACGTAGGCACTGCCGCGCCCCTGCTTGACATGCTGGAAATCGACAATGCGCATCAGGTTATTATCGTAAATGATTGTGAGCCCTTTTTTCAGCTCGCCAGTAGAAATCATAGGTATGAAGGCTCCTTCATGTTGCGCAGTTCAACCCGCTCCCAGTCGCTTCACGTGCGAAGCCGGGGCAATTCCAGCGCAATGTGGCACGGTGAAGCTGACACCAAAACGTTATATACTCCTAGGAATGCGCGTTCCTTGTATGAAAACATCAGTCTAGCATTATAACATAGCTTGCAAAATAAGAACAAGTGTGCTAAAATACTGTATTATTTCTTGTAAGCTCGCTGTGTAAACCCTACATGTTTCGCGCTTGCGCGCATAGGCGCTCGACGCTATACTGACCGCGTCTTATGTCCAGCACAAGGATGCTCGCATGCCAACGCCAACATCCAACGCGCGCGCCCGCACGGCTACCACCAGCGCAACTGGCAGCTCGCGCAAGCCCGCCGAATCGCACGACCTGCTCAATTACCGATTGATTGAACGGCTGGCGCAAGAAGAGCTTGCAACCGTCTATCGCGGCACTCATCAGACGCTCGACCGACCGGTTGAGATACATATTCTGCGCCGCACCGATTGGATCTCGTCAAGCCGCTTTCAGCTGGCGGGCAAGCTGGCCGCGCGCCTGAACCATCCGAATATTCTGCCAGTGGTGGATGCCGGGCACGATGAGCGCTATGGCGCGTATATGGTTACGCCGCGCCTCGATACACAGTCGCTACAGGCGGTGCTCAAATCCGGCCCGCTCGATCCGCTTATTGCGCTGAAGGTATTTACTCAGGTTGGGGCGGCGCTCGATTACCTGCACGGCCAGGGTATTGTGCATCGCGATGTCCAGCCCGCGAATATCTTGCTGACGCCACAGGGCAATGCCTACCTTACCAATTTCAGCCTGGCAGCCGCACCCGATACGCCCGACCTTTCGAGCATCGAAGAGGCCGACTATCTAACGCCATATTCGGCACCTGAGCAGAGCCTGGTATCGGGTGAGCCAGCCGCCGCGCACGACTTATATAGCCTGGGCGCGGTGCTGTACCATATGCTGCTTGGCGAAGAGCCACCCCCGCCCGGCGCTGAGCTGCACTCGCTGGCGACGCGCGATGTGGCGCTCACCGAAGGCGACCGGGTGCTGCGCCGTTTGCTGGCGGTAAACCCTACCCAGCGCTACGCCGGCGCTGCCCAGGCCGCTGTGGCCTTACGCCAGGCGTTACGCCAGCAGATCGACGAAACCACCGACGATATGCAAGAATCGCGCTGGGAGCCGGTGGCCGAGTGGTTAGAAAATCCGCTCGAAACCGTGGTGGGTACGCTGCTCGACCACGATTTCGTCGCTCGCAGCCGCACCCGCGCCGATAAGCTCCACCATGCCGGAGTTATTCGCAAGCAGCTCGATCAGTGGAGCGCCGCCGGGGCATTACGCCGCCCGCTGCTTGGTCAGGTCATTCAGCCAACCCAAATCGTGAGCTACGATGTGTACTTGTACGAGCTGCGTGCCCATTACGAGGCCCGCACGCCGCCCGAAACGCGCCAGGTGGTGCCCGAGGAGGGCGCGCTCAAATCGGCGGCACACGAGATTGAGCTGTGGGATGTGCCGGTGACCGAGCCGGCTCCCTTCATCGATGTACCCGCTACCCAAATAGTTATTCCTGGCTCGCAGCGCGTGGTTACTTGTGGTGAATGTGGCGGGGCGGCGAATAGTGTATGTAAGAACTGCCGTGGTGAGGGGTATATCGAGCATGCACGCAAAGTGCGCGAACCGGATGGTTCACAGCGCGCTGAAACGCTAAAAGAGCAATGCCCACAATGTCGCGGCTATGGCAAGCAGATCTGCGCCCATTGCGAAGGCGCGGGCCAGCTGCTCGAAGAAAAAGTGTTCACATGGTCGCGCTATGGCAAGCGATATTTTAACGAAGACGACCTGACCGGGCTGCATAAGCTCACTATTCAGACCCAGGCACAAGAGGTATTTACTGGGCGCATCGACCCGTATGAGGCCAAGTGGTACCAGGTGGCACCGATTAAAGATATGCTTGAGGAAGCGATCAATGGCGGCGGCCCCAACGCACGGCTGATCACCGCTGAGCTTGATATAAAGGGCGTGCCGATTACCGAGGTCGATTATACCTACAAGAACCAGCCGCATAGCCTGACATTGATTGGGTTTAACGACGAAGTGCGCGGCGATGCGGTGCTGTTCGATCGTGAACGCGCGATCCTGTATGGCGGCCTGATATTGCTAGCACTAATAGCGCTCGTGCTCTTCCTGATGCGGTTTTAGCCAGCACCACGCGATTCGCTTCAGCACCATGCGCCGCGCTTCCGATCGCTGGCGCAATACCCGCATGCGCCGTTAGCGTACCTCGATATACACAACTTGCTGGATTATATACCGGACTTTCGCTTCCCCGCGCCTGTATCGCTGCTTTACACAACTTACGCAGTGCCTATAGTATGCACTGACCATACCTGCCTTCTTGGTGATGTTTTGCGCGTAGCGCAAAACATCACCAAGAAGGCGCGTGCTGCCGCCCCTGCGCGTCACCAGGCCATACGCATTCAGCCGGACTTCATAATCTTCCCACATACTCTCCACATTGCTTCTTAACAATCTCTAAAAATCTTCCTGCTACTATAACGCCATCGAAACCGAACACACAAAGTAGCAAGGAATAACAATGAAAGCTGCAACAGCACAACCCAACCGCAATAAAACCAACCTGATCATTGATAGCGCAATTTTTCTGGCATTTCTGGTTGCAATGGCCCCACGCTTCAGCGGCATTGCCGTTCACGAGTGGCTCAGCATTGCCTTTGGCGCGGCAATCGTCACCCACTTGCTGTTGCACTGGCAGTGGCTGGTTGAAGTAACCAAGCGTTTCTTCGGCAAAGCCCAACTTTCGGCGCGCGTAAACTATGTGCTGAACGCGCTGCTGTTCATCGACTTTACGCTGATCATCTTCACCGGCCTGATGATCTCGAAGGTGGCGCTGCCCGCCCTAGGCCTGACACTCGCTGCTGGTGGCGGCTGGCGCGGCCTGCACGAGCTTACCGCCAACCTGTTCCTGCCGTTCACCGGCCTGCATATCGCGCTGCACTGGCAGTGGATCGTGAATATGTTCAAGCGCTTCGTTTTCGCACCGCTGAGTGGTCGCCGTACTGCACAGATCACCGCTACCCCACAAAAAGGAGCTTAATAATGAAACTGATTGCACGCACACTCTCTATTCTCGCTGCCGCGCTGATAGTGGTTGGGATCGCCTTCACCATTGGACAATCGAGCGGGATGCCGAGCAGCAACACTGAACGCCAAATGCCGCCGGAATTTGCACAAACCAGTAGCACAAGCGCCACCGGCCACCAAATGCTGCCGATGCGCGGCGAGCATAACGAATCGGCCAGTCTGTTCGGTATCGTCGAAGTTGTGAAGAACCTGGCGATCATTAGTATCATTGTGGTAGCGGTATCGAGTATTTCGCGGCGGCTGCAGCGGCGCAACCCACGGGTTGGCGGCCCCCGGCCACATGCTCCACCGGCGTAGCGCACAGTAGTGCCACGCATAGAGCGACGACCAACAACCAGCCGAGCATGAATGGGATGCAGGCAGTGTTGGTCGTCATTCTTCTGCGCGAGGTAGGCGGTAAGTGCCAGGAGTATATTGTTGGTACTTGCCCTGCGGCCCAGAACGTTCGATAATAACAGCCCAATACCAAGCCAGCGGCAGAGCCGCTATTCGCCGGAAGTATCATCGTCAGTGAGGAATACCATGACCCAGACAATTATGGTGGTAGACGACGAAGCCAAACTGCGCGATATGATTCGCCTGTACCTTGAACAAGAAGGCTACCGCGTAGTGGAGGCTGGGAATGGCCGCGAGGCGCTATATGTTGCCCGCGTCGAAAAACCCGATCTGGTCATTCTCGATCTGATGATGCCCGAAATGGGCGGCTATGATTTTATGCGCGCCTTCGGTAAAGAGGCGCAGACGCCGGTGATTATGCTGACCGCCAAGCTCGAAGATCAGGACAAGATCCTGGGCCTGGAGCTAGGGGCCGACGATTATTTAACCAAGCCCTTCAACGTGCGTGAGCTGGTTGCGCGCGTGCGGGCAGTGCTGCGGCGCACTAATAAGGCTGCTATTGAACCCGACCTGCTGCGCGCCGCCGATATTGTGCTCGATCGCGCCGGGCGCACCGTGCGTGTGGGTGAGCACTATGTCGATCTTACGCCTTCGGAATTTGCCATTCTGGCAACGCTGATGGCCGCGCCGGGGCAGGTGTTCTCGCGCCTCGATCTGCTCGATCGGGTATCGGGCGAGGCATACGAGGGCTACGAGCGCACGATCGACGTGCATATTCGTAACCTGCGCACCAAGATCGAGACCGACCCGAAAAACCCCATCTATGTTGATACCGTGTATGGCATGGGCTACCGCTTTGCGGTGCGCAAGCCCGCGGGTAGCTAGTTCAACGCCGAACGGAGACCCGTATGCGTTCGCTCACAATCAAACTTACGCTGGCCTTTCTCCTCGTCGGTGCGCTGGGCGCGAGCCTGGTGGCCGTGCTGGTAGGGCTACGCACCCGCACCGAGTTCGATCGCTTTATCTCCGAGCGCGATCAGAATACGCTGGTGCAGGCGCTTGAGGGCTACTATACCGCGCACAATAGCTGGGATGGGGTCAATACAATGCTGGCGGACACACCGCCGCTCGATTTTTATAGCCGCTCGCTGAAGCTGATTGATATCCAAGGTAAACTTCTGCTTGATGATGGGAAGACTGGCTCGACGGCGGCGCTGCCACCCGATTGGCGCAAAACCAGCACATCCATCGAAGTGAACGACCAGGTAGTGGGCTATGCGCTGTTTCCCCAAACCACCCCTGCTCAGTCGCGCAGTGCCAATCAGCTGCCACCCGATGTGCAATTCCTGAATCGGGTGACGGATGCGGCGCTGGTGAGTGCCGGTATTGCCGCGCTGCTGGCGTTATTGCTTGGTGTGCTGCTGGCCCGCACGCTGACGCGCTCGCTGCGTGAGCTGACCCTGGCAACCGAAGCGATGGCGCGCGGTAACCTGAACCAACGAGTGGTGGTGCGCTCGCGCGACGAAATCGGCGAGCTGGCGCAATCGTTCAACCAGATGAGCGCCGACCTGGCGCGCTCCAGCCAGCTGCGCAAGCAAATGACTGCCGACCTGGCGCATGATTTGCGCACGCCGCTTAGCATTTTGCGTGGGTATACCGAGGGCTTGCAAGATGGCCGGTTGCAGGGTGCGCCGCGCCTGTACACCATTATGCATGGCGAAGTTGAGCATTTGCAGCGCCTGGTTGACGACCTGCGTGTGCTCTCGCTGGCCGACGCGGGCGAGCTGCCAATCAACCGTCGCGCCGTCGACCCGGCGGCATTGCTTGAACGCACCGGGCTGGCCTACATTGTGAAGGCCGAAGAGCAAGGCCTTGAGCTGCGGGTTGAAGCCGCCGAAGATCTGCCTTCGGTCGAGGTCGATACCGACCGGATAACGCAGGTGCTGAATAACCTGGTATCGAATGCGATGCGCTACACCAGCCAGGGGGCGATTGTGCTAGCCGCGCACGCCGATGCGCAGCGTGTCTACCTCGAAGTGCGCGATACTGGTAGTGGCATCGCCGCCGAAGATCTGCCTTTCATCTTCGATCGCTTCTACCGCGCCGACAAAGCGCGCCAGCGCAGCACCGCCGATACCTCTTCGGGCCTAGGCCTGGCAATTACGAAAGCGATTGTCGAGGCGCATGGTGGTACCATTGCTGCGACATCAACCGAGGGTGGTGGCACAACCTTCACTATTGCCCTGCCACGCGAAAAGGCTGCCGGTACGCCGCGCCAGCTGAGCGATGGCAGTAATGCACGGCAGCCCGCCGAGCAGCTCACCCGCGTGTAGGCATCCGCCCAAATAATGTGCCGGCTCGCAAGTGCGGGGGTAGCAGTGCTGCCCCCGCAGTCGTGTGCCTCAGAATGACGCCGATGAGCGAGCGCCGCCCACCGACGAGCGACCACTAGCGCATCGCAGCAATCGCGCCAGGGTTTGACGCGCTGCATCAGGAATGCTATTATCTGGGTACCTCAACCTGTACCTTGCATATGTAGATAGGCCCTTGGCCCGGGGGAGAACTGCAATGACGGAAGCGGTCCGCCAGATCTACTGGAATGTCGGTGAAGGATTTGCACCATTCGCGCTCTATTTCAGTGCGCTTGTCGCCCTAGCGGTGATGACCTGGGGTATGCTGCGCGATGTCGCTCGCTGGCGGCGGGGCAAGCCCGATGCGCGCATTTCCGAGCTGCCAGCCCGCGCGATCGAAGCGCTGGCCCAGGTATTCGGCCAGAAACGCGTGCTCAAAGATCGCCGCCCTGGCTCGATGCACGCCCTGATCTTTTTTGGCTTCCTGGCGCTGTTTATCGGCACCGATATTATTGCGGTCGAAGAAGATTTCAGCATTCCGCTGATGGGGCCGCAGGCCGGACAGATTCTCGCTGGCACCTTCTACCAGTGGTACGAGCTTATTCTCGACACGATGGGCCTGGTGTTCCTGGCGGGCCTGGTGTGGGCGGCCTGGCGGCGCTACCGCACCAAACCCGACCGGCTGAACAACCGCCAGACCGATCTGTGGGTGCTGGCGACGCTGCTGTATATTACTGCCACCGGCTTTCTGCTCGAAGGGCTGCGCCTGGCGAACCAGACGATCGGTGATATTCCGGTGTATCAGCAGGTATGGGCTAGCAACTCCTACTTTGGCTATAGCCTGGCTACGATCCTGCGCGCGATTGGCCTGGGTAATGGCAATGGGGTTGCCCTGGGGCTGCACGGCCTGTTCTGGTACACCCATATGCTGGTCACGTTCGCGTTTGTCGCCAGCATCCCATTCTCGAAGTTCAAGCATATTTTCTATACGCCGCTCAACACCTTCTTCCGTGATACTGCGCCCAAAGGCGCGCTGATGCCCATCCCCAATCTTGAGGCCGAAATCGAGAAGGACGAGCCGAAGCTGGGCGTGGCAACGCTGGCCGATTTCACCTGGAAGCAGCGGCTCGACTTCGATGCATGTATGCAGTGTGGGCGCTGCCAGAGCAAGTGCCCGGCCTACGCCTCGGGTTCCGAGCTGTCGCCCAAGTTCCTGATTACTAAAATGGCCGACCTGATGCGTGGCGAGCCGATTTTGCTGCGCGATGGCAGCGTGGCGCGCGTGCACCAGAATGTCGTGGCCGCAGGCACCAGCGAAAAGGGTGAAGCTGGCAAGCCCGCCGACGACCGCGAGAAATATCGCATCATCACTGGCGACCCGGAAACAATCCCGCTATATGAGGAAGGATTGTTCACCGAGAACGAGCTGTGGAGCTGCACCACCTGCCGCGCATGTATGGAAGAGTGCCCGGCCATGATCGAGCACGTCGATCAGGTGGTCGATTTCCGCCGCAACCTGGCGATGATCCAGAGCGAAGTGCCCGGCGGCGTTAAGCGCGTGCTCGAAGGCATCGAGCGGCAGGGCAACCCCTGGCGCCTGCCCGCGCGCGACCGCATGGCCTGGGCCGATGGCCTGGACGTGCCAACCATGGCCGAGAAAGAGCATGTGGATGTGCTCTATTGGGTGGGCTGCGCGCCGAGCTACGATGATCGCTCGAAGCGCGTGGCGCGCACGATGATCGAGCTGTTCACGCGCGCGGGGGTGGATTTTGCTGTGCTGGGCGAAGAAGAAACCTGCACCGGCGACCCGGCCCGGCGTATGGGCGAAGAGTTGCTGTTCCAGGAAATGGCGAAAACCAATGTCGGTACGTTCGGGCAATACACCTTCAAGCGGCTGGTAACCACCTGCGCCCACTGCTATAACACCATCAAGAACGAATACAACCAGTTTGGCGGGCGCGCTGGCATCGACTACGAGGTGATTCACCACACCGATTTCCTGGCGCAGCTGGTGGCGGCGGGCAAGCTTACGCCCACCGAGAAGGTTGACCAGCGCGTAACCTACCACGACCCGTGCTACATCGGGCGTTACAACGATGTGTACGATGCGCCGCGCAGTGTGCTGCAAGCCATCCCCGGCATTGAGCTGGTGGAGGCGCCCGACTGGAACCGTGAGCGGGCGATGTGCTGCGGTGGCGGCGGCGGCAATGTCTGGCTGGAAGGTTGGGGCAAGAAAGGCATCAACGTTATTCGGCTTGAACAGATGCAAAAAGCCGCACCCACTACCGTTGCAGTGGCATGCCCCTTCTGCATGGTAATGTTTGAGGATGCGGCCAAGAATACGGGTGTTGATGAGACGCTGGCGCGCAAAGACGTAGCCGAGCTGTTGCTGCAATCGCTACCTACGCCACCAACTGAAACACAGGCATAGCCACAAAAGTTGAAAAATAACCACCAAGGCGCCAAGACACCAAGAATATGTAGAAATCTTGGTGTCTTGGTGTCTTGGTGGTAAAATCTCCTGGTAACAGGAGGGCGCGTATGATCGAAAAGCCTAACGATATGCCGAAGCTGCGCGAGCTAGCCTACCCGGCTAATCTCCTTACCATTGCGCGCTTGCTGATGCTGCCAGCGGCTATTCGTGCTATGCGCGAACCCGATGGGCGCTGGCGCGCCCTCGCAATCTTTGCTGCCGCTATGGCAACCGACCTGTTCGATGGGCCGGTGGCGCGCATGCGCAACGAAGTTTCTACTTTGGGTAAAGTCCTCGATCCGCTGGCCGACAAACTGATGATCAACACCACCGCAATTGCGCTGTCGCGCACGCGCGGGTTCCCCTGGTGGGCCACCGGCCTGCTGCTGGCGCGCGATGTTGGGATTGTGCTTGGTAGCGCGCTGGTGTATCGCCACCGCACCGAAATCACCGTGGCCCACCCCGCTGGCAAAGCCACAACGCTGGCGCTTTCAGCCGCCATGCTGCTCTACCTGGCCGATGGCCCGCGCAGCGGCAAGCCCGCGCTATATGCGGCCTTGCTGCCATTTGGTGCATCCATGCTGGTGTATGGCAAGAAAATGCTTTCGGCCTTACGCCAACCACTTGCGCCGCGCTAACCGACACCCGCAAACCATCTGCCCGTGCATATTCCCCGGCGTTGATTTGTTATAATAGCCCGCGCGGAAGTGTATTTGCAATGCGGCATATTGCACGCGAGCGAGGTTGCTATGCCATTGGCGCTGATCGTCCACGGTGGGGCCTGGGATATTCCCGATAACGAGGTAGCCGAACATCAGGAAGGATGCCGCCAAGCGCTCGCCGCCGGGTGGCGTGTGCTCGAACAGGGCGGGCGCGCGCTCGATGCGGTTGAGGCGGCGGTGCGCGTACTGGAAGATGCCCCGATCTTCGATGCGGGCGTGGGCAGCGTGCTTAATCGCGATGGCGATGTGGAGCTGGACGCCGCCGTGATGGATGGCGAAACGCTGCGCTCGGGTGCGGTAGCCGTCGTGCGCCGGGTGCGCAACCCAATTACCCTGGCGCGGCGCGTGCTCGAGAGCCAGGTGATTCTGCTGGTGGGCCAGGGGGCCGAGCGCTTTGCCGAGTCAGCTGGTATTCCCTTCTGCGACCCCACCGAGCTAATTGTTGAGCGTGAGCGTGCGCGCTGGCAAGAACTGCACCAGCAGAGCAACTATCGCGCGCAAGATGCGTTTGGGGCGGCCCGCGCCAAGCAGTCTGCCCCCCAACCAACCAGCCTGAGCCATCCCGGCGATACGGTGGGCTGTGTCGCGCTCGATCGCACCGGCCAGCTTGCGGCAGGCACCTCTACTGGCGGCACCGCCAATAAGCTGCCAGGCCGTGTCGGCGATTCGCCACTGATTGGCGCGGGCCTCTACGCCGATACCAGCACCGGCGGCTGCTCCACCACTGGCTGGGGCGAATCGATTATGAAAGTGTTGCTGGCGAAAACCGCCACCGATCTGATTGGCGCAGGGCATACGCCGATGGAGGCAGCGCGCGCCGCGATCGACGTGCTGGCGCGCCGGGTTGGTGGGCTAGGTGGCTGCATTTTGCTTGATGCCCAGGGGCGGCCCGGGTTGGCGTTTAATACGCCGCGCATGGCCTATGCCTACCGCACCGAAGGCGGCGATGAAATAGTAGGGGTATAGCCTCATTTACACGCGTTACGCGGTCGCGCAGGTTTGAGGACATGGTACCAAACTGTTTTTTTGTGTTCGGCGGTTGGCGCAAAGCGCCAACCGCCGAACACGATGATACAAAAGTACCGCGCTGCCGCAGGCTACAAACGTCCACCGCGTAATTGGCCGCTCACGTAACTTGCCAGCAGCCAACCAGGAACAGCGGCCCGCGCACATGTTCGATAATTGGGTATAATAGGGCAATGCAACAACGTAATCATTCCGCCGCCGCTACCCCCGATCTGGCGGCAATCCGCACCGCCTTGCTTGCCTGGTTTGCCGCTGCTGGCCGCGATTTACCCTGGCGCCGCACGCGCGATCCCTACCACATCATGGTAGCGGAGATCATGCTTCAGCAAACCCAGGTCGATCGGGTTATTCCCAAGTATCACGCCTTCCTGGCGGCCTTTCCCACCCTCGCCGCGCTCGCCGAAGCCCCCACCGCCGATGTCATCCGTGCGTGGGCCGGGCTGGGCTACAATCGCCGGGCGCTGAATTTGCAGCGCGCGGCGCGTGCTGTGCTGCACGAGCACGGTGGGCAGTTCCCGCGCGACATTCCAACGCTGCTGAAGCTGCCCGGCATTGGGCGCTATACCGCCGGGGCGATTGCGTGCTTTGCCTTCGAGCAGGATGTTGGCTTCATCGACACGAATATTCGGCGTGTTGTGCAGCGCCTGTTTGCTGGGCCAGAAGAGCAGGGCACCAGTAGCGAAGCGCAGCTGCTGGTGCTTGCCGAGGCCGCTGTGCCTGCGGGCGCTGGCTGGGCATGGAACCAGGGGATTATGGAGCTGGGTGCGCTGATTTGCACGGCAAATGCCCCGGCGTGCTGGCGCTGCCCGGTAGTGGGCTGGTGCCGCGCCTATGCTGCCCGCCGTGCCGCCGATGAACAAGCCTTCAGCCTGGGTGCGCCCGCAGCTGTACTTGCGCCTGCGCGCCTGCGCAAGGTAGCCGAACGGCGTGAAGCTCCCTATGCTGGCTCGAATCGGTTTTATCGCGGGCGCACGGTTGATACTCTGCGGGTGTTGCCAGCCGGGCAGTGTATGGCGCTCGGCGATCTGGGGCGCGCGCTGAAGAGCGACTTTGCTGCGACCGACCAGCTCTGGTTGCAAGCGCTCGTCGATGGGCTGGCGCGCGATGGCTTGCTGGTGCTTGAAGGCGATGGTGTGCGCTTGCCATAGCGCTAAAGTTTTCGCGATGCGTGCCGCCACAGTGGCGAAAGTGGTATAATCGTCGCGCTCAAGCAGGCGTCGGGAAGAGAGTCATGCCCGCATTCGAAGCCCAATCCAGCCAATTCAGCCTGATCAGTGGCATTCAGCAGCCCACCAGCGACATGGTGCTCGAAACCGTGCCCGCCAGTTTTTTCGCGCCCGAAGCACGGAAAGGCCGCCTGTATATTTTCGTGGATATTGAGCAAGAAGCGCCGCGCGGGCGCGATGCATGCCAGCTTGTGATTCAGACGATCTGCAAGCAGTTCTACGACGATAGCTCATATAGCGTTACATCGGCCCTGCGTAAGGCCATCAGTGCGGCGAACAAGGCGCTGTACGAGCAGAATTTCAGCGCATCGCCGCAGAGACGGGCGGTGCTGGGCGTAAGCTGCGCCGTGATCAAAGGGAGTGACGTGTATATTGCGCAGGTGCAGCCCGCACAGGCCTACTTGCACAGCGGCACGAAACTGCGCGCCCTTCCGCCGCTGCCAACCGGCACAACTCCCACCGGCACAGCTATGTCATTCAAGCCCGGTGCAATCGGTGCCAGCCTCTCGATCGACCCTGAATTCTACCGCGCGGTGCTCAATCCTGGCGATGTGCTGCTGCTGTGCACGAGCGCAATGTCGCAGCTGCTCGACACCGACACCGCCAGTCGAATGCTGCGCGGTATGACCACCGAAGATATTGCCGCCGCGCTGGGCCGCCTGTGCGCCGAGCATGGCTTCACCGAGGCGCACGGGCTGGTAGCGATGATTCGCCCGGTGCTAAGCCCTGCCGCGCAGGCCGAGCCGCTTAGCCGAGCTGGCGTAACCGAGCGCGGGCGGCTAGTGGTGCGCCGCGCAACTGGCTGGGCCGGGCGGCTGAGCGGCGATGTTGCCTTGCTGCTGCGCGGCACAAATGCGCGCACCCAGCGCCGCAAGGCCGCCGCGCGCCACGAGCAAGACCAGCGCGCCGCGCAGCTGCTGCAGCAGCTGCCGGAAGAGCCACCTTTTCGGGCCGATCCGCCGCCGCCGGTTATCCCGCTTGAGCTGGGCGAAAGCCTCGATGAGCGGCTCGAGCAGGAACGACGTGACCGACGCACGCGCCTGGGTGCCGCGCCCGTGCGCGAGGCCGAGCCAGGCACCGACGCGCAGCCTTCGCGCTTCCTGGGCGAAGACGACTATATCGACCCAACGCGTACCGAGCGACGGCTCGACCCTGGCCGCACCGAGCGCGGGCCTGATCTGAGCGATACCCCGGGCATGGCTAGTTTTGGCCGCTCATATCGCGCGCAGAGCGAAGCTTCCTCGGGCAGTGAGCCAACCCTGGGCGAACGTATTTCCCAGCCATTCGGCCAGCTTGCCGGTGCGCTCGGTAGCATGAATCGCCGCCGCCGCTTGCGCCGCCCACCACCGCGCGCTTTGCCACGCCGCAGTGGCGGCCTGACCTACCGCCGTCAGGCACCACCTTTCCCCTGGCAATGGCTGCTAGTGCTAGTACTGGTGGTTGCCGCCGCCGTGCTTTATGGGATGAATCTCTCGCGCGAATTGACTCAGCGCCGTGCGAACGATACGCTTGAGCGCGCGGCAACAGCCGTAAGTGCGCTCAATGGTGCCAACGAACAAACTGCGCCCCAGTTGCTCGATGCGGCGGCGGTAGCGTTGGCCGATGTCCGTGCCACGGGTTCAATCACCGCAACGCTCGAAAATCGCCAGCGCTACGATGAGCTTGAGCGCGAGTACGAGCGGGTGCAGGCCGCACTGCAAAAGCTCACGTACTTCGACGACCTGACCATGATCGCGCAACACCCGGTCGTTTCCGGGCTGTTCACCAGCGTGGTTGTGCCACCACCGCCGCAGGGCATAACTAACACTGCGGCATTCGCCAGCATCTACATGCTCGATAGTAACGCGGGTGTGCTGTACCGCATGCCCCGCAATGGCGGCACGCTCGAACCCATGCTCAGCCCGAACGAAACAGTTGGGCCAACCGTAGTGGGCAAGGTAAAGGCCCAGGCCTGGCGCGAAGATAACATTGTGGCTGTGGCGCAGAGCGGCGATGCCGGCCCTTTTACCTTCTATTTCCACAATAGCAGCGGGTGGGGCTACAACACACTGGCGGGCAGCGAAACCTGGGGGCGCATCAATGCGCGCTTCCGGGCCGTGAATTATGGCGGGAACCTGTATGTCTGGGGCGGTGGCGCGTCGTCAGATCAGATTCAAAAATATAGCAGCGGCAATTACGGCCAATACCCCGAGCCGTGGATCAAAGAATTTGGCGGGCAAAAAACCGCCAATGCACTCGATCTGGCGATCGATGGCGATGTCTATTTACTCGAACCAAATGGGAATATGCTGGTATTTAGCGGCGGTACGTTCACGCGCGAGATTGTGCCGCAGGGGCTTAACCCGCCGTTGAGCACACCCGCTGGCTTCTTTGTCACGGGCGATATTGAGAGCGGGTCGATCTTCCTGATTGATTTCAATCAGCGGATTATTGAAATCGATAAAAAGACCGGCGCGCTGATTCAGCAAGTTCGCGCCCGGCCCGACAGCCCTTTCACCCTCGATCAGCTCACCAGCCTGTATGTCGATGCCAGCGGCCCGCGCCCGGTGCTGTATATGGTGAATGGCGGGCAGATTCTGCGCGGCGCGCTGCCCGACCGACCGCGTCCACTGGCGGCACCTACCGGCACGCCCGCGAGCGGTTCGCCCGCGCCTACGACTGCACCATAAGCAACGGGTGAGTAAGTTTATTAGGACTTTCGCTTACTCAAGCAAATTCTTCGCTCTCTGGTGATGTTTTGCGCGGAGCGCAAAACATCACCAAGAAAAAGTACCTTGCTGCCGCAGGCAAATAAACCAGTAAGCGAAAGTCCTATTTATATCAGGTTCGCTAACCATATTACGCACTACGCTCTACGGTTTATATCGCGTAATGAGTAGTGCGTATTTCATCCTTCAAACGAGCTTGATACTATTCCGCTTCGCGTGCATCGCGCTGGCTCGCTGGGAATGGCATATTCAGGTTGAGCTGTAGCAGCGCCCACAGCCCGGCACTGAGCAACATAACCAGGCCAACCAGGCCAGCCAGCGGGTAGCCGCGCATCATATTCACCAGGGTGAACATAAGCGTGCTGAGTAGGTAGAGCCAGGCCGGAATACCTGCCGCACCCGCCAGCCCACGCGGCGTCCCTACGCGCACTGCCAGTGGGCCGCGCGACGGAAGCAGCTGGGCCAGGAGCAACGCCATAAACAGCCCCACCAGCCACCATGCCACGAAATTGGCAAGCGGAACCCCGTAATACCAGCCGCTATCGTGCCATACCCAGTAGGCGTGGATGCGCGTCGCCATGGTTTCGATTTGCAGGTCTAGCAGCAACACCAGGGTTGCAGTCAGCAGCGCCCGTGTGAGCCGGGCCTGGCTGACGATCGTCGCCAGCTGCCATGCGCCGGTTGCCACCATCAGCCAGGCGCAGGCAATTGGCAGCGGCACAATGCCAAAAAACTGCGGCTGAAGCGCTTCGGTATAGGTATAGCGCCCGAACGGGAAGCCGGTGACCACGCCCAGGTGTTCAACGCCCCAGGCTAGCAAAAACACACTCAGCGCGGCCAGCGCGCCGCGCCGCCCATAGTAGCCAAGTAGCCAGAACAGCGCCGCCGCGCCCTGAAGTATCAGCAGTGCGCCGCCCATCCAGCCGCCCCAGCGCGGCACGCGATCAAGCGCAACCACTGCCGCCGAGCCAGGGAAGGCGGCTAGGTAGATCAGGAAGAGGGCTAGTGCAACATGGCGAATTTTTCGCATACGAAATCATTTCTCATCACACTTCAACGACCAAGCAAAAAGCCCTGCCCTAACACATCGTGCGGGCCAAGCACAAACTCGTGCCGCCCGGTAATTGCCGCTGTGCCACCGATTTCAGGCACAATTGCTGCATATTCGCCCACGCTGGTGGTAGCCGCCACTCGCCCGCTAAAGGCGCTGCCGCGACCCAAAATGCTCTCGACTACAATCTCCTGGCCTGGCGCAAGCTCTCCGCTAGCCGTGTGCAGTGCCAGCCGCGCCGACACACCCGTACCCGTCGGCGAGCGATCGACCTCGGCGTTGGCAAAGACGCAGATGTTACGGCTGTGGTGCGCGGGGTCTTCGGGCGCGTCGGTGAGGATGGTGCCATACAAAAAGCTTAGGTCGGGCTCATACGGGTGGCGAATGTGCAGCGCAGCATTCACCGCCTGCTTCACAGCCTCACCCGCGGCGACAAGCTCACGCGTGTGCTCGGGTGCGACGCGCAGCCCCAGGCGTGCGGCGGGCAGCACCGCGTAAAACGCGCCGCCAAACGCTACATCGGCT
>JAFEAS010000028.1:2106-28270 GCA_018266315.1 Chloroflexi bacterium SZAS-1 | reverse complement strand
GCTCGTGGTCATGCCCCCGCCAGCGGGGCACAGCTATCCGTTCCCACGGCAGCTGCCAGCAGTGGGCACCACGGCGGCATGCACGCCTGAGGTTCAGCACGAACCAGCATCAAATTCGGGGTCTGGGGCGTCAGCCCCAGCGCCGGGTGCCGGGGCGGCGGTAGCCCCGGCGGCCTTGCGGCCTGAGCAGCAAGCGTGACATGTGCCTATCACTGTACGGGCACACTGTGGCAGTGGGTGATGTTAAAGGATAGATGCAGCTGCCAGCAGTGGGCACCACGGCGGCATATGCGCTAGAGGTTCAGCACGAACCAGCATCAAACTCGGGGTCTGGGGCGGTAGCCCCGGCGGCCATGCGGCCCGAGCAGCAGGCGTGATATATGCAGCAATATTGCAGGACGCACCGCCCCATGCCCCTAATTGGGTGAACTGGTGTCGGCTCCCTCAACTCGCTGCCAAACTCACAGATATTCTCGGCAAACCCCGCAAAAAAACGTTCGCATAAACGTTTATTAGTAGGACTTTCACTTGCCGATTTATGTGCGTGCGGCAGTATGGTACGTTCTCTTTTCCTGGTCTTTTTTGCGCTACGCGCAAAAAAGACCAGGAAAAGAGAGAAATTGCCAGGGTAAGCGAAAGTGCTAATGAGAAAATAGCCCGCTTGTATTGCTATTGTTGCTGATTTCGGGAACTTTTTCGCCGACGTTTGCGTCACCCTCAGTAGCAAGCCTTACCTATGTTCCCACAGAGCAATCAATCGCTCTATTCACCCGGCTTGTAGAGCCAAAATTGGTATAATTGCACTAGAACGATGTAATACAAGGAAGCTTATGCGATCATACCTCTTCCGCCGCTGGTACAACATTCCGCTCATCATATGGCTTGGTATCGCCCTATTCGCGCTCCTTGGCGTATGGGCACTATTCATTCGGCCCCGCCCAGCACCATTGGCCCAACCGCACAGCACGGAACAACCCATATTAGCTGGAACCCCAGTGCCGCAGCCCGCCGCCGCAATTACGCCCGATAACGCCGCACAGCTTACCAAATTGGCGCTGCTTGCGCCGGGCGATGGCGTGCGCATGATCGCTTCGCCCGATGGGCGGCATATTGCCCTTGGCTCGATGTGGTCGGGCTTCACCGTGTACGATGCCACAACGCTCAAAACCGAACGTTTTCTTACGGTTTCGGTTCACCCGTGGTATCACTGGGTACTCGCACCCGATGGGCAAACCCTGGCAGTAGCCATAAATCGCGTGCTGCGCATCTGGAACGCTGATGGCACAGGCCGCCGCTTCGAGGCAGAATCCGACACCGAATTCACTGGCCTGGTTATGTCAGAAGATGGAATGCAGCTGGCAAGCAGCAATAACCGCGCGCGCATTCAAATTTGGCGCGTCAGCGATGGCGCACTACTCCACACATTTAATACAGAAAATAGTGAGGAAGTACTGACCTTCCGCCAGAACGCATTGAATGGCGCAGGATTGATTCTTACCACCGATGGCAGCCAAATTCGGCTGCGGCAAGCCAGCAATGGCAAGCAAGTTGCCACGTTCAATAGCGTGGGCGCGGCGCTATCGATGAATGGTTCAGCGGTTGCCCTGATTGGAAGCCAGGGGCTTGCGATCGCGGCGGCAGATGGCAGCGAAACGACGCGGATGCTCACGACCACCGCGCATTCGCAGAACGATGAGCTAGGCCGCGCCGTGGTAGCGATTTCGCCCAATGGCGCGCTGGTAGCCGCCCCACTTGATAGCGATGCTATTGGCGTATGGCGCAGCGATGGCTCGCTGATGCAAACCCTCCCATTCAACAATAGCGTGCAGGCGCTCGTCTTCGGCCCCGATGGTACAACCTTAATCGCTAGCTCGCTGGCGAATTCGACCCTGCACAAGGTCGTGCAGCAATGGAACCTGAACGATGCAACACCGCTTCAGCGCATCGAGCTACCCGAAGTGCATCTTGAGCGCCCCATATTTCTCGATAACCAGCATATTGCGGCCTTTTCGAAAAACGGTGACGACAAAACCATGTACGCAACATGGAATCTTGCAGGTACTTCGCCAGCGGCTAGCCCAATGCAAGATGTAACGGCACCATCACTCTACGATCAGGCAACGATGATCGCTGGCACCACGCCTGTGCTCTGGCAGCCGCTCAGTGGGCAGCCGCTGCCAGCGGGCACGGCTGGAGCGGGCGGCGCCGTATCGCCAGATGGCACCCTGCTGGCTACACCTAATGGCCGCACGCTTGAGCTGCGCAGCACAGCCGACAATCATGTTGTGCGGACCCTGACATCGCCGGATGTGGAATATAGCGTGTACAACGCGACGTTCGCGCCCGATGGCCGCTTCATCGCAGGCGTCATCAGCAATAGCCAGGTTGCCGTGTGGAATGTCGCCGATGGCACCCTTCAGACTACGATTCAAACGCGCTCGGGCACGATCACCGTCAATCGCCTGGCATTCAGCCAGCAGCTGCTGGCGGTGGTGTTAGGCAATGGCCGAATTCGTTTGTATGACCCGGTGCAGGGCAGCGAAAAAGCTTCGGTTATGCTGCCAGAACAGGCCGCGCAGGATCCGGTCATCGACCCACGAGCGGCGGCGTTTTCGCCCGACGGCAACCTGCTTGCTGTCGGCACGGCAGGGATGATTGCGCTCATCGACCCGAATGGCACGATCCAGCGCACGCTCGCGCACCCCGGTGCGATCGAAGCACTTGCCTGGAATGCCGATGGCACGCTGCTATTAAGTGGGGGCAACGATGTGCGCGTGTGGAATGCTGCCGATGGCACGCTGCGCCACACACTTGTCACCTATGATCGAGCGCATCAGGTGGGCTTTGGCCCCGACGGCACGCTGCGCGCGACCACCAGCGCCGCCTTCTGGGAATGGCAGAGCGATGGCACCCTGGCAGCTGCCCGCCGATGGAACATACGCCCCGACCAGCCGCACGTAACCGTTGCCGATAACGGGAATCTTCTGGACTGGAATGCCGATGGCACCCTGGCGCGCACTGCCGAGCGCACCACTCCGGTTACCAGGGTAGCCTTCAGCGCCGACCAGCAGTTGCTCGCGCTCCACAACGATGCCGACAATTCGATCGAGATCTGGAATACCACTACGCTTCAGCGCAGCGCTCGCTGGCAGCTGCCCAAAACCCAGCAGAACTACAATGCGTTGCGCTGGATCGGAAACGACCGCCTTGCGCTTGCCGATTATGATGCGGTAGTTGTGCTGAACGCCACTCAGGGTAACGAGCTGCTGCACCTCACGGCTGCGCCCGACGATACTGCGGGCCACGACCAGATCGACGATGTTGCCGCAACACCCGATGGGCAGGTCGTCGCTGCTGTCACCTCAGATGGCACCCTGCGATTGTGGAATAGTACCGACGGCAAGCTGCGACTCACCGCGCCAACCGATAGCCGCGTTGGGCACCGTCTCACGTTCTCGCCCGATGGGCACTTGCTGGCAATTGGCAATTTTCAGGGCACCTTAAGCGTGTGGGGTATTCGCGCGGCGAAGAGTGGCGCTTAATCCCTCGCTGGGCGTTTACTTCCCTCGGTAACTTCTTCCTGGTGGGTGGTTACACCGCGTATAAACCCTCACCAGGAAGAGGAAAAGAGCAAACTGGCGCAGGCACAGAAGCGGCATGCAAAGCGCGCTTTATCTCATCGCTGCCCAGCCGCTGTTTGCCCAAACAGCATGTTTGTGCTATGCTGCAACGAGCGAAGCATGCAGCAGAAAGCACAGCTATGCCCGGCGCACGCACCCACGATCTCATCACCGTTGTCACCGGCGTGGCGATTGCCCCGCTTACCTACACCACAAACCTCGCATTGGGTATCAGCCCCGAGCTGGCACTACGCCAGACCGCGATTGTTGTAGGGGCGCACCTGCTCTCGGGCATTATGTTCTCACCCGATCTCGACCTCGACAGCGCAATCGACAACCGCTGGGGTGTTTTTTACTGGTTGTGGCGCCCATACATGTGGATCGTGCCGCACCGCAGCCGCTTGCTCAGCCATGGGCTGGTGATACCGCCGCTACTGCGCCTGCTGTATTTCTACTGGATGATTGTGGGGCTATTGATTGGTAGCGCGTGGGTGCTGGGGCGGGTTGGCATTGTGCTGCCAAACTTCCATCTGGTGGTGAGCGATGCGGTGCTGGGCACGATTATGCGCCATCCGCGCGATACCTGGTCATTCCTGATCGGGTTCATCACCGGCAGCGCTGCACACTCAGTCGCCGATTGGCTAGTAACGGGCGGCAAGCACTACCTGCGGCGGCTGGGCTTCGAGGTGCGCTACAACGATGCGCAGCACGACCAGTGGCGTGGCTACCGCCGCCGCGCGCGCTATTAGCACAGATCGGCGGAAGTCCTTTTCTGGTTGTAACGACCGACGACCGGCGACCGACGATAGGGATCGGCGAATCGGGGCGGGCAAACCAAGAACGCATGTCAGCTTATGGCCGCTGGCGCAGCAGGCGCATCCCATTGGCAATCACTATCAGCGCCGCGCCGGTATCGGCGAATACCGCCATCCACAGAGTTGCCACACCTAATAGCGTCGCCACCAGAAACACGGCCTTAATCGCCAGCGCAAACGCTACGTTCTGCAAAATGATACGGCGCGCGGCCCGGCTAAGGCCGATCGTAAATGGTAGCTTGCTCAGGTCGTCGGCCATCAGCGTTACGTCGGCGGTTTCCAGCGCGGTATCGCTGCCCGCACCGCCCATGGCAATGCCCACTGTGGCGCGGGCCAGCGCGGGCGCATCATTCACCCCATCGCCAACCATTGCAACCGCGCCATACCGCGCCGCTAGCTCGCCGATCGCCGTTAGCTTCTCATCCGGCAGCAAATTGGCACGCACTTCATCCACACCCACCGCCGCGCCCACATGTGCAGCCACAGGGGCAGCGTCGCCGGTGAGCATTGCGATATGCGTAATACCTTTGGCGCGCAACGCTGCCAACGCTGCGCGGCTGGCGGGTCGCGCTTCATCGGCAGCGGCAAGCAGGCCAAGCAAGGTACCGCCCTGCGCTACAAGCATCACCGTGCGCCCGTCCTGCTCTAAGCGATGAAGCTGCGCCATCAGTGCAGACGGCGGTGGCGTTTCGGCAAACAGCGCCGGGTTGCCCACCTGCACGAGCACGCCATCGACCAGCGCAGAAACGCCGCGCCCTGGCACATTTTGCGTAGCCTCAGCAGGTGGGATACGCAGCCCGCGCGCCTCGGCGGCGGCCACAATCGCGCGCGCCAGCGGGTGAGTGCTACGGCGTTCTACCGCGGCGGCCAAGCGCAATATCTCCGCCTCTCGCTCGTTCACCGCCTGGCTGTGCGCTTCGCCTGCCAGTACGATATCGGTGACACGCGGCTGCCCGGCGGTGAGCGTACCAGTTTTGTCGAAGGCAATTGCGCGCAGGCCGCCTGCCGCCTCAAGCGCAGCCCCGCCCTTAAACAGCACCCCGGCGCGCGCCGCCGCGCTAATCGCACTCACAATGCTCACCGGCGTAGAAATCACCAATGCGCATGGGCAGGCGATCACCAGCAGCACCAGCGCGCGGTAGAACCACAGCCCCCACATACCGCCAGCCAGCAGCGGAGGCAGTATCGCCACCAGCACTGCCAGGGCAATCACTGCCGGAGTGTAATATGTTGCAAATACGTCAATGAAGCGCTGGGCACGCGATTTCTGAGCTTGTGCTTCTTCCACCAGGTGAATAATGCGTGCCAGTGTCGAATCCTGAGCGGCGCGCGTCACCTGCGCTTCAAGCGCGCCATCGCCATTGATACTCCCAGCGAATAGCTCATTGCCCGGCGCTTTGGCAACCGGCACGCTCTCGCCAGTGATCGGTGCCTGGTTGAGCGCGCTATTCCCGGCCAGCACCACCGCGTCGAGCGGCACGCGATCGCCTGGGCGCACGATGATCGTCTCACCCACGCGCACCTCGCCGATCGGCAAGGCTTGGGTCTGCCCATTGCGCACTACCTGGGCGGTGGCCGGGGCCAGCTGCATCAGGGCGCGGATCGAGCGGCGCGCGCGCTCCATGGTATAACCCTCAAGCGCATTGCCCAGCGCAAACAAAAAGACGACCGTCGCACCTTCGCCATATTCGCCAATTACCAGCGCGCCCACCGCCGCAATCGTCATCAGCAGGTTGATATCGAGCGTGTGGGTGGCGCGCAGGGTGGCCCAGCCGTTGCGGGCAATAAAAACACTACCGACCAGCGTTGCAAGCACATACAGCGCAATCGGTAGCGCCGCCGGTGCATGCACAAGCTCGCTAGCCCAGGCCACCGCAATCAGCGCACCACACGCGAGCGTCAGCGCATCTTTGGGCCGCCGCGTGAGCCAGGCACGCAACTGCGCCAGCGACATTGCAGCGTGCTCCTGATGCTCGTGCGGCGTGTGCGCCTGCGGCTGCGTACCTTCACCAAGCACCCGAAAGCCCAAGCGCTCAACCTGGGCGACGATCTGAGTGGCCGCTACTGCCTGGGCGTCGAAGCCCACCGATAGCCGGGCCAGCGCCGGGTCGGCCACAACCTGCTGCACCCCAGGCATACCGCGCAGCGCCTGCTCGATGGTACCAGCCTCAACCGCGCAGCACATGCCTTCTACCGCGCACACCAGCGTGCCCGATGTAGCTGCCGATTGTGGCAGCTGCAGGCTATAACCGAGGCTGCGCGCCAGGCTAATAATTGCGTCGAGCGAGGTTTGCTCGCGATCATATTCCAGGCGTAGGCGCGCCGCCGCAAAATTGACAATCGCATAATGCACGCCGGTGAGCCGCGCCATTGCGCGCTCGAACGTCTTCGCGCAGTCGGCACAATCCATGCCCGCTACCGCGAACACCGGGTGATCGTAGCGCTGCGTAATGTGCTGCCCGGCGGCGCGGGCTAGCTGCTCGACCTCGCTGGCAGGAGCCAGCGCGACATCGGCCTGCACTACAACCTGCATCGCATCGAGCTGTACATCGGCGACGCCAGCACGGGCGCGTAATACCTCGGCCAGGTGCCGGGCACAACAATCACAATCGGCACTTTGCGGCAACACAAGCGGCCGTGATAAGGTAATAGTTTGCAGACTCATGCGCGTGTCCCTTATGGTTCAGGCCAGTGGTACTAAGTCCATTTGAGTACTTTCCCACCGCACAATAATGTAGATACTGGGTTTGGTATGAGGCGAAGGAGCGAAAGTAATATCTGTATTTCAATATATCAATTGAGCAACTGTTCAATTGTATTATACCATTCCACGTTATTCTTGTCAATCACACGCGTTACGCGGTCGGCGTTTTCGCCTGCGGCAGAGTGGTACGCTACGATTACAGTGCGCTGCCGCAGGCGAAAGCCCATGCTCTACGGTTCACCACGGACGCGCTGAGAGGCGCGACAAACGGATGCATAAGCGCTCACAGGCAGGAACAACCCACAACAAACCCCTATGCGCACTGCGACATAGGGGTAACAGGTACGGAATTTCTGTGCTTAGCCGGGGGTAAGCTCGTCGGTAGGGTCGAGCATATCATCAGAGGCCTTGGCATAGCGCTTGCGTGCCACTACGGGCGGCTTCGCTTCTTTTGGCGCGGTAGTGGGCGGCGTTAATGGCTGGGTCTGCTGCTCGGTAGCACCAAATTGCTGAGCAGCTGGCGATTCCGTTACCTGGCCGCGCTCAGCTTGCTCAGCAGCAAAGTTATTCGGCTGCTTGGTTTTATTTGATTTTTTGTTCTGCTTCTGCTTCTGCTTCTGCTTCACGAATGTTGCTCCTTGCTTGAGTTGTGCTGGCTTTATTATAGAGCAAATTCGGTGCCGCAGTTACGCACGGCCAATAAATTCCAGCGCCGTTTCGCCCAGCCGAATCTGTTCACCGCCGCGTAATGGAAGCCCAGACCCTGGTGGCACTAGCTGCTCACCAATCAGCGCACCATGGGGTGCCTCGGGGGCGACTTCAAGCGCAAACCCCTGGGCAGTGCGGCGTACCAGCGCATGGTGCCATGCCAGCGAACCATCGGGTAAATACAGATCGCAGCCATCGTCGCGCCCGATCGTCGCAGTATCGGTCACTTCGCGCACCAGCCCGGCCTGCGCACCACTCAGCACCCGTAGCTCGCCGCGCGCCAGCACCTGCCGCGCCAGCGGAATCAGCGCGCCAATACATGCGCCTAATACCACTAGCCCTACACCGCCCACAATAATCTGGGCGCGGTCGCTGCGCGCCAGGAATGCCTGGGTAAGCAGCTCGTACAGCGCACCGCCAAGCAATCCGCCGGCCAGCCCGCCCAATGCGCCATATAGCGCGCGGTTAAGCTGCCGTCGCACTAGCAGATCGCTGGCACCAATCAGGCTGCCTAAAGCCATCCATCCCAGCGTGCGCCCGAGCAAACCACCGCCAATCGCCAAAAAGCCGAGTTCGGCCAGCAATAGCCCGGCCAGCCCGGCTAGCCCGCCCACCAGGCCGCCAGCCAGGCCATCGCGCAGCGCACGCGCCGGGCTGCGCTTGATCAGCGCGCCATCGGTGGCAGCCACACAGCCACCAATACACAGCCCTAGCCCTAACCCCACCAGTGGGTAGGCCAGCCACACATTCCACGCCCCCGTCGGCAAGCTGCCCATGATCCACCATCCTAACAGCCCACCGAGCGCGCCAAGCACCGCCGTGTAATAGACCTGTAGTGTTTTGCTCATTGCGATACTCCTGTGATATGGGGGCCACGGTAGGCAGACGAACCGCAGCTAGCACAGAACTTCGCGCCAACGCGCACCGGTCGTCCACACTGATCGCAAAACGAACGGCGGGCTGGCTCCGGGCTAGCCGCTTGTGGCAAGCCACATGCCGCACAGAAACGCGCGTCGGCCCGTAACAAGGGCGCATCGCAGCTCGGGCAGTGTGGCACATCGGGCGGTAGCACCACAATCTGCGGCGGCTGCATCACCGTCGTGCCCATTGCTGGTACTGGCGTACTCGCCGCCGGGCTGCCTGCCAACGGCCTACGGCGCACCAGCGCAGGAGCCAGCAGCGCGCCCGCAATTGGGAGCAGTAAGAGCAACCCGACGAGCGGGTCGGAATGCACGTTAATCAGGTGCCGCTCGACATAGCCGCCACGAGCGGTAGGCGCGCCGACAACACTCACGCGAATATCGCGGCGGGTACCATCATAAAAGGGGCGTGGGCTGCGGTAGGTCAGGCGGTATTCCTGCTGAATCCCCGCCGAAAGCGTGCGATACAGCGTTGCCAGGGCATTGGCGCTTGGAGCATAAAAATATTCGCCGCCGGTTTCCTGCGCGATGCGCTGAAGAATCGCTTCGTCAATTCCCTCGCGCTCGCCAGCACCGCGCTCGCCCAAACCAATGACATAAACTGGCTGCGCATGCGCGTTGGCATAGGCAATCGCCTCATCGAGCGAATGCTGGCTGCCATACGCTACATCGCAGATTTGCGATTCACGACAATCGACGCCGTCGGTGAGCAGCAGCAGCGCGCGCCGCCCGCCTGCATTCGCTAGCGCATCGACCCCGGACATCAAGCTATCGTACAGCGCCGTGCCGTTTGCTGGGTGCAATCGCCGGATGGCGCTGGTCAGGTCGCGCTGGTTCGCGGTGAATGGCGCGAGTGTTTCCGTTTCTGAGTCGAAGGCGATCAGCGTCGTGCGATCTTCGGGGCGCATCTGCTCAACAAACGCCTGCGCTGCCGCGCGCGCGCCATCGATCTTGTCGCTCTCGGCCATGCTGCCTGAGCGGTCGATCACTAACGCACTGGCAACCGCACTCCCGCCAGCAAACGCCCCGACCGTCACCGGCTGTCCATCCTCAGTAACATCGAAATCGCTGGCACTAAGGCCATTCACCGGGGTACCGCTCGCATCCGTAACGCTCAGATACAGCGTCACATCCGGGTAATTTGTGCTATCAACCTGAGTAACATGCGTACCTGGCCCGGCCGGGCTTGGCTGCGAGCGCGTCACCCATATAGGCAATACAAGCGCAAGTAGCAACACGACTGCCAGCAGTGGCAGCCCGATTAGCAGCACAATTCGGCGCATAGCCCCCTCCTCGCAACGTTGGCACGATAGGTCATTGACCAGGATATGCCCATATGACGACGAAATGGCAAATTTGTTCCAATTGAGCTATCGCTGTTTGGCTTGCTGTTGTAGCGTGGGGTTTCCTTGCTGACACAGGCGAAAGCGTGCCCAAGCGCAAGCCCGTTGCACGCAAACCAGCCAGCAAATAGGTAGTGCTATAATGCGCCTATGTAGCCACCCTCTGAAAAGCGATACACCTATGACACAACCCGATGCCAAATATATTCGCTGGCTGGTTGAGCAATCGATGCTCTCCAATGCCAAGCAATTCGCCACCAACTATGCTGGGCAGGGGCGCATGTGGCAGCGACCCTATGCCGAAACTCAGCCGCGTGACGCCTCCAGGCTCGCCTCGGCCTGGTTCACCGCCTACCCGGCGGCAATTATCACCCGCGAAAACGAATCGGTGCTGCGCACGCTCGGCGACGACCAGCTGTGGCAGGCGCTTTCAGCAATTGGCATTCAGGGCTTGCATACCGGGCCAATGAAGCTGGCTGGCGGCCTGCGCGGGCGCGAGGTAACCCCAACCATCGATGGCAGTTTCGACCGGATCAGCTTCGCCATCGACCCGGCATTTGGCACGCAGGAAGAGTTTGTAACGATGAGCCAGGTGGCGGCAGCTCACCACGCCGTCATCATCGATGATATTGTTCCAGCCCACACTGGCAAAGGTGCCGATTTTCACCTGGCAACCCTGCACTACGAAGATTACCCCGGCATCTATCATATGGTCGAAATCGCACCACAAGACTGGCCGCTGCTGCCCGACGTGCCCGCTGGGCGCGAGGCGGTGAACCTTGCGCCCGCCACCGTCGATCTGCTGCGCGATAAAGGCTATATTGTGGGCCAGCTGCGTCGGGTAATTTTCTTTGAACCGGGGGTGAAGGAAACCGACTGGAGCGCAACCGACGTGATTGTGGGCGTCGATGGAGTAGCGCGGCGCTGGGTTTATCTGCACTATTTCAAGGAAGGCCAGCCCTCGCTCAACTGGCTCGACCCAACATTTGCCGCGCAGCAGATGATCATTGGCGACGCCCTACATTCGCTCGATACGCTCGGAGCGCGCATTTTGCGCCTCGATGCAAATGGCTTCCTCGGCGTCGAGCGCCGTCCACAAGGCCCCGCCTGGTCGGAAGGGCACCCACTCTCAGTCGTGGGCAACCGCCTGATTGCGGGCATGGTGCGCAAAGCTAACGGCTTTTCCTTCCAGGAGCTGAACCTGACCGTTGATGATATTGCCGCCATGTCGCAAGGCGGTGCCGACCTCTCATACGATTTTATTACCCGCCCGGCATACCATCACGCGCTGCTCACGGGCAACACCGAATTCCTGCGCCTGATGCTGAAAACCATGCGCGAATATGGCATCGACCCGGCATCGCTGATTCACGCGCTGCAAAATCACGATGAGCTAACGCTTGAGCTGGTGCATTTCTGGACACTCCACGCCCACGATACCTACACCTATGGCGGGCAGAGCTGGTCGGGCGAGGCATTGCGCGAACACCTGCGCGCCACGATATATGAGAAGCTTTCCGGGGAAAACGCGCCCTATAATCTGCGCTTCGTAACGAACGGCGTGGCCTGCACTACCGTAAGTGTCATTACAGCGGCGCTGGGAATTCGGGATATAACGCAGCTAACCGAGCAGCAGAAAGCTGAAATTCAGCGCGTTCACCTGCTGCTGGTGATGTACAATGCCTTCCAACCGGGCGTATTTGCGCTTTCTGGCTGGGATCTGGTTGGAGCACTACCGCTGCCACCGGCGACCGTTGCAGCGTTGATGACCGACGGCGACACGCGCTGGATTGAGCGCGGCGCATACGATCTGGTGAATGTGAACCCCGACGCAGCTACCTCGCAGGCGGGTTTACCCAGAGCTACCACCTTATACGGCCCAGTCGACGAGCAGCTAAAACAGCCCGGCTCGTTCGCCAGCCAGCTGCGACGTTTGCTAGCCGTGCGCCAGGCGTATGGCATCTATGCCAGTAAGCAAGTGCTGGTACCCGAAGTTACAAACCCCGGGTTGCTGGTGATGGTGCATGAGCTGCCCGACGCGCGCGGCACCCAGGTAACAGCGCTCAATTTTGGGCCTACCCCACTTGAAGAGACAATCGTACTTCCGAATGCCCAGCCTGGCCCTGTTACCGATATGCTTAATGCAACTGTTGTGGGCGAGCTGTCGCAGCGCGGCGAGCTACACATTCGGCTTGGTGGCTATGCGGGGCTATCGCTGCTGATTGCCGGGGCATTGCCAACATAAGAGTTCTACCAACGTCGGCTGAACACGCCTGGATTAGTTGGGGTGGGGGTACCAACGTCGGTTAAGACGATGGTCTGCCTGGGGCAAGGGGCGGCGACACCGCCCCCAGAGAATCGCTTGCCCGCGCCTATGGCACCGGGTCGTAGCCGCCCTGCGCCCAGGGGTGGCAGCGCAAAATTCGCTTGGTGCCGAGCCAGCCGCCTTTCAGGATGCCATACTTCTCAATCGCCTGGTACATATACGTCGAACAGCCCGGCGTGTAGATACAGCTAGGCGGTAACACCGGGCGCATAAACCGCTGATAGGCACGGATGAGCATTAGAAACGGCCAGTTAATTATACGTTTCATTGGCGGATCGTCTCCCACACAAGATGCGGCAGCTGTGGAATAATCAGTTTTTCAAGTGCCAGGCGCACAGCACCTGTCGAACCGGGTAAACAGAATATCACGGTCGCACCGTATAGCCCGGCAGTTGCGCGCGAGAGCATTGCAGCCGGCCCAATTTCCTGGTACGAAAGCATGCGAAAGATCTCGCCAAACCCGGGTAGGCGTTTGTCGAGCAGCGCGTCGATGGCCTCGAAGGTGCTATCGCGGCGGGTAATGCCAGTGCCGCCATTAGTGATAATCACCTGGCAGCGCTCGGCCCAGGCCCGCACCTGCGCCACGATCGCAGCTGGCTCATCGGGCGCAATCGCGTAGGCGGCGATTGTATGCTCCGCCGCTTCAAGCAGTGTGCGTATCGTACTGCCACTACTATCTGTCGTGGGTGTGCGCGTATCACTGATCGTGAGGATACCACAGCGGATCGCCTGCGGCACGGCTACCTGCGCCTGTTGTTCGTGCTCTGTATGGCCCATTTACACCCCTCGCCTATATCGCCTACATGCTACCACGCCGCCGCGCACATGCCAAGTGTTCTTCATGCGCACACCCGCGCTGCGAAGGCCACCAAGGCACATTCTGCCACAGAATATGGCGGTACATACCTTGCAATAGTTTATATACATTGCAAACAAACAACGCTTGACGTTGCTATTGGTACATGCTATGATCTTAGCTGCTCGGCTTTGTGCCGGGCGAAGGTACAGAACGTTTGGTGCATAGCTGCACCATGCCGTTGTTGTCAATCAATTTGCGACAGCCGACCACCGCCGACTGCCTGTCGGCGTTTTTTGTTGGCCTGTTTTCGCACAACCCTCCAGGAGGAGTCTACCGGCTTCTGGTTGTATGGTGAGAATGGTAGAAACATATGATGGCTGAAGTAAAACGTTTTCTCGTTGGTCAACCGCTTGAAACAGCGGCTCAACACCATCAGCGCTTAAGCAAACGCATTGCACTGGCGGTCTTCTCTTCCGATGCACTGTCGTCGGTAGCATACGCCAGTGAAGCAATACTATTTGTACTGGTGTTGGCCGGGCCTGCGGCACTTTCGTTGGTCGTTCCGCTATCGCTCGCCATTGTGCTATTACTGCTGATTGTGGGCTTTTCATACCGCCAGACGATCCATGCCTACCCCAATGGCGGCGGTGCCTATATTGTAGCGCACGAAAATCTCGGCGTCATTCCTGGCCTCATTGCTGCGGCGTCGCTGCTGATCGATTATGTACTCACCGTGGCGGTATCGATTTCGTCAGGCGTATTTGCCATTACATCGCTGGCCTCGGCATGGGGCTACCCAGCGCTTGGCGATTACCGGGTAGAAATCGCGCTGGCGTGTATCGCGCTGATTACAATCATCAATCTGCGCGGCGTGAAGGAAAGCGGCACCATTTTCTCGGTGCCAACCTATATCTTTATTGCCAGCATGATCGGGCTGATTGGCGTTGGCCTCTTCCGCACCGCAAGTGGCGGCTGGGTTACAGCCACCCCTATGGTCGAAACTGCCGCCCAGGCTGCCGAGCCGCTCGGGGTATTTTTGCTGCTGCGCGCCTTCGCGGCGGGCTGTACCGCGCTCACTGGCGTTGAGGCGATTTCGAACGGTGTTCCCGCCTTCAATCGGCCCGAACCGAAAAACGCCTCAACCACCTTGCTGTGGATGATTGTTACTCTGGGCACGATGTTCCTAGGTATTAGTGTGCTCGCGCATTTTTACGGTGCGGTGCCGCGCGAAGATCAGAGCGTCATCTCACAGATTGCCAGCCAGATTTTTGGCATTGGCCCGGTGTACTTTATCATTCAGGTCGCTACCGCACTCATTCTGGTGCTAGCGGCGAACACCAGCTACGCCGACTTCCCGCGCCTGGCCTCGCTGCTCTCGCGCGATCGGTTTTTGCCGCGCCAATTTGCCAGCCGCGGCGATCGCCTGGTATTCTCAAATGGTATCCTGGCGCTGGGGGTGTTCGCGGCCTTGCTGGTCATCATCTTCAATGCGCGCGAGCAGGCGATGCTGCCGCTCTATGCAATTGGCGTATTTATCTCGTTTACGCTCTCGCAGTTTGGTATGGTACTACATTGGCGGCGCACCCGCGAACCGGGCTGGCAAACCAGCGTCCTGATTAACGGCCTGGGCGCAGTACTTACCGCGATTGTCTTGGCCGTAATCGTCATGACGAAATTCAGCCAGGGTGCCTGGGCGGTGCTATTGCTTACTCCTATATTAGTGCTGATCTTCCGCGCAATTTATGCCCACTATGGCGACGTAGCGCGCCAATTATCGCTTGAGAAAATGGGCAGCGTGCAGGCAGTCCGCCGACACACCGCGCTGGTACTTGTGTCGGGAGTACACCGTGGCGTCATCCCGGCGCTTGAGTTTGCGCGCTCGCTCGCGCCCGATAATACCACCGCGCTGTTTGTCGATCTCGACGCAGAGCAAACCAATACGATCAAGACAAAATGGGAGCATTGGGGCAGCGGTATTCCATTGAAAATTCTCGAATCGCCCTACCGCAGCCTGGTGCGCCCGATCTTGCGCTATATCGATCAGGTCGACGCAGAGTACGACGATGATGTGCTGTCGGTTATTTTGCCCGAGTTTATTCCCTCGAAGTGGTGGCAACACCTGCTGCACAATCAGACGGCTTTGGCAATTAAGGCTGCCCTTCACTTCCGCAAGAATATTGTGGTAATCAGCGTACCCTATCATCTGGAGCGCTAACCGCTGACCTGCAACAGGAAGGCAGNNCGTTCGAATAGCTCGATTGATCTCAATCGAGCTATTCGATTTTTTCAGCATAGTGGTTTATAATCACAAGACAAAAGCACACAATTATAGCAGCGAGCCTTCGACAGGAACCTCGCAGCATACGAGTCCCCTAGCACAATATCATGTGGCTCAGTACGGCTGCTTTTTACTCTAGTACATGCAGCGCTTTCGTTCAATCAGGCCAATCCTCCACTTCCCTGGCGATTGTTTGCGTATCCTGTAACACCAGCAAGAAGCTAAGGGGCACGCTGCCGCAGGCACACGGCGGGCGAGCAAAATGGCTCACCTGATAAGTAAGGCACATTGGAGGTCGAAGCGCCATAAATTCCAGAATGGCCGCGCCTTAGCTAAGAACAAAGCCTGTTTATATGCACCAAAAAAACGACTAAAACTGTTTAGTAACAATTTATTTTGTGGTACAATAGGGCACACACAATATTCCTGGCTTACTAACTCGATTTCTACCAGGCCGCACAGGCAAAATCAGCATAAGCAGGTAGTGCTGACGCTCAATTCATTATCGCGGCCGATCAATAGTACGCGAGTACGCACTCAAGTCATTTATTCGAACCTGCCAGTTTGCCTTGGAAAGGAGGTGGACGCCGCATGAGATAACCGCGGAGCGTATATATATGCTTCGCTGCTTTTCAGTTATGGTGTATTCGCAGCTAAATTGAACAGATGCCAAAATAAAGGAGCACACTCGTATGCAACGGATGCTCAAGTTACTCGCGATTATTGGCCTTGTAGCCCTGCTGGCCGCCTGTGGTGGCACCGCTGCAACGCCCACAACAGCGCCTGCCGCTGCTACCGCAGCCCCGGCTGCTACTGCAGCCCCGGTGGCCGAAGCGCCCACCGCAGCCCCGGTTGCACCGACTGCTGCAATGGCTGAGCCTACGGCTGCCCCATCGACTGGCGGTGCCATGGCTGGCCCGAAGGTGACTGGCGAAGTGACCCTGTGGCACGCCTACGGTGCTGGTAGCGCTGAAGAAGCGGCAGTTAATGCCCTGATCGAAAATGCCAAGAAGGATAACCCCGACGCCAAGATCACGGTGCTCGAAGTTCCCTTCGATCAGGTATTCAACAAGTTCGAAACTGAGGCAGCAGCGGGCGGCGGCCCTGACATGTACATCGCCCCGAACGATAGCCTGGGCAAGCA
Source organism: Chloroflexi bacterium SZAS-1 (assembly GCA_018266315.1). GTDB lineage: Bacteria > Chloroflexota > Chloroflexia > Chloroflexales > Roseiflexaceae > Kouleothrix. Next base: position 11,613 of record JAFEAS010000028.1, on the reverse strand, counting down.
AGTACGTGCCGATCTGCTCGCGCCAATTGACGACAAGATGGCGGGGCACCTCGATAACCTACTGCCTGTTGCGGTTGAGGGCTGCAAGGTTGACGGCAAGCTCTACTGCGTGCCCGAATCACTGAAGGCTGTCGCGCTGTTCTACAATAGCGACAAAGTAAAGGCCGCGCCAAAGACCACTGACGAGCTGTTGGCTGCAGTCAAGGGTGGCATGAAGCTGGCTATCAACCAGAACGCCTACCACAATGTTCCTTTCTTCGTCGGCTTTGGCGGCAAGATCGTCGATGACAGCGGCAAGTGCGCGCTCGATCCAGCCTTCGGCGAGGCGATGGCCTACCTGAAGCAGCTCAAGGACGCTGGTGCGCAGTTCTATACCGATGGTGGGAAAGCAAACGACGCCTTCCAGACGGGCCAAGTCGATGCGATCATCAACGGCCCATGGGCAACTGGCGACTACAAAAAGAGCCTGGGCGACAAGGTTGCAGTAGCACCAGTGCCGGCTGGCCCGAAGGGCCCGGCGGGCCCACTCACAGGTACCGATGGTTTCTATGTCAATGTCAATAGCAAGAACATCGACGGCGCGGTGGCGCTAGCGCTGTACCTGACCAGCCCAGCCTCCGAGAAGGTCTATGTCGATCAGGCCGGCCACGTGCCCGCCAACAAGACCATCAAGATCGCCGACCCGGTGACCAAGGGCTTTGCGGATGCAGCTGCTACCGGCTACCCGCGCCCACAGGCCAAAGAGCTGGATAACTTCTGGAGCCCGTTCGGCGACGCGGTAAACAACATCATTGAGAAGGGCCAGGACCCGGCGCAGGTTTCGAAGGATACATGCGCAGCGATGGATAAGGCCAACGGCAAGTAAGCTACGGCTTGCGATCGTACCTCTCTGGGATCGGCTTTTCGCAGCTCGCGGAAAGTCGGTCCCGATTTCAACGCAGCCCTGTGACCCAGCATTCGCACAAGCAACAAACGGCTTGCGCCACCGCAAACAAATCGCCGATTGCTGACCAAGGAGCGCCTCATGGCTACAACGAACGTACAGTCGAACACGCCAGCGACTATGCGTAGATCGTCGCGAAAGACTGCGGAAGACACTCGAACCGCATATTTATACCTACTGCCAGCGCTACTGGTGATGGGCATCATCACTTTTTATCCTCTGTTGTATCAGATATATATGTCGTTCACCGACTTTGGGCTAAAAAACTTACGTGTAAACTCGCCACCGCCCAACTTTGTCGGCTTCGATAACTACCTCAGAATTTTAAAAAATGACATGCCCTTCACGGGCTTTGATTTCTGGGGCACCTTAGCATTCGATCTGTGGTGGGCCACGTCGAATGTGGTTCTCCACGTGGTGCTGGGGGTGCTAGTTGCTGTGCTCCTGAACGTTGAGGGGCTCTGGTTCAAGCGCATTTATCGGGCAATTTATGTGCTGCCCGTCGTCATTCCAGCACTGATTATTGCGACCGTGTGGAAGAACATGTGGGATGCCGACTACGGGCCGATCAACAGCTTGCTCTCGACCATCGCAGGCTGGTTTGGCGGCGCACCAGTGCATATTCGCTGGCTTGACTCATTTGACCTGCCAATTTCCTGGATCCCCCTACCTCTTTCGTACTATGCGATGCTCGTGACGAATATCTGGCTGGGCTGGCCACTAAACGCAGTGGTTGCTACCGGCGCGCTCCAGAGCATTCCCAAAGAGCTCTATGAAGCTGCCGAGATCGATGGTGCCACGCGCGTCCAGCAATTCCTGAATGTAACTGTGCCGATGCTACGGCCAGCGATGCTGCCATTTGCAATCTTTGGCTTTATTACAACCTTTAACCTCTTCCATCTTTCGTACTTTCTGTCGGGTGGCGGCCCCGATCACCGCACTGAACTACTGGTTACATGGGCGTACCGTTTGGTGAATGAGCAAAAGCTGTATGGCATTGCCTCGGCCTTTGCCGTGTATGTGTTCTTTATTCTGCTAATCCTGACGCTCATTACGAATCGGCTTGCCAAAGCCACAGCAAACTATGCCGAATAAGCCGCTGCTACAGTTACTCGAGTATTGAGAGAGGATGAGCCATGGCAACAGCTAACACTCGCGTTTCCAGCATTGGTAGGCGGGCACGCGGCACTTCTTCGGGCCGACCGCTGACGTTGGGAACCCAGATTTTGCTGCAACTGATCTGTCTGTTCCTAGCTTTCACAGTGTTATACCCAATTGCCTGGGTGGTTTCCCGCTCAATTGACCCGAGCACACTCAACCGCCCAACTTCACTACTGCCCGAAGGCGCAACGCTTGACGCCTACCGTGCTGTGTTGACCCAACCAACCACTAATCCAGTGTCGTTCGCGCGCCTGGCCTTGAACACCATCTTACTCGCGGGCGGCGTAACCGTGTTTGCGCTGGCAATTGCCGTTAGCGCGGCCTATGCCTTCTCACGGCTCAAATTCCCTGGCCGTGCACAGCTTATGCTGGGAGTGCTCGGTGTGCTGATGCTGCCAGCAGTGGCGGGCATTGCGCCGCTGTTTGTGTTGCTGAACCGCATTGTGATTGGTGGCTTCAACCTGCGCAACTCGCTGTTTGGGGTGGGGCTTGCGATGACATCGGGTGCGCTGCCGTTTGCGATCTGGAACTTGAAGGGCTACCTTGACACTATTCCCAAGGAACTTGAGGAAGCTGCGACGATCGACGGTGCAACGCGTAACCAGACATTTCTGCGCATTGTGCTGCCACTAGCAACACCCGTGCTGGCAGTAACTGCATTCCTGGTGTTCCTCGGCGGCTGGACTGAATTCTACCTGTCGTGGCAATTCTTGACCGAACCAAAGAACTTCACGCTTTCGATGGCGTTGTACAATATGGTCGGCCAGTATGCCGGGCAGACGCCTTGGTCGCGGTTTACAGCTATGGCGCTGATCATTGCGCTGCCAGTGGCAGTGGTATACCTTGCGCTACAAAAGTACATCGTTGGTGGGCTAACGGTGGGTGGCGTGAAGGGATAAGTCGCTTTTGGCGGTGCGAGTGCAGCTATATCGGTGCTGTTAGCGACGTTCGCTGGCTATGCGGCTTTCACACCGAATTTCGCCGGATGGCGCTATGGTTGCCGTATCTTGCTGTTTGGCTTGGGCGCGCGCGCTCAGCGTGGTTCATGAAGAATTTCATAGATAGCATCGGGAAAGAGCTTGATGAAGCCACCGCCATAGGCGGGCCAAATGGCAAACTTGCTGGCGTATTCTTTTCCCGTTATTGTAGCTAATGCTGGTAGTACAGTGTATTTTCGGGTTCATTGGCATCTATTAACGAATATATCGTTACCACAATGTCTTTTGGGCGCGAAGCTGTACCAACTTTGCGTGAGTGTACGGCTCTTTTCAACCCAGTTCAATCCGAACTGAACCCAATGCTGTGCAGCTGCCGTGCTACGGTTGATCTCAAGTATGGGCATGTTCTTTCTGGCACAGCGCTGCCTCATTGAAGGTTTGGCCAAGGGTGCATTAAAGAGGTAGTCCACTTTTATAGCGATACAATAAATGACCACCGACAACCACGTATGAAAGCATGTGGCATGTCGGTGGTCGCTGGTTTATATATAGGCACCTCGGTACACTTCCTTACAGCTCCATGGGAGATAGACAATGTATGACCGCCGGGCAAGCGGAATTTTGCTGCATCCCACCTCACTGCCAGGTTCCAATGGCATTGGCGATCTGGGCGATCCAGCCTATCGCTTCGTTGATTGGTTGGCTGCGGCCAAGCAGCGCCGCTGGCAGGTGATGCCGCTCGGCCCCACCGGCTACGGCGACTCACCATATGCCAGCCTTTCGGCGCTCGCCGGGAATGCCATGCTCATTTCACTTGAGCGGCTAGTACGTGAAGGGTTGATTGACCAGGCAGCACTTGATACCGTACCTAGCTTCCCAAACGATCATATCGATTTCGGCCCGGTGATTGATTGGAAGATGGGCGTGCTGCAAAGCGCTTTTGCCCGATTTGTTGTCAATACGGATGCTGCACAGCGCGCACTGTTCGAGGCTTTCTGCCATGCACAGGCTGCCTGGCTCGATACCTACGCGCTATTTGCGGCGGCAAAAGAGGCCCATGGAGGCGCTCCCTGGCCGCAATGGGAGCCAGCGCTAGCGCAGCGACAGCCGGCCGCACTGGCCGAATGGCGCGCTAAACTCGGCGAAAAAGTGCGGTTTCAGCAGTTCCTTCAATGGAAGTTTTTCACCCAGTGGGCTGATCTGAAGCGTTACGCCAATGGGCGCGATATTCAAATCATTGGCGACATCCCCATCTTTGTGGCGCACGATAGCGCCGATGTGTGGGCCAACCCTGAGCTGTTCTACCTCGATGCGCAGGGCAACCCGACGGTGATAGCTGGCGTACCGCCCGATTACTTTAGCCCAACCGGGCAGCGCTGGGGCAATCCACTGTATCGCTGGGAAACGCTGGCACAGCGCAACTTCGACTGGTGGGTCGAGCGCTTCCGTATGACGCTGGCGCTGGTCGACATTGTGCGGATTGACCATTTTCGCGGCTTTGCGGCCTATTGGGAAGTACCTGCCGACGAAGAGACGGCAATGAATGGCCGCTGGGTGCCTGCACCAGGCGCGGCCTTATTTGAAGCAGTACGCCAACAGCTTGGCGAATTTCCGATTATTGCCGAAGACCTTGGCCTGATTACTGCCGATGTCGAAGCGCTGCGTGTAGGGCAGGGCTTTCCAGGTATGGCCGTATTACAGTTCGCCTGGGGCGGCGACGCAGCCAATATTTACCTGCCACATAACTACCAGCGCAATCTGGTGGTGTACACTGGCACACACGATAACGATACCACGGTTGGCTGGTGGCGCTCAATCGATGAGCATACCCGTGCGCATGTGCAACAATACCTCGATATTCAAGACGACGATATTGCATGGGCATTCATTCGCGCGGTGCTGCTATCGCCCGCCGATACGGTGCTCATTCCAGTACAGGATGTGCTAAGCCTGGGCACCGAAGCGCGCATGAATATGCCGGGCCGCTCAATGGGCAACTGGGGCTGGCGCTTGCAGCCCGCGCAGCTCGACAATGCACTGGCGCAGCGGCTAGGACAGCTTACCCGGCTTTATGGGCGCGAGCGGCTGGCCGTCGATGAGCACCGAGATATGCTCTAAATACCACGTTCGTTTGCTTCCGTATCTACTCTGAACACCGCACGAGAAAAGAAAAGTGGCAGGTCGCTGCGCACTGCTCGCCCCTGCATTCATACCATCAATAGGAACAATATATGTTACTTCGAACCCTGCGCCACCTGGCAAGCTTGGCATTGTGTATGTTCATCATCGCCGCCTGTAGCCGCACGGCCCAATCGCCAGCGGCAACTACTTTGCCTGCTGCGCCAGCCGCTGTAGCAACAGACGCACCTGCCGCCCCAACCGTAGGGGCCACCGCAACCAGCCCGGCTACCGCCGTGCCAGCGGCAACGCCCACCCGCAATCTACCTACCCAGGCACCCACCATCACCGCCGCGCCAACCGCCGCACCCTTCCCGCTGCAGGCGGGCTGGTGGGATAATGCCGTATGTTACGAGATTTTCGTGCGCTCGTTCTACGATAGCAACGGCGATGGCATTGGCGACTTAGAGGGTATCATCCAGAAGCTCGATTACATCAACGATGGCAACCCCCAATCCCAGACCGACCTGGGCGCAACCTGCATCTGGCTAATGCCAATTATGGCCTCGCCCAGCTACCATGGCTACGACGCCACCGACTTCTATACGGTGAACCCGGAATATGGCACCAACGATGATTTCAAAAAGCTGATCAGCGCGGCACACAAGCGCGGCATTTCGATCATGCTCGATCTGGTGTTGAACCACACCTCCAACCAGCACCCATGGTTTATTGCAGCGTCGAAAGACCCGAACTCGCCCTACCGCGATTGGTACCTATGGTCGAAGGACAAGCCTGGCTATAGCAATCCCTGGGGCGGCGATCCGTGGCAGCAGTCGTCGGCGCGGAATGAGTACTACTACGGAATCTTCTCACCAACCCAGCCCGATTTGAACTATCGCAACCCGGCGGTGACAGCCGAAGCATATAAAATCAGCGCCTTCTGGCTGAATGACATGGGAGCAGACGGCTTCCGGCTCGATGCAATTAAACACCTGATCGAAGACGGCACCGTACAGGAAAACACGCTGGAAACACATGCCTGGCTGCGCGACTATCGCACCTTTCTGGAAAAAACCAAGCCTGGCACGTTTACCGTAGGCGAAATTTTCGGCGCAAGCCCACAGGCGCTGCAACCCTACTACCCCGATCAGCTTGATGCATATTTCGCCTTCGAGGCTGGCGACAGAATCTTGAGCGCGGCCAACACCGGGCAGGGAATAGATTTCACCATTACGATTGCAAATAATTATGCGCAGATCCCTTTCCAGCGCTGGGCGCCCTTCCTCACCAACCACGATCAGAACCGCGCGATGACGGTGCTGGGCGGCAAGATCGGGAAGGCTAAGATTGCCGCCGCCGCACTGCTCACCTTGCCTGGCCTACCGTTTGTGTACTATGGCGAAGAAATTGGCATGACCGGGGCCAAGCCCGACGAGCAAATTCGCAACCCGATGCAGTGGGCCGCTGACGAGACCACTGGCGGCTTCACCAGTGGCACACCCTGGGAAGCACTGCAAAAAAACTATAAAGATATCAATGTTGCAACACAGGAAGCCGACCCGGCATCGCTGCTCAACTACTACCGCGCCCTGATTCATCTGCACACCGAGCATCCAGCACTGGCACAGGGCAGCTTTACCGCCTTCAAATCAAGCAGCGTAGCGCTGTCGGCGTTTCTGCGCCAGACCGAAGGTGAAACAGTGCTCGTAGTGCTGAATTTCGGCAAGGAAGCCGTGAATGGTGCGACGCTCACGCTCGACAAGAGCGACCTGGCAGCAGGTACATACACGGCGACACCGCTCTTGGGCGATACGCCAGGCGCAGCGCTGACGGTGGGCGCTGACGGCAGCATTAGCGCCTACGCCCCGTTCCCCAGCCTGACACCACAAACTGGCTATATCTTCACGCTGAGCAGGTAACTGCCAACGGCTATACGCTCTGAGTGATTTAACATGACACCACCTCCCGACCTACTGCATAGTGTCCATCACGACGGCTCGGCACGCTATGTGTCGAATCCATACCCGCGCCTGAGCGAGGTGGTAACATTGCGGGTACGCGCCGCCCCTGCAGCGCCGATCCGCGCCATCCTGATGCGCACCGTGCCCGATGGCGAGCAACATTTCACGCGGCTTACCCTGGCAGCGCAGGAAACAGCCTGCCATTGGTATAGCGTGCAGCTAGAAGTAACCATGCCACTGGTGAACTATCGCTTTGTGCTGGTGACGCCGCAAGGTATGTGGAGCTATAACGGAACCGGACTGCACGCCTTCCAGCCAACCGATTATGACGACTTCCGGCTCATCGCCGACTATAGCGCGCCACATTGGGCAACCCAGAGCGTGTTCTACCAGATCTTCCCCGACCGCTTTGCCGACGGCGACCCCGGCACCAACCCGCGCACCGGCGCGCCAGCCTATGCCGACCATGTGGTTGAGGCACGGGAATGGCACGAGCCGCCGGGCCACATTCATCCTAGCTACGAATTTTACGGCGGCGACCTGCCCGGTATTACCCAGCGCCTGCCCTACCTGCAAGCGCTGGGCATCAATGCGCTGTACCTCAACCCAATTTTCACCGCGCCGAGCGTACACAAGTACGATGTCGCCGATTTCGAGCAGGTAGACCCGCATTTCGGCGGAAACCAGGCGCTAGCCGAACTACGGCAGGCGCTCAGCGCGCGGGACATGCGGCTGATGCTTGATATTGTGCCCAATCACTGCGGCGCAAATCATCCCTGGTTCCAGGCCGCGCTCGCCAACCCACACAGCGACCAAAGCGACCACTTCATCTTCACCGCACACCCCGAATATGTCTCGTGGCTGGGCGTACACACGTTGCCCAAGCTAAATTACAATAGCCAGGCGCTACGCGAATATATGTACGCTGGCCCCAACAGCATCTTCCGGCGCTGGCTGCGCCCACCCTACAGCATCGACGGCTGGCGCGTCGATGTTGCGAATATGCTCGGCAATTACCGCGCCGACCGCCTGAATGCAGAGGTGACACACGGCATCCGCACGGCAGTGAAGGCGGAAAACCCGGCAGCCTACCTACTGAGCGAAAACTTCTTCGATGCCAGTGGGCAACTGCAAGGCAACCAGTACGACGCAAATATGAATTACCGCGGTTTTACCGTGCCGTTGTGGGAATGGCTCAACCAGCAGCGTCTGCGCCATCCGAGCATCACGGAAGAGCTTATACCATCGACCCGCCTCAGCACGGAGGGATTGACGCAGGCTTGGCAGGCGTTTCGCGCGCCAATTCCCTGGGTGATTGCGCTCCAACAGTTTGCCCTGATCGACAGCCACGACACCGCGCGCATTCGCAGCATGGTCGGCGGGAACGACCGCCTGCACCGGCTAGCAGCGGTGCTCCAATTCACGTACCCTGGCATTCCCTGCGTGCTGTATGGCGACGAGATTGGGCTAGAGGGCCGCGACGCAACCAGTACCCGCTGCACAATGCCATGGGATGAAGCTGCGTGGAATCACGACCTGCTGGCGTTCTACCAGCAAATTATCGCGCTGCGCCGCACATCGGCAGCGCTGGCAATTGGCGGCTTCCAGCTGCTGTATACCGATGACGACACCCTGGCATTTCAGCGCGATACTAACGAGGAAGTGATAGTTGTGGTTGGTTACCGTGGGCAGGCAGAGCGCCCGGCGGGAAGGCTGCCGGTTGCGCACGCTGCGATTGCCGATGGCACCTATTTCACCGAACTGCTGAGCGGCGCAGCTGCGGTTGTAGAAGCAGGCACGTTACCGCTGCCAGCAATGCAGCAGGGGCCTGCACTCTGGCGAGCGCAGAGGTAAACACCAAATGCAAGCGCGCAGGCGCCACACAGCGATCGGCTTTATACTGCTGCGTGCACTACATTGTTAATACTGGCGCGCAGCCACATTTACCGTATTCTGGAAACATGCCGCCACCGAGGAGCAGGCTAAGGACATTAGATGCAGTTTGAAAACACACTTGCGCTACAAGTAGCCGAGCACTTCGCCAAACTTCCCCAGGTCGAAGCCGTGGCTCTGGGCGGCTCCCATAGCGCCAGTGTCGCCGATGCCGGGTCGGACATTGATGTCTATGTGTTCACCCGCGCCGACATCGACACAGCTACCCGCGCGAGTATCATCGCGGCGCTGGGCGGTGCCAGCCGCGCAAATATTGGAATGACCTTCTGGGGGCAGGGTGACGAATGGTTCCACGCGCCAAGCGGCATTGAAATCGATGCGACCTATTTCGACACGACCTGGCTGGAAGGCCAGCTTGAGCGCGTGATTCTCCAGCACCAGCCAAGCCTGGGCTACACCACCTGCTTCTGGCGCACCGTGAAGCAAGCAC
>JAFEAS010000028.1:1212-1997 GCA_018266315.1 Chloroflexi bacterium SZAS-1 | reverse complement strand
GCGTACCTACACCAGATCGAAAAGGCCGTGCAGCGCCAGGATGTAGTAAGCGTGAACCACCGCGTAGCTGCATTGCTTGCCAGCTACTTCGACATTCTGTTTGCGCTCAACCGCGTGTTACACCCGGGCGAGAAGCGGCTACTTGCCTATGCCCAAACCGAATGCGCAATGCTGCCCGCCAATCTGCCTATCGACGTTACGGCGTTGCTCGCGAGCGCAGCCAGCGGACAGCCTGGCACAATCGCCTGCGCCAACGCTCTGCTCGATCACCTCGATGTGCTGCTGGAGCAGGAGCATGTTGATGTGCGGGGCGGGCTGTGATACCAAACATGAACGTATTCAAACCGATTTGGTTTCATTGTTAACTGAATGAGAAAACCGCTGACCGAACCAGTATCGCACGATTTCGTCGTTGAAGAAGAAACAAAGGCGCATGCTGCCGCATGCACAGCTCAAACAAGCTTCGAGGGACAAACGATGAATCTCCCACTACAAGCTAGCCGCCTGGGGCTGGGTATGGCCGCCCTCGGGCGACCAGGCTATATCAACCTGGGGCACGCCGAAGCCTTTGGCGGCAACACTGATGTCGCCGCGATGGAGGCTCACGCTGCTACCGTGCTCGATGCGGCCTGGCAGGGCGGCGTGCGCTATTTCGATGCGGCGCGCTCATATGGGCGTGGCGAGGTGTTCCTGGGCAACTGGCTGCGCGCACGCAGCATTGCCCCCGCCGCAGTGGCGGTTGGCTCGAAGTGGGGCTATACCTACACCGCCGATTGGCGCGTGGA
>JAFEAS010000028.1:0-1176 GCA_018266315.1 Chloroflexi bacterium SZAS-1 | reverse complement strand
AGCCAGGCCAACCTGGGCAGCTACCTACGCCTGTACCAGATTCATTCGGCCACGCTTGAGAGCGGGGTACTAAGCAATGCCGCCGTGCTAGGCGCGCTGGGCCAGCTAAAAGCGCAAGGCATAACAATTGGCCTTTCGCTCAGCGGGTCAGCACAGGCCGCTACGCTGCGCCAGGCGCTCGAAGTGACGATTGACGGCGCGCCACTCTTCGGCGCGGTGCAGGCCACCTGGAATATCCTCGAACCTTCGGCAGGGCCAGCACTGGCCGAGGCGTATACCGCTGGTCTGCTTGTGATTGTGAAAGAAGCGCTGGCGAATGGGCGACTGACCCAGCGCAATGACGACCCGGCCTTCGCACCACAGCGGGCGCTGCTCGAAAAACACGCCGCGCGCTTAGGCACAAGCCTCGATGCCCTGGCACTCGCGGCAGCGCTGCATCAGCCCTGGGCAGGCATTGTGCTGAGTGGCGCGGCCACGGTGGCACAGCTTGATTCAAACCTGAAAGCGCTATACGTAGCCTGGGACGAACCAGCCGCTGCGGCAGTAGCAGCCATCGCCGAGCCAGCCGAAGCCTACTGGGCCACGCGCAAGGCGCTCGCCTGGAACTAAAGGCAGTGTGCGGCGCTGAGCATCTTCAGCACCGTATAGGCGACTCAGGCTGCGGCCTAAAAAATCAAGTATTTGATAGGCAAGGCTGACATAAACTATGTAAATACACACCTTCGAGTTGCTGATCATTCCTCGCTATGCTACTATAAGTAAACTTTTCAACAGCTAGCTTCTCTTATTTTTGAAGCGCTGTCCCTCCTTTGTGCGCCAGCATACAGTGGCGCTGAAACGCCACTCCTGGGCATCTCACTGCCTAGACAGCGTGGAACCCCATTACTCCCTCGTTCCACTCCAAAGGCCCACGCGCCAAGTAGAGTATCGCCAATGAATAGCAAACAAGAAAACCGGCAGGAAATTATTCTTGTCGTTGATGAGCGCGCCGACACACGCGCGCACCTCCAGCAGTTGCTTAGCCCCTGGTGGAGCATAACACTAGCTGAGGATGGTGATGCTGCCTTACGATCAGCCAGACAATGCCGTCCGGATCTCATCCTAGCCAATCTCATGCTGCCGTCGACCCCAGGTTTTCAGCTGCTGGAGACCCTTATAGACAAAACAGATAAAAGG
>JAFEAS010000027.1:35690-85833 GCA_018266315.1 Chloroflexi bacterium SZAS-1 | reverse complement strand
GTTACTATCTAACGTAGTATATGTCGAAGTCTGTACACCAACCATATCGCCGCACTCAGGCTAGCTTGTTAGGCCATATTCCGGCGCTGGCGCGAGTGCGCAAACGGCCTATAGCGGCCCCGAGCGTACAACCACCGGCACCGAGTGAGGCCGAACTGCGCCGCCAGGCCGAGATTGAGCACGACCTGATGCTGGCCCGCGATATTCAACAGGGCCTTTTGCTCGAGGCTGTACCACGCTTACCCGGCTGGGAAATCAGTGCCATTTCATTACCAGCGCACGATCTCGGCGGCGATTTGTACGATTTCTTGCCCATGGCGCAGGGCTGGCACGGCATTATGATCGGCGATGTATCGGGCAAGGGCTTGCCCGCTGCCTTGCGTATGGCGGTGGCCCGCACGGTATTTCGGCATGCGGCTCGGCGCGATGAGCCACCAGGCATTACATTGGCGGCGACGAACCGGGAAGTCATGTCCGAAATCCCCCAAGGTATGGTGACAATGCTGTATGTCAAGCTCGATACGCAGCATGGCGAAGTACATATTGCGAATGCAGGCCACACCTACCCGGTAATTATTAATGGGAAAGTATCTGAGCTTGAGCTTTCGGGGTTGCCGCTAGGGGTAGACGACGAGAGCGAGTATGAAGAAGCCCATGCCTATATTCAACCGGGCAATACCGTTGTACTGTACACCGATGGGGTTATTGAGGCCGGGCCGCCCGAGGGCGAAATCTATAGCTACCCGCGGTTTGAAGCCATGCTTCAGTTGCACGCTACGCTAAAGCCGCGCGCTCTGGTTGCCGCACTATTGCAAGAGCTACGCGCCTGGAATGGGCACCAGCAAGTCGATGATATTACGGTGGTCGTCATTCGCCGCCGCCTGACAGAGGCAGGCAACGAAGCCCGCAGTATTGCCGACGATGTATTGGGGCCACAGCGCGCCGCCGAACTGTGGTCGGCCTTAGCATTGCCCGCCCCAGATACAGACGCAACCACATGGATCGAATATGTACCCGAGATCATTCGCGAAGTTCAAAGTCGTTTTGGGCGTGGCCTTGCCCGCGAGCTTCATGCGCAACTACGCCTGGCATTAGAAGAATATCGGCCAACTGAATAGCGATAAAACCGTTCAGGTAAGCAAAGCAAGCATCAATTGCAGCTCCGCTTGCCGCATCCCTGTCGCTTGGGAACAATTATTATGACACTCAATGATACCCTTAACTTTATGCCGCTCGACCTCGACACATTCACCGGGAGCGAGCGCTTCATGGCCGGTACACGGCTCGGTGCCGCATTCAGCCAGGGCATTCGGGCCTACCTGCGCGCAGCCTACAACGATGCGATCGAACATTTTAAAGCGGCACTCATCGCCGCCTATGTTGAAGGCGAAGAACAAGCCCAAATCTTCGAACGCGAGCGCGCAATTATTTATTTATATATTGGCAACGCGCTCGCCTTCCAGGATGATTGGGAGGCGGCCCTGCGTGAATATCTTGAAGCAGTACAGACCGACCCGCAGCTAGCCGAAGCGCACTATAACCTGGGCGTGGCATTTGCCTCGCGCGGCCAACTCGATCGAGCGATTGCTGCCCTGAAAGAGGCACTTGAACATAACCCGCTGCTCTACGAAGCGCATTTCTCGTTGGGGCGCTGCTACCAGCGGCTCGACGATGCTGGGCGCGCCTATATTCACTACGATCAGGCATGCAATGCCCGCCCGCAGGCTGCCGAGCCGCGCTACTACATGGGGCTGATGCACCAGGATCATGGTGCGCACGAACTGGCCCAACGCTGCTTCACCGAGGCATTACGGGTTGAGCCAACCTTCATCTCGCCGCAAGTAGATGAAGTGCTGATCACCCGTACCGAAGAAGAGGTAGCGCTATGGTACTACCGCCTTAGCCAGGATCTTAAGCAACAGGGCTATGAAGAAGAAGCGGAACGCATTTACCGCGCGCTGCTACAATGGCGACCCCAAGAATACCAGGCGCACTACCTCCTTGGCAACCTGCTCGCTCGCGCGCGCCGGCTCGACCAAGCGCTTGAAGAGTATAGCCTTATTCCACCTGCCAATGACTATCATGTCGATGCGCGCATCCGTATGAGTGCTATTTTCAAGCTGCAAAACAAGCTGCGCGATGCATATAATGTGCTCTTTGAGTGCGCGAAACGTTACCCAAGCAATGGAAAATTATTCTTAAGCATGGGCAAGCTTCTCTACGATTTGAACAAAAATGGCCTTGCAACCCGCGCATTCGAGCGCGCCGTGTATTTAATGCCTACCAATACCCAAGCGCATTACCTACTTGGCTTTATGTATAACATTATGGGGCACGAAAGCTGGGCGCTGGCCGCCTGGCGCAAAGCCGTTGAGCTCACACCCGATGCCCATTCATTGCGGTACGACCTGGGATATATGTATATGCGCCGCGAGCGTCATGATCTGGCCGCGCGTGAATTCGAACACGTGCTACTCTACTGGCCTGAAGATATTGAAACGAATTTTATGTTGGGCGTGTGTTATAAAGAGTTGATGGATCCGGCGCGCGCTATTCCACTATTCGAAAAAGTGCTGCGCCGCAATCCACGCCATACTCAATCGCTTTATTACTTGGGTGCCGCCTACTTGCAAATTGGCAATGCCTCGTTGGGCAAAGCCTACTTGCGCCGCTACGATCACCTGAACCGACAGGCTGAACAAACGACCGCGCCGCAACGGGCACAACAAGCGCGCGGGCGCAGTGTGCGCAACACTACGAGCACCCAACCTGCGTTCATACGCAGTTAAGCTGGCCGTTACCGCTATATTACAAACTACGCAATAGAGGCTTGCGAATGGAACGTGTACTTGTTAATATCCCCTCCGACCCGATATTCGAGCGCGTTGTGCGTGCCAGTGCCAATGAACTTGGGCAGGTTATTGGCCTGCCACCTGAGCGCATCGAAGATTTAAAGCTGGCTGTCAGCGAAGCCGTCAATAACGCGATCGACCATGGGAACCAGCGTGAGGTAGCCAAACTGGTAGAGGTTATGTTTGTGCTCGATCACGATAAGCTCGAAGTGCGCATTAGCGATCAAGGCCACGGTGTTGAGCAGCCCGATTTCTCGCGGCGCATTATCGAAGAGCAGAACCTCGATAGTGGTATGCATCGTGGCTTTGGTTTATACTTGCTGAGTGCACTGGTCGATGATTACGAATTGCGTTCTTCACAACACGGAACCGTGCTAACACTACGGTTATACCGGAAGGATATGCCATGAATAATGATGTTATTCGGCGCGAAGAATTTGGGAATGTGGCCGTGCTACACATCCTCAGTACTAGCGTCGACACGAGTTCGGCTGCGGCGATCGAGGCCAGCGCAACCCTGACAGATATGCGCCCAATTACGGTGCTGGATTTCGGCAATGTTGCTTTTATCAATTCGGCTGGCATCTCGGCATTACTCAAATTTGTGGTTTCAGCACGGAAAGCGGGCAACAAACTGTTTGCAATGAATGTGAGCCCACACCATCAGAAAATCTTTAAGATGGTTGAGATGTCGCGGTTTATGCCAACAATTGAAGAGCGCGACCTTGCTACCTACCGTTAGCTTAGCCACGCAAGCATCAAATCTCCTACATGACAAGCCGATTACAGTTGAGTCACAGGTTTCCGAAAATCGTAACTTTACCTAAGGCATATCGTTGACATGTGGTAAAATACCCGATAATTGCATCATAGTATAGTGATGTATGTAAGTCTGGGAATTCCGCTAGGTCGCCTTCGAACGAAATAGTTCAAAAGTTTTTCTTTTGTTATATAGGATATGGAGGTCTTCCCATGTCATTGCCGACTGGCCCGGCCCTCACAAATGGTAGCACCCCCCATGTGCTAATTGTCGAAGACGATGCTGCAACTCGGCGACTCTACAAATTCATGCTGACGAACGGTGGCTACCCCGTGCTTGAGGCCGAAGATGGGGTGACAGCGCTCGAACAGTTGGCAAAACATCCATGCGACCTGGTGATTACCGATATGAACATGCCGCGCATGGATGGTATGGAACTCATTCAGGCGATCCGACGTGATCATAACGATGTCTATGTCATCCTTATCACGGCATTTGGCACGCCCGATACCGAAAAGCAAGCTCGCCGCATTGGCGCAAACGATTATCTAGCCAAACCGTTTGATTTCGAAGAGCTTGAGCGACGGGTTCGTGTGTTTTTCGAGGGGCGGGCGCGCCCGGCATAATGGATTTCTGATACGCGCCACTCGTCACCAGCATCATCTGCGCGCGGCCAGATCGGCCATGGTTCGTCATCGTCAGCATCACTAT
Organism: Chloroflexi bacterium SZAS-1; assembly: GCA_018266315.1. Taxonomy (GTDB): domain Bacteria; phylum Chloroflexota; class Chloroflexia; order Chloroflexales; family Roseiflexaceae; genus Kouleothrix. The sequence goes on along the minus strand of JAFEAS010000027.1, from coordinate 81,510 downwards.
ACACCATGGAGCCAGAGCTTCACGATGTTTTCGCACAATTAGTCGCCACGCTGCGAAGTACACTCAACTGCCAGGGTATCGCCGTCCTCATCTGCGACGAAGCCAATATTAGTGTCGCTGCGCAATTCGGCACCCCGGCACTCACTCATCCAATCCGGGCTAGCGCTTCCTTCCACCGCATCTTTAAGCAATTAGCTGCGGCAACACACCCAATACTCGCACCAAATACTGCACCCAAATTACCTACTCCCGGGCATGGCCGCGATTGGCTAGCGGTGCCCTTGGGGCTGGGCGAAGCAGTGTATGGCTGCCTCAGTATGTATGGCGAATTTGATACTATGGCAGCGCAACGTGCCTATAGTATTGGGCAGCAAACTGCGCTTACGCTCCATTGGCACAATCGGTGGCGACAGGTTACGCATCATAGCCAGCAATTGCGCGCGCTCGATACCCGCCTTCAACAAACTGCTGACCAGGCGACTGCGCTTGCCCTCCTCGTTGACACATCGATTGCGCTCACCCATGCAACCCATAGCTGCATTTTTGCCAACCGGCACGGGCGCGCGGTGATGCTAGCCCGGCGCGGCTACAGCGCTGACGAGGCAGCATTAGTACAGCAGATTCCACCCAGCCTTGAGCATGGTCTTACCGGGAAGGCGTTTCAGCAGCAGGTTCTAACCCATTCTGGCGATATTGAACACGACCCCAGCGCCTTACCAGCGCTAGCAGGCACACGTTCGCAGCTCATTATTCCCATCGTTTCGGGTGAACAGAGTGTAGGCATTATTGATCTGCAATCGCCGCAGATCAATGCCTTTGCCCATATCGATTTCAGCGCGCTTCTCCCGCTGGGGCACATTGCGGCATCGGCGCTCGTGCACCGGGTGCCACCCACTGCTACGGTTCTTTCTAGCGAAACCGAAGTGCTTGCTGAACACGATTTGCTGCTGTCATCGCGCATGGCAGTCGTCACAGATCTGGCGGCGGGGGTTGCGCACGAGATTAATAATCCCCTTACAACGATTCTTGGCTATACCCATCTGCTTCTTCGTAACAAGGAACTACCGCAAACCACCCACGACGACATCACCCAAATTATGGTTGAAGGCCAGCGTATCGCCGCGCTGGTTGAGCGCTTTTTGCGCTTTGCTCAACCGTCCTCCACTGGCAAATGCCCGCTCGCAATCGCCGAGCCATTAGGCGAAGCACTTGGATTACTGCGCAGCCGAATCCAGGAAAGTGGGATTCATCTCATCCTTGAGCAACCATCCACCTCACCGATGGTGCTGGGCCAGGCTGGTCAGCTTGAACAGGCATTTCTTGAGCTACTTCAAAATGCCATCGAGGCAATGAGCACCAGCGCCCAGCGCCAACTTCAAGTCAGCGTAGCCGAGCAACCCCACTGGGTACGCATCACCATCGCCGATACAGGCCGCGGTATTCGCCCCGACCTGCTCACCCGCGTCTTCGAGCCGGGCTTTACCACGAAGGTAGACAAAGGCATTTCGCGTGGGCTAGGGCTGGGCTTGTACGCCGTGCACACGATCGCGCACGATCACTGGGGGCGGGTTGAAGTGCAAAGCCAGGTGTGGCAGGGCAGCTCCTTCACCATGTGCCTCCCCGCAATCTAACGATTTTGAGATATACGAGCGCCCTGCGTATCTCTGTTGTTTTGCCTAGCGATATATTGGGTAAGTAGTGTACACACCCGCTGTGTAAGAGGGAGCCAATGAGCACACTAGCCTACCCCGAGCAACCTACCACACCTCCCGCGCGTGTGCTGATCGTTGAGGATGACACGAATGTACGCGATTTCTGTGTGCGCCTGCTGCGCATGAACGGCTACCAGGTCGTTGCCGCAGAACACGGGCGTATGGCGATGGAAATACTCGGTGAAACGCGCTACGATCTGGTCTTCACCGACTTACAAATGCCCGAAATGGGCGGTATCGAGCTGCTACAGCAGATGCGCCAGCGCTACCCCGAAACCGATGCGATTGTATTCACTGCGCATGCCACGGTAGAAACCGCCCGCCAGGCGCTCAAGCTTGGTGCCTTCGATTACCTGACCAAGCCGGTAACAGTTGACGACCTGGAGCGCACGGTGCGGCGCGCAATGGAATGGCGGCGCGTGCGTGAAGAGAAACAGCGCCTTTCGGAAATTGTTGCGCTGCACGAAATGAGCCAGACCTTCACCTCAACGCTGGATAGGGCTACAGCAGTGCGCGAAATTGTACGGCTGCTCTGGCGGCGCTTTGCACCCCGTGCCCTGTCGCTATCGCTTGTCCATCCTGAAGATGATGAGCTTGAGCTGCTTGCACAGCGCGGCACCAGTATTGAACGCGCACTCAACAGCCGCACGCCCATTCACGGTGCCGACGAAGCCGCTATTCTTGCGGCGCACCAGTCACTAGTTGGCGATGAGTGCGACCTGCCTGAGCCCAGCCACCTTGCGCGGATTACCCTACGCGCCAATTACCGACCAGTTGGAATACTGCAACTCGCGCGCGGTGAAGATCAGCCGGGCTTCGATGCCGACGACCGCACCTTGTTACAGGTGTGTGCCTCGCATATCGCGGCCTCACTCGATAACGGCAGGCTCTACCAGCAACTCAAAGATCAGCATATCGAAACGATTGCTGCCCTGGCCGCCGCGATTGATGCGCGCGACCCATACACCGCCGGGCATTCTGAACAGGTATGCCGCTATGCCGTGCGCCTGGGCGAAGTGCTGAAGTTACCACCGCACCGGGTCGAGTATATTCACTACGGCGCGCTGCTGCACGACATTGGCAAAATCGGGATTCGCGATCATATTCTGCTCAAGCCTGCCCCACTGAACGATGAAGAATATGCGATTATGCAAACACACCCGACGATTGGGGCCGACATTCTGCGCAATATCAAGGCGCTGCGCAATATCATCCCGATTATCGAATGCCACCACGAGCGCTTCGATGGGCACGGCTACCCGCGCAAGCTCCAGGGTGTGCATATTCAGGAAGAAGCGCGCATTGTGGCAATTGCCGATGCCTATGATGCCATGACATCGCACCGGGCCTACCGCCGCGCAATGGATCCTGAGCAGGCTTTCAATCTGCTGATGAATGGGCGCGGCCAGCATTGGGATGGCGATTTTGTTGAGGTGTTTGTCGACCTTATGCGCGATGAAGGGACATCGCTGCTGCTACCGCGCCCGCGCGCGCCGCAACTCGCAGTGAATGGGGCGTTCGAACAACCCACCCTCGTAGCGCTCGAACCGCGCGATTAACACGCCCCAACAGCGCAGCGGCCTGAGCAACATAGATTGCCCAGGCCGCTGTGTGTTTGAGTGAACTGCTACTTCCCGCCTACACCATCGTTGCCCTCGCCGTTGATGCTGATAAGCACATTCGCGCTGCGCTCGTCATCATCGCCCGGCTCTTCAACCGAGAGCGCGGCTAACTGGTCGCCCTTGACGACATTCAGGATAGTCACGCCCTGCGTCGCGCGGCCAAGCTGCGAAACCTCGTCGGCTGGGCAGCGCATCACCGTGCCGCCGGTGGTGATAAATGTGAGCAGCGAGGAATCGTACACTACGCGCGCCGCCGCCACTTCATCGCCCTGGCGCAGCTTCAGCGTAATCACACCACCCGTGCCGCGGCCTTTGGCCGGGTATTCATCGAGCAGCGTGCGCTTGCCAAAGCCATGGGTCGTTACCGTCAGCAGCGCGCCCTTCGCCTGCACCAGATCCATGCCCACCACGCGGTCGTTACCGGACAGGTTGATGCCAATGACGCCGCTCGCCGGGCGGCCCATCGGGCGCACTTCTTCCTGGCGGAAGCGGATCGTCTGGCCGCGCGCGGTGGTGAGCAGCACATCTTCATTGCCCTGCGTCATCGACACCCAGCCCAACAGGTCGCCATCTTCCAGGCCAATCGCAATCAGGCCATTCGAGCGCACCTGGCTGTATTCCTTCAGAATAGTGCGCTTGATCTTGCCGCGCTGCGTCGCCATAATCAGGTATTCACCCTCGTCGAAATCGGGCACCGCCAGCACCGAGGTCACCTGCTCGCCCGGCTCAAGCGAGATCAGATTCACTAGCGGCAGGCCTTTGGCCGTGCGCCCAGCGTCGGGCACTTCGTGCGCCTTGAGCTGGTAAACCTTACCGCGATCGGTGAAGAACAGCAGGTCGTCCATGGTCATACAGGTGAGAATATGGCGCACCACATCCTGCTCGCGGGTAACCATGCCCTTAATGCCGCGCCCACCACGCCGCTGGGTGCGGTAGGTATCGGCGTTCAGGCGCTTCACATAGCCGCGCTCGGTCAGCGTCACCAGCACCTTCACATCGGGGATGAGATCTTCATCGCTCACCTCGCCGTCGGCATCGGGGATGATGCGGGTGCGGCGCTCGTCGCCATACTTTTCCTTGAGATACTGCAAATCGGTCTTGATCAGGTGCAGCACTTTGCGCGGGTTGGCAAGAATATCTTCAAGCTCGGCAATCAGCTTGATGACTTCCTTATACTCGTCTTCGATGCGCTTGCGCTCAAGCGCGGCCAGGCGACGCAGCTGCATATCGAGAATCGCCTGGGCCTGAATTTCGGTGAGCTTGAAGTTACGCATCAGGTTGTTGCGTGCGCTATCGGCATTGCGCGACTCGCGAATGATGCGGATCACTTCATCGAGGTTGTCGATCGCAATCTTCAAGCCTTCCAAAATGTGCGCACGCGCCCGGGCTTTCGCCAGATCGAATTCGGTGCGGCGGCGAATCACTTCGCGCCGGTGGTCGATATGCTCTTGCAGCATGCGCTTAAGCGTGAGCACGCGCGGCTGCACCCCGCCCTCAACCAGCGCCAGCATGTTCACGCCGAAGGTGGTTTGCATCTGGGTGTGCTTATACAGCGCGTTCAGTACTTTCTTGGGCTGGGCATCCTGCTTGAGCAGAATCACCAGGCGCATACCGCTGCGATCGGATTCATCGCGCACATCGCGCACGCCCTCGATCTTGCGCTCTTTCGCCATTTCGGCGATGCGCTCTTGCAGGCGCGCCTTGTTCACCTGGTAGGGCAGCTCGGTCACAACGATGTTGTAGGCGCTACGCGCGGCCTCTTCAATATGCGCCTTGGCGCGCAGCGTAATATGACCACGACCGGTGCTGTAGGCGTTTACAATGCCCTCGGTGCCTAAGATCATCCCAGCGGTGGGGAAATCGGGGCCGGGGATGATTTTGATCAGATCTTCGATTGTAGCATCGGGGTTGTCGATCAGGTGCGCGATTGCGTCGCACAGTTCGGTGAGGTTATGTGGCGGGATATTGGTAGCCATACCCACGGCAATGCCCGAAGCGCCATTCAGCATGAGGTTTGGCAGGCGCGCGGGTAGCACGGTTGGCTCTCGGTAGGTGCCGTCGAAGTTATCGCGGAAATCGACCGTATTCTTGTCGATATCGAACAGCAGCTCTTCGGCTATTGCCGAGAGGCGCGCTTCGGTGTAGCGCATGGCCGCAGGCGGGTCGCCATCGACGCTGCCGAAGTTACCCTGGCCATCGACCAGCGGGTAGCGCATATTCCAGGGCTGGGCCAGGCGCGCCAGCGCATCGTACACCGACGCGTCGCCGTGCGGGTGCATTTTGCCCAGCACATCGCCAACAATACGGGCACTTTTTTTATAGGGAGAGTTATGCCGGATGCCCATATCCCACATACCATAGAGCACGCGCACATGCACTGGCTTCAGGCCATCGCGCGCATCTGGCAGCGCACGCGACACAATCACGCTCATTGCGTAGTCTAGGTATGCGGTGCGCATCTCGTCGTTGATGCTTACCGGCCGAACGATCCCGATCTCCATGGTGCCTCCAAAACGCGATCAGCGGCGGCCTAGAAGCCGCCGTCTGACAAAAACTCGTACTCTTCGCACGTCTCGATTCTCTGCATAGTATACCGCTAAAACGCGGTTTTGTCCATTAAATTTAGAACGAATTTGCTATACTTATTTGCCTACACGGCTGATAGGTGGAACCCTCGGCAGAGTGGTGTTTTCGTGAGTATGTGTGCGCGATTTTTCTGCGCTAGCCTGAAAAGATCGTACACAATGTGATGGCCGATCAGCCTGATGCCACTGACAAAACCAAGCCGTTAGGATGATTGTTGGGCTTCTTCGTTGGGGTTAAGCGTAGGGGCAGGCGCAGCGGCGCGATCGAGGCCACGCACCGCCACCGGCCCAAAGCCGAGGTAATCGCACGAGGTGAGCTGGTAGTACACGCCATCGACGCAGCCCTGGGTCGCCATGGCCCAATCGTGCGGGCGGTGCAGGTGCCCATAGATACACACCGCGGCCCCGGCAGCACTGATTTTGCGCGCAAACTCAGTGGGCTTATGATCGAGGAAGGGCGGGTAGTGGAACATCACAAGAATTGGTTTGCTGCCCCCCGCCAGGCGCTGGGCCGCCTGCAATGCCAGATCAAGCCGGATGAGCTCGCGTTTGTAGACAGTTTCGTCTTCACTGGGCTTGAAGCCGGGGGTGTCGGGGGTGATCCAGCCGCGTGTGCCGCACACCACTATCTCACCCAGATCGAGCGCATCGCCTTGCACCACCGCCAGGGTTGGCGGCAGCTGGCGGCGCACGCGGCCCGCGCTTTCCCACCAGTAATCGTGATTACCGCGCGAGAGCACCTTATTCCCCGGCAGCGCGGCGATCCAGTGTAAATCGGGCAGCGCCTCGGGCAGCTTGAGCGCCCACGAAATATCGCCAGCGATTAGCACGGTATCGTCAGGGCGCACACGCTCGCGCCAGGCCGCGGCGATGCGCTGCGGGTGCTGCTTCCAGCGCTCGCCGAAAATATCCATGGGTTTCGGCTTGGCCGCAGAAAGATGCAGGTCGGAGATCGTCCAAATCATCGCGCTATGATACCAGAGGCGCGGATGATTGCCAAACGCGCGCCTGCTGTGGCAATCGTCTCCCTGCGTGATAAACATCATAGTCGCAAATGCTCTGCCAGCCTATAATGGCAGTGTCGCGTCATTCTTCACCGCGGGAGGCACAATGAACAAGCTCGACTTACTCAACCGCGTGAGCGTCTTTTCCCGCCTCGACGCTGCCCAGCTTGCCTTATTGGCACGCAGCGTCAGCACGCAAACCTTTCAGCGCGGCGACATTATTTTTCATGAAGGCAGTGTTGGCAGTACGCTGTATATCATCGTCGCCGGGCAGGTGCGCATTTACACCACCAGCGAGGCCGGGCAAGAGCTGACAGTAACCATGTTCCGCGAGGGCGATTTCTTTGGCGAAATGGCCCTGTTGGATGGGCAGCCGCGCGCGGCCAGCGCCGAGGCCATGTGCCGCACAACCACGCTCAGCCTGCAGCGCGCCGCCTTTCTGCACGCCATCAACGCCTGCCCGCCGATCGCCGCCTCGGTGTTAGAGGTGCTGACGCTGCGCCTGCGCCAGAGCAACGCGATTGCCAACCAGCTAGCCAATATGTCGGCCTCGCAGCGCGTGGTGCGGCAGCTGCTGGGGCTGGCCGCGCGCTACGGCATTGCCGACGGCGGCGTTATCCGCATCGACCTGCACCTGACCCAGGACGACCTGGCTAGCCTCTCGGGCACCACGCGCGAGACGGTGAACCGTGTGCTGGCCCATTTGCGTGAACAGGGCTTCATTCGTGTCGAGCGCGCGCACGTAAGCGTGCTCAACCTCGACCAGCTCGCAACAGATGGGTAGCCCGCGCAGTGTCGGCCTGAGCATTGTTTACAAAAACGAAGGAGAAGCACGATGCTCTATCTGTTCTTATGTGTCCACCTCGTCGCCGATTTTGTATTGCAACCCTACTGGCTGGTGATGCGCAAACGGCACCTGGATGGGCTACTCATTCATTGTGGCATTGTGCTGCTGTGCATGCTGGCGCTACCGCTACTGGATTATGCCACGAGTGCGCTCATACCAGCAATGCTCATAATTACCCTGGTGCATTTCGCCGCCGACTGGTGGAAAGTGCATTATGGGCACGTCATTCCCGGCCCACCGATCGTGCCATTCCTGCTTGATCAAATCATTCACCTGACGACAATCGTCGTAGTATTAAGCGCAATGCTCACTCCAGGCAGCATGTGGGGAGTACAGGCTTCACCCTATGGATTATTTGCACTCTATGGCGCGGCCTACGTCGTTGCTGCCTTTGCCACCCCCATAGGTGCGATGATCTGGCTCGACCCAAATGCCGCGAATGCGGCACTCTCGGGCGGGGCGCGGCTGCGCAGCGTGCTTGCGGGCATCTCAGTGGTGTCAATCACGGTGTTTGGCGGGCTGGTGGCGTTTCCTGCAACACTGATGGGCATGGTGGTGCTGGCTCGGCACCCGCAATCGAACCACCCACTCGATATGCCCGCCGGTATGCTGACAGTGCTCGCGGTTGGTGCAAGTATGGGCACACTCCTCGCCTTAATGAGGTAAAAAGCTTGCGGCGATGGTTGTGTTAAGCACCACCATCGCCGCAGCCCACGCAGCAGTAACGTTCCGCGAAGAGAAGAAGCTTATTCGAGGTAGCCGCGCAGGTGGCGGCCATAGTAGGGGTGGCGCAGCTTCCGCAGCACGCGCGCCTCGATCTGGCGGATGCGCTCGCGGGTGATACCAAACTCGCGGCCAACTTCCTCTAGTGTGCGGTATTGGCCATCGGCCAGGCCATAGCGCAGCTGAATAATGCGCCGCTCGCGCTCGGGCAGCTTCTGTAAGGCAATGTCGAGCTGTTCGCGCAGCAGGTGCTGGGCGGCCTGCTCAAGCGGTGCTGCACCAGCCTTGTCTTCAACAAAATCGCCCAGCACCGCATCGCTTTCGGTACCAACCGGCGATTCGAGCGATATGGTCTGGCGCGATACGGACAGTACGCGCCGAACCTTCTCCGGCGAAATCCCTAGCTCATCGGCCACTTGGTCGGGGGTGGGATCCTGCTCCATCGACTGTTGAAGCCGATTAGTGGTGCGCATCACCCGGTTAATCGTTTCGCCCACGTGCACTGGCAGCCGGATGGTGCGACTCTGGTCGGCTATTGCCCGGGTAATTGCCTGGCGAATCCACCAGGTGGCGTAGGTGGAAAACTTAAAGCCGCGATGGTAATCGAACTTCTCGGCGGCGCGCATCAGGCCAAGATTACCCTCTTGTATTAAATCGAGAAATGAGAGGCCGCGCCCGAGGTACTTCTTTGCAATTGAAACCACCAGCCGCAAATTCGCTTGAATCAGGTGTTCACGCGCTGCACGGCCCTCGCATGAATAACGCAGCAGCTGTGGGCGCTCATCGGGGGTACACTCATTACGCTCCAGATATAGGTCGGCCTGTTCGCCAAGCTCAACCTGCTGGGCAAGGGCTTGCTCTTCCTGCGAGCTTAGCAGGCTGACGCGGCCAATTTCGCGCAAGTAAATGCGGATCGGGTCATCAGCGGCAATTCCTTGCTGGTCCAGATCGGCATCGAGGACATCGCCAGCTGCCAGAATGTGCTCGGGCAACGCATCATCAACGGGAGTAAGGGTATTAGAAAGCGTGGCCGGTTCGGGAGCGGGAGCAAGTGCGTAATCGGGAAGCGAGGTAGTGTCGTATGCAACATCCAGTGCGTGGTGCCGCTGTACGCGGGCCGAAGACAACAGCAGATCGAGTGTATCGTTCACTGGTCCGGCTTTCTATCAAGACGGCTTTTTCATGTTATGCAAAGTATACTATAGCACAAAATGCGCCCCGTTTCAAGGGCTATCTTTTACGCTTCTCATAACGACGAAAGGGGTTTAACCATTGGAGAAGAGTTACCGCACTACAGTGGCGCGTGAATTGGCAAGCATTTTTCGCACGGCGCGAGTTGCAGCTTCCTTTCCACAGGCTATAAACCGCTATTAGCGGCGGGTTTCGGCAATGCGCTGCAACATCGGTGCGGTGTAGGCGTGGCAGATCGCAATGGCAACGGCATCGGCGGCATCATCGGGCTTAATCACGGCCGGCAGCTTGAGCGTCATACGCACCATTTCCTGCATCTGCTTTTTGTCGGCACCGCCATACCCGGCCACCGCCTGTTTAACCGAGAGCGGCTTATACTCATAGATTGGCACCTGCGCTTGGGCCAGCACCAGCAGCGCTACACCACGCGCCTGCCCAACGTGAATAGCAGTATTCACATTTTTGCCGAAGAATAGCTCCTCGATTGCGGCGGCCTGCGGCTGGTATTTTTGTACCAATGCCTGCAACCCATTGTAGAGCGTAAGTAGGCGTTCCTGCTGCGGCAACCCGGCTGGGGTCGTGAGTGCGCCGCAATCGACCAGGGTTGGTGTGCCGCTCTGCTCATCGATAAACCCCCAGCCCATAATCGCCGTGCCAGGGTCGATACCTAGTGTGCGCATACTATGCCCTTTCGGCGTAGCAAGATGGTAGATGCCACGCTATGGCTACCAACGAAGCGAAAACCGAGAACCAGCTGTACGGCAGCCAGCCCTCGGTTCTTACGGATTGTGGCGCAGCGCGTAGTGCTACTGGTTGGCAAACTGCTCGGCAAGTTCGTCGGAAACTTCGAGATTGCTATACACCTTCTGAACATCATCCAGGTCTTCGAGCTTCTCAATCAGGCGCATCACGCGCAGCCCTTCCTCAAGCTCGGGTTTAACCGTCGTGGTGGCAATCATTGTCTTCTCAGCACCTGAGAGCGGCAACCCAGCCGCTAAAAGGGCCTGGCGCACAGCGGCGAGCTGCTGGAATTCGGTGTACACCTCGATGCTTTCATCGCCAATCTCGACATCATCGGCACCAGCATCGATCGCCGTTAACATCACCTCGTCGGGGTCGAGCTTCTTCACGGTCATATCGACCGTAATCAGCCCTTTGGTCTTGAACATCCAGCCGACCGAGCCAGGCTCGCCCGGGTTACCGCCTGCTTTGGTGAAGGCCGCACGTACTTCCGAATTCGTGCGGTTGCGGTTATCGGTAGCGGTTTCAACCATAAGTGCCACGCCGCCCGGGGCATAGCCCTCGTAGTATATCTCTTCGAGCTTGGCCTCGCCACCCTTCCCCAGGCCGCGATCAATGGCGCGCTGGATGTTATCGGCGGGCATATTGCTAGATTTCGCTTTATCGACCGCAATGCGCAGCCGGAAATTACCGTCGGGGTCGCCGCTGCCTCCTTCGCGCGCTGCAATCGTAATATCACGCGCCAGCTTAGTAAACAGCTGCCCACGCTTTTGATCAAGAATACCTTTTGAGCGACGAATCGAATGCCATTTCGAGTGGCCGGACATAACACACGCCTCCTGTGGTTGTTTCGCTGGCGCTATTATAGCACAGGCGGTTTGCCGTAAACAAGCAACCGGGGCGCTGTACGCAGCGCCCCGGCCGGATATTGAGCAGATGACGCTAAGCGATGGTATTGGGCACATCCACCAGCGGCGTTGTTGGCGCGCTGCCATTGCCATTACCGTTGACATGCGGCTCGGGCAGCTGAATTTGCTTGACCCGGCTCATCAATTCGCGTAGCCGCTCGCCGTCAATCGTCTCGTACTCGATCAATGCGCTTGACATATCGTTGAGCACGGTGCGATTGATGGTAAGGATTTCGCGCGCCCGGCCATAGGCTTCATCAACAATGCGGTGAACTTCGGCATCGATTGAACGGGCAACATCATCGCCATAGTTTCGCTGTTCGCTGATTTCGCGACCAAGGAAGATCAGCTCATCCTTCTCGCCAAACGCAATCGGGCCAAGTTTCGGGCTCATGCCATAGCGCGTCACCATCGCGCGGGCGATCCGCGTAACCGTGGTGATGTCGCTCGATGCACCGGTCGTCACATCGCCGAAGACGATCTCTTCAGCTACACGCCCGCCCAGCGCCACCGCTAGCTGTGCCTCGAACTGCGACACGCTCATGTAGTTCCGATCTTCGTCGGGCAGGAACAGGGTGTAGCCACCCGCACGGCCGCGCGGAATGATCGTCACTTTCTGCACGCCATCGGCCTTGGGCATACCGCCGCCAGCGATTGCGTGGCCCGCCTCGTGATACGCTGTGATCAGCTTTTCACGCTCGGTCATTACGCGGCTGCGGCGCTCAGGGCCACCCATTGCCACGCGCTCAACTGCATCTTGCAGCTCGGCCATACCAATCTTTTTCTTCGAGCGCCGCGCTGCCAGAATGGCCGCCTCATTGACGGCGTTCGCCAGATCGGCACCTGAGAAGCCCGGCGTCTGGCGGGCAATCACTTCAAGGTTCACATCTTCGGCGATTGGCTTGCCCTTGGTGTGTACCTTCAGCACCGCGATCCGGCCCTTCACATCTGGCGCATCGAGAATGACCTGCCGGTCGAAGCGGCCGGGGCGAATCAGCGCTGGATCGAGCACGTCGGGGCGGTTGGTGGCCGCGATTACAATCACGTTGGTGTTGGTATCGAAGCCATCCATCTCAACCAGAATCTGGTTGAGCGTCTGCTCGCGCTCATCGTGCGAGCCACCCAGGCCCGCGCCGCGCTGGCGGCCCACCGCGTCGATTTCGTCGATGAAGACGATACACGGTGCATTGCGCTTGGCCTGATCAAACAGGTCGCGCACGCGGCTGGCGCCTACGCCGACGAACATTTCAACGAATTCCGAACCGGAGATCGAGAAGAAGGGTACACCGGCTTCGCCTGCAACCGCGCGCGACAGCAAGGTTTTACCGGTTCCGGGCGGGCCAACCATTAGCACACCGCGCGGGATACGCGCGCCAAGGGCGGCAAATTTATCTGGGAATTTCAGGAACTCGACCACCTCGGTCAAATCCTGTTTTGCTTCTTCTTGCCCGGCAACATCGGCAAACGTAATCGTTGGCTTGTCGCCCGAGAACATGCGCGCCCGGCTCTTCCCAAACGAAAGTGCCTGGTTGTTCGAACCCTGCGCCTGGCGCATAAAGAAGACAAAGAAACCAATCATCAGCAGCACGGGCAGCAAGATCGTGAAGATATTCAGGAGGCCGCCCCAGGCTGGGGCAGGCTGCACCAGCACCTGCACGGTAGCCGGATCAACGCCCGACTTTACCAGCAAGTCGGTAATGCTGTCGTTGGCCTCAAGCCGCGAGCGATAGCGCTGCTTGGGGTTGTCTCTCATGGTGAAGTAGATATCGTTGCTTGCCGATTGTGGCTCGATCTTATCGATCTTGCCCTGCTTGGCCAGCGCGATCACTTCGGTAATACCTTTTTCTTCCTGCGCGCTCTGCTGGTTGTTGAAGTAGTTAAAGAATAGCGCCAGTGCGGCTACCAGAATAATCAGGTAGACAAAGCTATTCTTAAGCCAACGGTTATCACCCATAGTCGTGTTCCGCTCCCCTCTCAGGAGCCAGGCTCCTCATTAGCAGACACCATGCGAAATACCTATTTCGCTCCTTGTTGAATGTCGCCATTATAGCAACCGCGCACGCCCACGACAAGGTAACAAGATCACATGTTCCCAACATTCTTGCCCGCAGTTTTGGTATTTCTAATACATTGCTAATACTTGACGCGGGCCACGAGAAGCGCGATAGCCAAATAGTCAGTGCGAGTAGATTTCTTTTTTCAGCACACCAATATATGGCAGGTTACGGTAGCGCTCGCCATAATCGAGGCCGTAGCCCACGACAAATTCGTTTGGAATATCGAAGCCCTGGTAATCGACCAGCACTTCGGCTACCCGCCGGTCGGGCTTGTTCAGCAATGAGCAGATGCGTAGACTCGCCGGGTTGCGCCGCCGCAGCTGGCTCGTGAGGTATTCTAGTGTCAGGCCGCTGTCAATAATATCTTCCACAATCAGCACATGACGCCCCGCAATATCGGTATCGAGATCTTTGAGCAACCGCACGACGCCGCTCGATTCAGTGCTATGCCCATAGCTTGAGGTAGCAATGAAATCGATTGCCAGCGGCAGCGGAATAGCCCGCGCCAGATCGACCATGAACATGACACAGCCCTTGAGTACACCCACCAGCAGGAGATCACCCAAAGCAGCGTAGTCTTGCGCAATACGCTGGCCTAACTCACGAATTCTGGCCTGAATTTCTTCCGACGAAATGAGGATAATGGCAATATCCTGGTCCATACAAGCGCTGCTCCATTTCCATTCATGTAACACGGCCACCCTTACCCATACTGATGCCGCCGCCCGCCTCAGCCGCGAACAACATCCAACGTAACAACATGGCTACAGCCCGGGCCAGCGCGGTATTCGTCGGCGGCGCGCGCGCCCACCACCCAGATCAGCGCCGAAGCGGTTGCAACCAGCGGCCAGGCAGCACGGAGCGCGCGCGGTACTTTCGCATCAACCAGTATATCTTGCACGCGCCGACTACCCTGGCCTTCCCCCAGGCGCAAACGGTCGCCGGGCTTACGCCGCCGTACAAGCAGCGGCCCAGGTAGCCGCCCCGCATCGAGCTGAAGCTGCCAGATCGTCTGTTGAGTGGACGGATGCGACCCTGGCGTTATTACTAGCGCCCATCCCTCGCCTAGTGCAAGCATACCCTGTTCAGGCAGTGCGGCTTGCTGTTCTGGCAATTGAGGGCCGTCGGGCGGCAGCTGCTCACCAAGTGTAAAGCTACCACCATAACCTACCCGTAGCATCACCTCGCCGGGCAGGGGCAGCAGCCCGCCTACACCGCCCTGCACCAGCGCACGCGCCTGCTCAACCTGCTCGAATGTAAGCGTCGGGCCGCGCACCAGCATGTGATACGCCTGTCGCAAGGCCAGCCGCTGTAACGCCGGGTGCAATGCACGCCATACCGCGCCATCGATATCGATACCAGCTGCACGGCATGTAGCAAGCTGCGGCCATTCGGCCTCAAGTGCGGCAGCCAGGTAATCGTGCTCGTCGGCGCAGATGCTAGCGGTGCGGCCAAGTGCGGCAACAATATGCGGATTATACTCGATCAGCTGTGGCAGTAGTTCGTGGCGAATACGATTGCGCGTAGCCGAACGATCGAGGTTAGAAGGATCGTAGCGCGGCGCGAGGCCATGGGTGGCGCAATATGTGTCAATCGCCGAACGCTCAAGCGGGAGTAATGGGCGAATGAGGAGCGCTCCATCACGCTCATCGCTGGTAGGTGCCCAGCTGTGCCAGGGCACCACCGAGCGCATGCCGCTGAGACCCTCAGAACCAGCGCCGCGCAGGGCATGCAGCAGCACTGTTTCGGCTTGATCGCCAGCATGGTGGGCCACAGCTACAGCTTGCGCACCAACGGCCTGGGCAACCTCAGCTAGAAACCCATAGCGTGCCACGCGCGCCGCTGCATGCAAGTTCGTGCGCTGCTGCTCGGCCTGTGCTGGTACATCAATTGCGCCAATCGTAACGGGTATTCCCCAATCGCGGGCCAGATCGGCGACAAAACGGGCCTCAGCCGCTGATTCCGCGCCCCGAATCTGGTGATCAAGATGCGCAACATGGAGGGCCACGCCAAGGCCTGGCGCTAGTTCGCGCAGCATATGCACCAGGCACAGCGAATCGGGCCCACCCGACACAGCCACAACCAGCGGCGCGCGGCTACGGATCATATGTTGCGCGCCAATGAACGCGCGCACCGCAGATACCAGCTCGTTCATGGCAAAGGACAACCGTGTGCACCAGGCGGTAGGCTAGGTGCGCAACCGCAGGACATATAATGCCAGGCTGTTCTGGGCCACATCTTGCCCATTCACATTCGCAGGCAGCACCGGCTGGCTAGCCCACCCAATCAGGTATACACCTTCAGGCACAGGTGCGCTAGCAGCAGCACCTGTTGGACTCCGCAGCCGCAGCAGGTCGCGTTCGAACAGAATATTCAATATCGACTGGCGCTCGAACACGCCTGAACGCTCTAGGTTAAGGCCCGAGGGGAAAGTAGTCCGCGCAGCTTCGGGCTGTACCTGGGCGCTGGCACCCGCAGCAAAAGTACCCAGCGGCACAAATGTATCGCTATATACAAGAGTCGCATCCTCAAGGGTAAGTTGCCCCTGGTTCCGTAGCTCGCCGCTCAGGCCGTTGGCGCTTATTGTAAGGTTACTGTGTATTTGAAGCGGCAGATCCGCTGTTGTTTCGGCCACAAATGCCGTAACCGAGGCAATATCGGCAAGCAAGGGAACCGAAGATACGCCCGCTTCATCGATCTCAATCGGCTCGAAACGCGAATTCAGAAACTGCTGATTTGGCCCACCCGTCACCTGTGTGCCTGCCGGAAAAGCCAAACGATAGTTCGCGCGCTGTGGCGAAAACAGCCCAATAAACGAAGTAACCTGGCCGCGCAACTGCCCTTCACTGCTTTGCACAATCGCCAGCTGATTATACTGCGCTACACCACCCCGTAACACAACACCAACAATATACAGGCCAGCAGTAAACACCACTACCAAGGCTGGCACGGTAATCCACGCAAGCTCAAGCCGACGCATACGGCGCAGCACGACATAGTTGAATGGCCCTATCGCCAGCACATACAGCAACATAAACAACAGCAGTATCCATGGCGATGGTGCATTTAACGAAGAAAGCTTCAGCACACCACGGTCGAGCAGGTTGAACTGGCTTAGGCGGGCACCAATACCCAATGAAGTAGTGTCCACCACTTGACGCAGCACTTGCTGCCAGAAGGCAACCTCACCCGACCAGCCACGTAGCGCGGCAAAATCGAACGCGCTGAACGACACCAGGCCAGCCCCATATTGATGGCGAAAGAGCAGGCCACTTCCCGCTGGCAGCTGTTCGGCATCGGGCTGTGGCTCGGCGCGGCTCAGTGTGGTAGAAGCTGGCAAACTTGCGGCATCTGTGCCACCCAGGCTTGCCAATAGGGCCAGGCTGCCCTGAGTTGCAGCGCCAACCGTGCGTACTGGCAGAAGATCGCCCAGGCCCGCCGCAGCCGCCTGGCCGCCCGCCCCGCCACTCACCACCAGCTGCCCGCCCAGGCTTACCCATAGCGCCAGTGCATCACGCTGAGCAGGCGTAAGCGCGGCAGTATCGAAGGTATGCAGAAACAGCGCATCTACGCCGCGAAGTGCGGCGGCTGACTCAGGAAGCTCGCCTGGGGTGAGGTGGCGCACCCGGGCCGACGTATAGCTGCCCAATTGCAACGCATCGAGGCTATTCATCAGGGCTGGGTCGTTACTGACCACCCCAATGAGGAAAATACCCTCGTCAATCGTATCGAGCGTTACATCGCGCCTGGCAAGCTCGGTACTGCCATCGAGCAGGCGCAGCAGCCCATTACGCACAAAACCGGCAATGTACACATCGAAAGCGACTCGCTTGCGCGAGCCACGCGGCAGATCAACTGTACGCCGAAAAACTTGTTCTTCCGGTCGGCCTGGGAGCGACCATTCGAGAACGGCCTGAACATCCGGGCCGTCATTTGCAACATCAACCACCACCGGGAACCATTCGGCCAGGCGATATGCGCCTTCATACCCAACGCGTACCTGCAGCGAAAACGGCTGGTTCTGGGCATAGGCGCGCGGCGCAGCAGCACTAAGGGTCATAGCTGCTAACAACACAGCTACCCACACAACGAATGGCGCGCGGCCCCTTGGGAAACTCAGCATCTTGCGGCCTTATGCTTCGGGGCGGCGGCGCGCGGCGCGGCTGCGGAGTGCGCTACGACGTAGCGCCATACTGATCTGGCGCCGCACATGCATGGGCACACGGTTTGCAACCTCGCGCTCGATCTGGTTTGGTAGCTCATTCTGAGTGTACTCAGCAAGCTTAGTTGCTACAACCGTTTCCAGGTTCTGGTTATTGGCCAATTCCCCGTGCCGCTCTTGCACGACATGATATTCGCGCAGCAAGGTTAACGCATCCTTCTGCGAACGCTCTTTTTCACGCTTCTTGAAATCGGTCAAGTAATCGTTAATAGTTGTTGCAACGTTGCGTGCATCGGGGACATGTCTGAAGGTAAACTTCCCACCACCACCGCCGGTTTCGATAAACACATCGCCATAGCCAAGAATACTCTCGATAAACCCAACATCGAACGACACATCCTGGATGCGGTCGAGCTGTGCGCTACGGGTGCTCTCTGGGCCAAACGGGCGCTTATCAACATCCACAATTTTATCGCGCTGAAGAATATATTTATCGTGCTCGTGCTCTTCACGCACCCAGATAATGCGCCCCATGCAAACGAGCATAATTGGTAGCCAGATCAGCGCTGCCCACGAACCCGGCAGGAGCTGAAGCTGTGCCGCAATAACCAGTAAGATGCCTGTAACAACTAAGATCGCAAATGGACGCAGCATAGCCAGCGCGAGGAAAATCCAATAGGGCCGCCACGTTACCTCTTCCTTCTCAGCGTTAATCTCAGGGTTCGTGGCAAAGAGCCAGGGCAAAGGGCCAGGATGTTCGACGACATGGATTGGTGCCTGGGCCTTCTTCTGCGGCTTTACACCATAGACTTGATCTTCAATAATCTGCCGTAAAAGTTCTGGCTCGCTTTGCTTGCGCAGTTTACCAATTTCGGCATTAATCTTCTGTTGCATCACGGTAGGTTTCGCCGCACCATCGAACACCAGCTTACGCATACTAAGCGACCCAACCACAAGTTTGCCATACGCCACTGCTGGTTTATCGGGCGGTGCATCTTTAAGCCAGCCAAGGCTATAGCGCAGCTGATCACGCCAGAGCGCCATTTGACCAAGAAAATACGCAACATAGCTATCGGCGCTCAGGCTCACCTGCTGAATATTTTCAATGAGAATCTCTTGCTTGACGCGCCGTACTAGCAGCTGGGTATCATCATAAATTACACGTGTGTTGGTAAGCACCAAAAAGTCGTTGGCCCAATCGACGGTGGTATACAGCATTATCCCGATCATGACCACTGCCGTAAGGAATAACAAAATATTTAATATATCGAAACCAGTGGCGTAAGCCGGATCGATATAGAAGACCCGCCCGCCCTGAGAACGAAAGTAGATCACTATAACCAGCAATGCAATACCACTAATAAACAACCAATCGAAGGAAAATGGGAGCCAACGTGGTGGTTTCTTTTTATTTTTTGCTGCGTTGCGCTCGCGCCGTGACCAATAGAACAGCAGCGCGACAATCAGCGCCGTATAAAAAAGATTAGTAAAATCGAATAATGTCCTTGATGCGCCAACATCACCCGCAAAAAACTGGCCACCAATCACTCGATATATTGCTAGCCCAAGCGTTAACGCAGTAATAATGAGCGGAATAATGATCCGCTGAAGGAGCAGGATCCAATGACGCCGCGCATAATAGAGCAGCTGCTCGCCTTCATCCAGCTCTAGATCGACGTCGGGGGTCACAAACCTGAGCATGGAAGCCTCCTCGGCCACATATAAATGTGTGTGGATGTGTGATTGCGCCTATAGTCTATAGAACTGCGTCAGAATACCAATAGTTACTAACACGAATTACGCGGTGGATGTTTGTAGCCTGCGGCAGAGCGGTATTTTTTATCATGGTGTTCTGCTGTTGGCGCGAAGCGCCAACAGCAGAACACCAAAACAGTTCGGTACCACGCTGCCGCAGGCGAAAGCGCGCTCAGGCGAAACCCTGGTCACATAACCTCATAATGTGGGGTTGCAGCATAGGCACCACGCATCTCAGGCGGTAGCAGGGCAGCAATATGAACCATCAGCTCGGTGGTTGCGTATGCACGCTCATCGCGACGGGCCTGGCCTGCTGGCGAGTATACACGAAAAGGTTTGCCGATGGTTACGGTAACGCGCGGGAAGCCTAACCACGGAAAGCGCCGTAGAAATACCCGCGGCGTTCCAGTAATTGCCACAGGAATCACTGGCGCACCACTTTTCTGCGTAAGCAGTGCCGCACCGCCATGCGCTACCATCAGCTGACCATCGTGGCTGCGCGTGCCTTCAGGAAACAGACAGAGCAGTCGGCCACTCTTCAGTACCTGTTCAGAGGTATGCAGCGCGCGTCGATCGGCCGTACCACGGCGTACCGTAAACGCGCCAACCATGGGCATAAATAGCCTGAGCGCGCCACGATTATTCTCAGCTTTCGACATAAGCGCAATTGGGCGCGGCAATACCCCTACCAAAATAGCCGGATCGATCGCATCGATGTGGTTACTCACTACAATGCCCGGCCCGGTGCGCGGCAAGTGTTCGGCCCCAATCACGCTGGTACGCGTAAGCAGCGTCATGGTAATGCGAATAAGGAGCCGAACAAAGCCATAGCCTAGCCGCTCGCGCCACGCCATATTACTCACGAACCTCCGCCAACCGCTGTAAAATCAGCTCAACTTCCTGCTCGGGCGGTAGCTCATCGTTATTCATCACGAGCGCATCCGGCGCACGCCCCATAACATGCTGATCGAGCGCATCGCGGCGTGCAACATCGGCTGCGATCGCTGCAACATCGGCAGGAACGCCGCGTGCCTGAAGCTCAGCAACGCGTCGGGCAGCACGCGCCCCAAGCGAGGCTTCAAGATAAATCTTCATGCGCGCCTCAGGCAATACAATCGTGCCAATATCGCGGCCAACCATCACTACCTGGCCGCGCTGCCCAATTGCGCGCTGGCGTGCGCGCATCACCGTGCGTACCGCCGGATGCTTGGCCGCTACCGATACTGCGTGATCAACCGCAGCGCTGCGCAAATCCCAGGTCACATCGGCACCATCCACCAGAACAGTATATTGCCGACCATCGGTGACGGTTGGCGGTAGAATGTCGATTGTAAGGTCGTGCGCCAGTGCCGCCATAGCCGTAGCATCGGCAGGGTCAATCTGGCGCTGTAATGCCGCCCAGGTGAGCGCCCGGTACATAACGCCGGTATCGAAATACAAATAGCCCAGGCGCTGCGCAAGCATTTCGCCAAGCGTGCTTTTACCTGCGCCAGCAGGGCCATCGATAGTAATCGTATTGGGAATCGACGTTGCGTTCATGACGCGTACTATGCCCTCAGGTGGTGTTATGGCGTGGGAAACATCTCCGCGCTATTGTAGCACGTTCAGGCCAGAGCAAGCAAGCATTATGTATTGGACGCAACCTCTATTCATGCCTATAATACGCATAGATCAAGCATTCGTAACACAGTGTGCTCGCCAGCGAGCATTAGAGGCATATGACTATCAATACTCCGCCCGACGAAGCACCTGTGCCTAACCCACCCGCTCGAATCTTCGCAACGCAGGCATGGCGCACTTGGGTATTGCTTGCAGCAATTCTGCTACTGAGCGCATATTTCAACACCATTAACCTGTTTGGCTGGGATGGCGGCACCGGGCAGCATCCCGACGAACGGTTTATGTCGCTGGTAGCTGATCATCTGAAGGCTCCTAGCAGCCTCGGTGAATATCTCGATTCACAGCGAAACCCGCTCAATCCGCGTAATGGCGGCTATTCGTTTTATGTTTACGGCTTACTTCCCCAAACGCTTACCCATTATACAGCTGTCGTATTTACGCCTAACAGTGCACTACCGCCGACGGTGATGCCAGCCAGCCCAACCAATTATGGGCAGGGCGTGCCTGTGCCCAACCCCGATCTCAAGGTGCCCAAACTCACACTGTTGCAGCCGATATTCAACCCATCGGGCAAAGACCTGACGAGCTACTATAACGTCACCAAAGTTGGGCGCTCATGGTCGGCATTATTCGCAACGCTCAGTGTACTTGTGGTGTTTTTAATCGGGCGGCGGCTGTATGGTTCGCGCACCGGGTTAGTGGCGGCATTACTACTTGCCCTGTCAGTGCTGCCTATTCAGCTGGCGCATTTCTTCACCGTCGATTCGGCTACCGCCTTTTTTACCCTGCTCTCGGTGTACTGTGCGGTGCGGCTAGCGCAAAATGGCGGCTGGGCGAGCGCCCTGCTGCTGGGGCTGGCAATTGGCGCAGCAATGGCCTGCCGGGTGACGATGGCGACGCTGGGCATGCTGGCGGTGCTGGCCCTGGCCCAACGCTTATGGGCGGCGCGCGATACCATTGCCCCTTCCAGCGATAGCTACTATACCCCTGGCCCGCGCCGACTGTCGTTTTTACAGGGTGCCGGGATGCTCGTGTTGGCAGGGATGGTATCGCTCATTACCTTCCGCCTCCTCCAACCCGACGCATTTGTCGGCACATCATTCTTCGACATACGCATCGAACCACGCTTTATTAGTAATATTCAAGAAATTGGCGCGGCAGTGAATGGCCTGGCCGACTCGCCGCCAAGCCAGCAATGGGTTGGGCGCATCCGTTACTGGTTCGCGCTGCAAAATATGGTTGTTTGGGGCATGGGGGTAGCGCTTGGCGTCATGGCCTGGCTGGCCTGGGCCTGGGCAGGCATACAGCTGGCACGCGCTGGATGGGAAGGATGGGCAAATGCCGAGTGGGCACGGCTGCGCCGCAACCAAATACACCTACTTCCCTGGTTCTGGGTTGCATTTTACTTCGCGTGGCAGGGTGGGCTGTTTGGTATGACCATGCGCTATTACCTTCAGCTCTACGGTCTACTCACTTTGTTTGCCGCCTGGGCACTGGTGCGGGCACTCGATTTCCGGCTGCTTATTTCCGATTGGCGGCCACGCCGTGACCGGCTGTATGGGCTACAGGGCATCGTGCGGTGGGTGCCGCTCGTGGTGGTGGTGGGGGTAACACTCGCCTGGGCCTATGCGTTCACGCGAATCTACACCCGGCCCCATTCGCGCATCACCGCCTCGCGCTGGATGTACGAGCATATTCCGCTTGGCTCTGCAGTAACCGCCGAACAATGGGATGATGGACTGCCTCTCTCGATTGACGACCGACGCGCGTTCGAGCCGAATGCAGGCGGCTGGTTTTATAGCGTTGAGACATACCCGTATGCCGAAGATGACCCCACCAAGTATACTGGCTATATCGATCAGAATGGAAAATCGAATCTCGGGCTGCTTGATCAACTCGAACAGGCCGACTACATTGTGCTCAGTAGCAACCGGGTCTATGGTTCAGCCACGCGCCTGCCCATGCGCTACCCGGCGCTGACCCGTTATTACCATTACCTGTTTAATGGCGAATTAGGCTTCGAGCAAGTAGCCGATATCACATCATACCCGACCTTGTTTGGTGTCCCCATTCCCGATCAAGGTGCCGAAGAAGCATTTAGTGTGTATGATCATCCACGCGTCCTCATCTTCAAAAAGACACCGACCTATAGCCGAACCAGAGCCACCCAGCTTATCACTGGCGACATTGCGTGGAGCGAAGTATATAAACTTTCTTCTTTACGCGGCAGCCGGGTACCTACGGCGCTGCGGCTGACCGGCACCCAGTGGCAAGCGTACCGCGATGCTGGCACATGGTCATCGTTATTCAATCCCTCCGGGCTGGCGAATTTCGCGCCCTGGCTGACGTGGCTGGTGGTGCTTGAGCTACTAGGCTGTAGCATGTTCGCGCTGCTGTTTCGGGCCCTGCCTGGCCTCCCCGATCGGGGCTTTGCCCTGGCGAAGATGCTG
The DNA here is from genome assembly GCA_018266315.1 of Chloroflexi bacterium SZAS-1. GTDB lineage: Bacteria > Chloroflexota > Chloroflexia > Chloroflexales > Roseiflexaceae > Kouleothrix. The sequence continues at coordinate 58,133 of JAFEAS010000027.1, read as the reverse complement.
GCCCTACTACTGGTGGCTTATACCTCCTGGCTGCTCGGCAGCCTGCACCTGCTGGCCTTTGGCACGCTCAGCACCTGGCTGTGCGCAGGTATCCTGATCACAGCTGGCGCACTCGTGGGCTGGCGCAGCCGCGCGGCCTTGCGCACATTCCTCCGCGAGCGGCGGGCGGCGCTGCTCAGTGCCGAAGGCTTATTCTTAGTTGCCTACCTGGGCTTCGTGCTTATTCGCGCGCTTAACCCCGACCTGTGGCACCCGGCGCGCGGCGGCGAAAAGCCCATGGATCTGGCATTCCTCACAGCGGTGGTGAAAAGTCCTTACTTCCCGCCCTACGATCCCTGGTTTGCGGGTGGGTTTATCAATTATTACTATTTTGGCTTTGTTATTGTAGGGGCGCTGGTACAGCTCACTGGCATTGCGCCTGCCATTGCCTATAACCTCGCCGTTCCTACGCTTTTTGCCCTCACCGCGTTAGGTGCGTGGGGCGCAATCTACAACCTGCTTGCACTACGAACAGCCGAGCGTAACCAGCTGCTTTCACGGCCGGGCTATGGGGCGACGCTTGGGAGCCGCATTGAGCGCCGGGCAATTACCACCGGCCTGTTAGCTGCCGCGCTCATAGTGGTGATCGGCCCGCTGACACAGGCATTGTGGCTGCTGCCCGGCTCGGCCAAAACCGACCCCACGCTACCTGCCGAATGCCAGGCTCTGAGCAGCTATGCCAGCCAGCAGCAGTGCCGCGACCGCGACGAGTGGGCCTTCTGGGACGCAACCCGCCTGGTTGGCATGGACGTGCAAGATAGCACGATTAATGAATTTCCTTTCTTCACCTTCCTCTTTGCCGATCTGCATGCGCATATGATCGCCCTGCCGCTGGCAATGCTCGCACTCGGCCTGATGGTAGCAGTACTTAAAGCAGAAAACGCCCGAGCAAATGCCAAAGCACGTAGTTACATACCAACGCTGGTCGGCCTTGGCGCACTCGCGCTAACGATTGGGGCACTGCGCGCCACGAATACCTGGGACTTCCCAACCTACCTGGCACTGGGCTGCGTAACCTTGGGCCTGATAGCCTGGCGCAATATACAACGTGGGGCTAGCCTGCCCCATACTGCGCTCGTATGGATAGGCGCAGTGCTCTGGTTGCTGGTTGGCAGTACACTACTATTCCTGCCATTCTTACACAGCTTCGCCACTGATTACGCTGGCTTCGAGCTGTGGCGCGGGGCGCGAACCCCCGCTGCCGATATGCTGCGTATGAATGGGCTGTGGTTATTCTTCCTGGTGAGCGGTGCGGTGCTGTTGTACTGGCGGCGCGGCGCTGGGCTACCATTGCTCTTGCTGATTGGGCTAGGGCCGGTTGTGCTCGCGCTTGTTACTGTACTGCAACACGCCAATGCCTTGTTCCTCATGCTCCCACTGGCGGCGGCGGCAATTGCCATTCTATTCGACCATTTGCTGGAACGACGCGCGCGCCCGACTGCCGGGCACACAGCGCTGGCCGGGCACGACAACAGTGAGCCATATGTACATCATGAACTACCACTACTCACTGCACCACGCCCCGATGAGCTGGTTGCGCCACCCGCTGCCGAAACCGAAACTCTCACGCCGCTGCCAACGCTGCTGGCAATAGTGTGGGGCACCGTTGCACTACTCATTGCACTTGCGACCGAAATTGTGGTGGCAAAGGGCGACATTGGCCGCATGAATACGGTGTTCAAGTTTGGTATGCAAAGCTGGGTGCTCTTCGCCTTAGCTTCGGCGCTGGCGCTAAGCATCGTATGGTCGGCACTGGAGGCACGGCGTAGGCTCGTCCATCCTGTCATCCGCTGGGTCTGGCAGGCAGCGGCAGTACTGCTCCTCGCTGGCGGGCTGATGTACCCCATCACCGCTATTCCGGCGCGCCTGGCTGATCGGATTGACAGCCAGATTGGGCCAACGCTCGATGGTGTGGCGTTTATGCGCTCGGCCAAAGGCAGCTGGGCCGAAAACAACCAGCAGTTTGATTTCACCGAGGATGCGGCGGCGCTGGCCTGGATGCAGCAGAACATTGTGGGCACGCCAATTGTGCTTGAGGCGCAAACTGAAGCGTATCGCTGGGGCGGGCGTGTATCGACATATACGGGCCTACCAACCCTGCTGGGCTGGCCCTGGCACGAAACACAGCAGCGCCAGGTGGCCGAGGTTGGCCCGGTGCTGGCCGGTCGGCAGGCATTTATCCAGCAAATATACAGCGATACGAACTCCACGACCACACTGCAACAGCTCCAATTGTATGGTATCGAATACGTCTACGTCGGCAAGCTTGAGCGCGCGCTCTACCCTGCCCAGGGCTTGGCGAAATTCGAGACACTCGCAGGCGAGCAGCAGATCGAGCGGGTATATAGTAGCGATGCCACCAACATTTACCGTATTCCGCGCGGCGGGAACGCACCCGTCGTCCTTTCAACCACACTCGCAACCACACCGACGGTGCTCAGCGCACCTCGCGATACGCGCCTGACCGCGCCAGTATTTACCTTCAAAGCTGTGCGTGAATATGCCTGGAATACGCTCGCGCAATCGGAACCGGTAGCGATTGTGCTCTGGCTGCTGGCGCTGTATGTCATACTGGCGCTGGGCTTCCCACTTGCGGCGCTGCTGTTTGGCGGGCTAGCGGTGCCACGCCACGGGGCCGCCGACGGTGGCTGGGCCTGGGCGCGACTGGTTGGGCTATTGTTGCTTGGCTATGCCGTATGGATGCCAGTGAGTATGGGCTTATGGGCATATACTCGCTGGAGCTTGCTGTGGGGCTTGCTGCTGGTGCTCGCCGCCAACACCATCCTCATCTTCTGGCTGGGCCGCAGCACCGACGCCGCGAGCGATCGGCGTATTTCGGCGGCGCTAGGCCGCAGCTGGACGACGCTGCGGGCGCATGTCCTCAGCCACTGGCGTGCCATGCTCATCACTGAGGCGCTGTTCCTGGCGGCATTCACGTTCATGGCGGTGCTGCGCGCCTTCAACCCCGATTTGTGGCAGCCATTCTGGGGCGGCGAAAAGCCCTTTGAGTTTGGGCTACTGAATGCGATTTTGCGCAGCCCAATGATGCCGCCCTACGATCCGTTCTTCAGCGACGGGGCCATCAACTACTACTACTATGGCCTATTCCTGGCGTCGGTGCCGATCAAGGCCACCGGCATTAATCCGGCGGTAGGCTTCAACCTTGTCATTGCAACGCTGTTCGCCTTCACATTCATTGGTGCGTTTGCGGTAGTAGCGCGGCTCAGCGGGCGGCTGCGCTATGGGCTGGTGGGCAGCGCATTTGTTGTGCTGCTTGGCAACCTGGCAGCCGCCTTCCCGGTAGGCTGGGGCCAGGGCCTGGGGCCAGTGCGCGAAGCGCTGCAAGGCGGGCTTAGCGGCTTTGGCGAGCGGCTTGGTTCGTGGTTTGTTGGCCCAAGCCGGGTCATTGCTTCCGACAAGCTGATGACGATCAACGAGTTTCCCTTCTGGAGCTACTTGTTCGCCGATCTGCACCCGCATTTGATTGCCATGCCGATTGCACTGCTGTGTATTGCGCTAGCCTTCGAGCTGTTTGAAGGCTGGCCGCTCAGCTATAAGCGCCGTGGCTGGCTGCCATTAGCGGCGCGCTGGGGGCTAGCCGCGCTGGCGCTGGGCGCACTGGCAATCACCAACTCGTGGGATCTGCCAACCTACGCGCTGCTGCTCGCTGGCGCGGTGGCTGGCCGTGCCTGGCGCACGCGCACACCGGCGCGGCGTTTTGCCACCTTTAGTGGCGGGCTGGCTCAAGCGGCTGGTATTGTGCTGGGTGCGCTGCTGCTCTACCTGCCATTTTTCCAGAATTATGTTCGCCCGGCAGGAGTTACCGGCATTGGGCTGGTGCGCGATGGCTCGCCACTCAGTGGGTATGTGCTGATCTATGGCCTCTATTTGCTCATCTTGAGTATGTGGGTAGGTGGAATTGCCGCCCGGCTCCTCAATCGGCGGCACAGTGTGCAGAATGCAGTACTACCGCCCGCTGCTGACACATCCGAGCAGAATATGGTGCTAGGGATTGTCGCCCGCCCGCCGACAAGTAGCTCGGCACGCATGCTCGGTACATTCCTGATGATTATCGGGCTGCTGCTGGCAGGCGTGCTGCTTACCAATCAGGGGGCGCGCGACCTGGTTGGCGCAAGCTCGCTATTGCTGAAGGTCGGTCTCATACTGTTGTTGGCCGCAAGTGCGCCAGCGCTGCTGTCCCGGCGGCTCCCCCGGCGCGTATGGTTTGTACTCTGGCTGGCCGTGCTCGCCTGGGCGGTATCGTTGGGCATCGAGTTTGTGTATATCCGCGACCATCTGGACGGGCCGCAATCGGACGCTTACCGCATGAACACGGTGTTCAAGTTTGGGCTACAGGCATGGATGCTCATGGCGCTGGCCGCCGCCGCCGCACTTCCCTGGCTGGCGCGTGGCCTACGCCACGCAGGCGTGGTCGCACAAACGCTGGGCTGGGCAATGATGCTTGTACTGCTGGCATTAGCGCTTGTCTTCCCACTGGTTGGTATTCCCAGCCGCCTGGCCTATCGCTTCCCAGAATCGCCTGGCCCCACCCTTGATGGCCTGGAATTTATGCAGCAGGCGCAATTCGACCTGCTACCAGAATACATTGGCCAGCCGAGCGGCGGCCCGGGTACGCAGATCAGCCTGAAAGACGACCTGGATGCCATTCGCTGGCTCAACGAGAATGTGCGTGGATCGCAGATTGTGCTGCAATCCGACCTGTGGTTCTACCGTGCCTATGGCGTGCGCATTGCTGCCAACACCGGCCTGCCAACGATCGTTAGTCCGCTGCACGCCAGCGAGCAGCACGACCCCACCGCGGTAGACCAGCGCGATGGCGATGTGCAGCTGATTTATAACACCCCCGATATTGCCCAGGCGCTGCGACTGCTGGCGAAATATCATGTGAGCTATGTGTATGTTGGGCAGATCGAGCGCGCCGCCTACTCGGCAGCTGGGATAGCGAAATTCGACCAGATGGCAGGCTCGTACTTGCGCATTGCGTACAATCAAGAACCTGTCCAAGGAACTGTCAAGATTTTCAAAGTCAACCCCAGCGTGTATACCTTCACGTCGGGGGGCGAGATCATACCGCCGCCAAAAGTGCCCGATTTGCAGCCCCAGGCCGAAACACCGTCTGCGCCGCAACAGCCCACCAACCAACCATCATTAGCCGAACTGGAACAGCAGGTACGTAATAACCCAACCGATACAGGTGTAGTGTTTGGGCTAGCCCAGCGCTACCGCGAGCTACAGCGCAACAACGATGCCCTGGCGATACTGCAAGGAGCGGCGGCGCGTAACCCATCTGATGTAGCGCTGCAACAGTTGTATGGTGATACGCTACGTGATGCGAGCAAGTTCGACGAAGCAGTTCAAGCCTACCAGACAGCGATCAATGCCGATGGAAGCGCCGGGAACTACAATAAGCTTGGCAACGAGCTGCTGAAAATGAAACGCCTGCCGCAAGCGATTGAAGCGCTGAATAAGGCGATTAACGCTGATGCTAATGCTGCTGAGCCACACTACCACCTGGGCGAAGTATACGAGCAGCAGGAAAACCTCACCGCGGCACTGGCCGAATATCGCGCCTACCTGCTGCTTGCCAACCCCGACGCCCCATACTACACCGAGGCCAGCGACGCAGTGACGCGACTGCAAAAATAACCTGACAGCTACATTAAAACAGAAACGCTCGTGATTAAAGATATTTTTGTCTGGTGGCTAACAATTCAGCTGTTTGGCGTGCTTGGGCTGCCAATCGCCCAGTGGCTCTTACGCGCACTGCCCGATCGCGGCTATGCGTTTGGCAAAACCCTGGGGCTGCTGCTTACGGGCTACCTGGCATGGCTGCTGGCGATGCTCGGGCTGGCACCGTTTGGGCGCGGCCTGATTATTGGCTGTGCGCTGGCGGTAGGTGGGCTGGGCATTGCCCTGGGTGGTGGCAGGCGCGGACTTACGGCGTTGCGCTCATGGCTGGCGGCAAACTGGCGGCGCGTGCTGGGTTACGAGCTAACTTTTGCCCTGGCACTGCTCTTTCTTGTGCTCTTACGCAGCTACCAGCCCGACCCATGGGGCACCGAGCGCCCCATGGACTATGCGCTATTCAACGCGATTCGGGTGAGCGGCAACTTCCCACCGCACGACCCCTGGTTAGCGGGCTATAGTATCAACTATTATTATTTCGGCTACCTGCTGATGGCGCTGCTCTCGCTGGCAAGCGGCATCGGTGCGGGTGTAGCCTATAATCTGGCGCTGGCCTCGATCTTCGCGCTCACTGCGCTGGGCATCGCCGGGCTGATGGTGAACCTGATTGAACTGACGACCGGCAGCCGACAAGCGTCCTCACATACTGAACACGCTCATCAGCGGTGGCGTGGGGCTGGCGGGCGTATCAGCGCAGTGCTGCTTACGCTAGTGCTGGTGCTATTTGCGGGCAACCAGGGCGGCGCGCTCGAAATCATCACGGGTTCGCCCGATGTGTTTGCGCTAGGCCAGCGCGATTTTGTGCGCGCGGTGGCGAACGGCCTGGGCGCACGCGCACCGCTCACGCTTGAGCAGCCATACACCGCCTGGGGCGACAAGCAAGCAACAACCGCTATCACACCAACCGACATGGCGGCGGATTTTAACTGGTGGAATCCTTCGCGCGCGCTGTGGGACAGCTCGCAGCAGCCGGGCGATGCCACGCGCTACTATGCGATTACCGAGTTCCCCTTCTTCTCATTCTGGCTCGGCGACATGCACCCACATGTGATGTCGCTGCCCTTTGGACTGCTGGCACTGGCACTGGCGCTGCAAACCCTGGCGCGTCCGACTGCGCCCAACTACACGCAGGGCTGGCGCGGCTGGGCCGAGCTGATGCTCACCGGCATTGTGCTGGGCAGTCTGTACTTAATCAATAGCTGGGATTTGCCAACCTATGTGCTGCTGTACCTGGGCGCGCTGCTGCTGCTGTATGCCCGGCTGGGTAGCGCAACCACCAGCAACCCGGAACCAGACCCAAGCGCAATCCTGGCGAATGTCTGGTGGCGGCATTATTTCAGCCAGGCATTTACGGCGCTGCTGGCGGCGGGGCTACTCTTTGCACCCTTCCACCTGACCTTCCGCTCGCTGGTGGGCGGCAACGGCTCACCGCTGCTACTAGTGACCTGGACACGCACACTGCTGCACACCTTCCTGATCATATTCGGGCTGTTTCTGGTGCCGCTGCTCACCTATCTGTTTTTGCAGCCGCGCCTGGCCACGCAGGCTCAGCCGCCAGCAAGCGCGCTTGGAATTGCCCGCACCAGCCCGCGACCGCTGGCGTTCGGCACACTACTGCCGTGGGCTACGCTCGGTGTACTTGCGCTGGGTTTTGCAATCGGCTTCCCTTTATTAGCGCTACTGCCACTCGCGCTCTACGCCATGCTCCAGGCGCTGGCGCAGGCGCGGCACCCAACCGCCGCGTTTGTGCTGTGGGCGTTTGCGCTGGTGTGCCTGGTGTGCTTTGGCACCGAAATTGTATACCTGCGCGATGCGTTCAGCTCGCGTATGAATACCATCTTTAAGTTTTACTACCAGGCCTGGCTGATCTGGGGTGTGCTGGCGGGCTATGCGGTATGGTGGCTCACGCAAAGGACGAAGGGCGAAGGACGAAGGGCAAAGACTGGTCGTCGTGTCGCCGTGATTGCAAGCGGGTGCCTGTTTGTCTGCCTGCTAGTGGGCGCGCTGGTGTACCCGTGGATGACCGCCGGGCACCTGTTCCGCGATGGGCAGCGCGTGGGGCTAGCCGGGTTAACGCCGCCCGAGCACACGCCCGATGGCGCAGCAGCGATCGCCTGGATTCGCGCGAATACGCCCGGCAATGCAGTGGTGCTTGAGGCGGTGGGCAACGACTACGACGGGACGGGTATCGGCGCAAACGCAGTATCGGCGAGCACCGGGCGCGCCACCGTCCTCGGCTGGCCCGGCCACGAAGATCAGTGGCGCGGCGGCGACCCGACCGTGCGCGCCCTGATTGGCCCACGCCGCGAGGATGTGACGGCGATTTATAGCGACACTGATACGACGCGCGCCGCTGAGCTACTCGGGAAATACAACGTCGATTATATCTATGTCGGTGCCGCCGAGCGCGCTACCTACCCGCCCGAGGGGCTAGCCAAGCTGGCGCAGCTGGGCGATGTGGCGTTCCAGAGCGGCGATGTCATCATCTATAAAGTGCGGAAGTAGGCAGGGTATAGAGACGTGCCGACGGCACGCCTCAACATGCTGCCCTCACCGATACCCCGCCGCCTGCATCTCGAACAGGCGCGCATAGGTACCGCCGCTCCGCCGGTGCCGAGAAAGAAGGTTCTTTGGGTAGACGCAGCCTCCTCATCACCGGCTGCGTGCCTGAGCCTGTGCCTGCGTCCGAACTGGACAGGAACGCTACTCGTTGCACGTCGATCCATTACTTGAAATGCTGTACTGCGCGCGCTCGTCGGCGCTGAAGTCGCGCAGCAGCCGCGAGCAGATATAGGCAATCGTGTCATGGTAGTCGGCATCCCACAGCCGCGCAGTGCCGTCAACGCTGCCGGTCAGCACACGCTTGCCGTCTGGTGAGAAGACAACCGTGTTCACGGTTCCCGTGTGCCCGATGAAGCGGCGTAGCTCCTGGCCGGTTACGACATCCCACAGGCGCGCGGTCTTGTCCTGGCTGCCCGTGAGCAGGTACTTGCCGTCGGGCGAGAACGCAACCCACCAGATGATGTCGGTGTGGCCGACAAACTGGCGCACGAGATCGCCGCTCTGGGCATCCCACAGCCGCGCAACGCCGTCCCAGCTGCCGGTGAGCACATATTTGCCGTCGGGCGAGAACGCGACCGCTGCCGCACCATCGTTCGGGATGTTGAAGCGGCGCAGCTCCTGGCCGGTCGCAACATCCCACAGCCGCGCGGTGCCGTCATAGCTGCCGGTGAGCGCGTGCGCACTGTCTGGCGAGAACGCCACGCTAAACACATTATCGAACGTGTGGCCGACGAGCTGGCGCAGCTCCTGGCCGGTCGCAACATCCCACAGCCGTGCCTCGCGATCACCGCTGCCAGTGAGCAGATACTTCCCATTGGGCGAAAAAGCGACGCTGTTCAAGTGGGCTCGGTGGCCAACGAACTGGCGCAGCTCTGTGCCGGTGTGCGCATCCCACAGCCGGGCGGTCTGGTCCATGCTGCCAGTCGCAATGTACCTGCCATCGGGCGAGAACACCACCGTATTGAATGCCTCGGTGCTGGTGATGACCCATTGCTGGGCGCCGCTTCTGGCATCCCACAGGCGCGCAGTTGTGTCCTGGCTGCCGGTGAAGATCGTGTTGCCGTCGGGGGAAAACGCCGCAAACACACTGGCGTGATGGCCATTGAGCTGCGGGTATTCGCTGCGCCCATGCACATCCCACAGCTGCGCCGTGGTATCGAGACTCCCGCTGGCAACCGTGTTGCCGTCGGGGGAAAAAGCGACGCTAAAGATGTCGCTTCTATGGCCGATGAAGCGGCGCAGCTCCTGGCCGGTCTGCACGTCCCAGATTCGTACGGTCGCATCATTACTGCCCGTCACTATTGAATTGCCGTCAGGCGAGAACGCCACGTTCCGCACGCCATCGCTATGCCCGTTGAACTCGCGCACGACTGCGCCCGTCTGCACATCCCACAATCGCGCCGTCTTGTCGATGCTGCCGGTCAAAATATGCTTGCCATCTGGCGCAAACGCTACGCCTTCGACAACGTCAGTATGGCCGGTGAATGTATGAAGCTCGCGCCCGCTTCGGATATCCCATAGTCTCGCCGTTTTATCCAAGCTGCCGGTCAAGAGCTGCGTGCCATCGCGGGAAACAGCGAGCACCCAGATCGTAGCGGTGTGCCCGACGAAGCGGCACAGTTCCTGGCCGGTCGCGACATCCCACAGCCGCGCGGTCTTATCCGCGTCTGCGGTAACGATATGCGCCCCATCAGGCGTAAACGCGACGGAGTCGACTGAGCCCGCGTGCCCGCTAAAACGGCGCAGCTCTTTGCCAGTTCGGGCGTCCCACAGGCGCGCGGTGCCGTCGAAGCTGCTCGTGATCACCGTGTTGCCGTCAGGCGAGAAGTCCACGCCATCGACCAGATCGCTATGCCCGACGAACTCGCGTACCTCTTGACCAGTCTGGGCATCCCACAGCCTGGCGATCGCATCGCTACTGCCGGTCACTACATAGCGGCCATCGGGCGAGAACGCGACTTTGGTGACGAGCTGCGGGTGATTGAGCTGCTGCCGGGGATAATCCAGGTTCACAGCCGCCGCCACAGCCGCGTCGCCCTGGGGCGTGTATAGCGTGCGGAGCGAGCGAACGCTGAGCAGGCCGATTACCTCGACAAGGCCATTGGCTTGTACCAGGGCATTTGCCTCAGCGGCCAGCCGCTGCGCCTCTGAACGGGTCAGGTTATTTTCGGCGAGCTTGGCATTGCGATCGGCCGCAGCCTGCCAGTTGAATGCGAACGCGCTCAGCCCAGTCGCTGCGATTAGGAAGACAACCAGCGCGATGACCAGGTAGCGTAGCCGATGCGTCGCGCGCCGCTGCAAATCCAGCTCGCGCGCCTGGCGCTCACGCTCCTCGAGCGCAAGCCGGTCGCGCTTATCCATGCTGGCGCGCAGGTAGCTGGTTTCTTCTTCGTTGAGCGCCAGATCGGCCGCCGCCGCCAGCGTCTCGAACTGCGTGAGCCGCGCGCCATCCGCCAAAAAGCTAGCGTCGCGTCCGGAGAGCGCCCACTCGCTTGCGGCTGCCGCCAGCCGCCGCTGCACCCGCAGATCGTCGCGGCTCTCGTCGAGCCAGGCGCGCAGCCGCCCCCAAGCGCGGATCAGCGCCTCGTGCGCCACTTCGACCGTCGGCGCACGGGTGAGCGGGTCGCGGTCGAAGGTGAGCAGCCGGGCCTGGGTGTAGGCGTCGAGCACAGCATCTAAAGAACCGAGAACTGAGCACCAAGCACCGACCTGGGGCGGGTGGTTCTTGGTGCTTGGTGCTTGGTTTTCAGCGGCAAGCTCGGCCAGCCGGACGCGCCGCCGCGTATCCCCAGCCCCTTCGCCCAGCGTTACCAGCCGTAGGAAGATCTGTCGCGCGGCCTGCTGGCCTGGTTCGTCCAATCCCTGGTAGAGCGCATCGGCGCGGCGGGCCAGCGCGCCCGCGACACCGCCGATCGCCTCGTAGGCCGCCAGCGTCAGCGTCCGGCCGTTGCGCCGCTCGAACAGCTCGGTCAGGGCATATTGGAGCAGCGGCAGCGCGCCCGGCTGTTCGCCCACAGCGTTGATGATCGTGGCGACCAGCCCTGGATCCAGCACCAGCCCCACTCGTGTGGCCGGCCCGCTGATCGCCTGCTCCAGCTCGGAGTGATCGAGCGGCAGCACCACCTCGGTATTCGCCCGCATCAGCTCGCCCAGCGCGCCGTAGCGCAGCGGCCGGTCGTAGTAATCGGCCCGCAGCGTGACGATTACGCGCACCCGGCTACGCGGATCGCTCACCGCCGCGACCAAGCTATTCAGGAAATGCGAGCGCGTCCGCTCGTCCGCGACCAGGGTGAAAAGCTCCTCAAACTGGTCGACCACCACCAGCAGCTCGCTCTCGTCGTCGTCGGGCAGCACCAGCCGCGCTGCACGCAGGAGCCCGCGCGCATCACGATCGATCTGCTCGCGTAAGCTCACCGGCTGTGTCGACGCCACGCGCAGCAGCGCCAGCTCTAGCTCGTCGAATGGGTGCGCGCCGGGGATAAGATCGGCGATGAACCAGTGCTCCGAGCCGGGCAGGGCACCGCGCCGCAGCGCCGGGATCAGCCCCGCCTTCACAACGCTCGACTTGCCGGCACCGCTCGGCCCGACTACCGCGAGGAAGCGAGGGTCAGGGGCTGCCTCCAGCCCTGAGCCCTGCTGCCTGCCCACTGGCTCGGCCAGCCGCTCCAGGAGCTGCGCGACCAGGGCTGCGCGCCCGAAGAAATCGGGCGCGTCGGCCTCGCCAAACGCGCGCAGGCCCTTGTAGGGGTTGTCCCGATCCAACAGCTCCAGCTCGATCGTTGGTGGTGCAGAGGAAAGCGCTGGAGCCTGGGCCATGCTCACTGGCTGGGCAGGCGCCTGCGGCGGCGCAGCGAGCGCTGCCAGCAGATCAGACACCATACTGGCCACATCCGCATAGCGCTCGGCTGGCCGCTTGGCCGTGGCACGCTGGAGTATCGGCTCTAGGGCAGCTGGCAGGTCGGGGCGGCGCAAGCGCGGCGAGGGCAGAGGCGTGCTGAGGTGCTGCTGGATCAGCTCGGCTGGGGCGGTGCCCTGGAATGGCTTTGCGCCGGCCAGCGCCTCGTAAAGCACGATCCCCAGGCTGTAGATGTCGGTTCGTAGCGTAACCGGCTCGGCGCGAATCTGCTCGGGCGAGAGGTAGGTTGGCGAACCGATCACCGCGCCGACCTGGGTCAGATCGCTGAGCTCGGCGTCGCCCAGATCCTTGGCAATGCCGAAGTCGGCCAGGTAGAAGTTTGCATCGGCGTCGAGCAGGATATTGGCGGGCTTGAGGTCGCGATGGACAACCCCCTGGCGGTGTGCGGCGGACAGCGCGGCACCGACCTGCTCCAACAGGCGCGCCGCGAGCGTGAGCGCCAGCGGGCCGCGCTGGATGAGCGCGTGGAGCGTGCCACCGCGCAAGTAGCGCATTACCAGGTAGGCACCGCCCGGCTCGCGCCAGTAGTCGTAGAGCGGCACGATGTGCGGGTGCTCCAGGCGCGCGATCGTCTGCGCCTCGGCCTCGAAGCGCCGGATAAAGTCAGGCAGGTCGGCGAGCTGGGGCAGGATTACTTTGATCGCAACTTCGCGGGCGACGCCGGGCTGGAGCGCGCGAAAGACCGCGCCGAAGCCGCCGCGCCCCAGGCACTCGCGGATCTCGTAGCCTTTCACGGCTTGCCCCGGCAGCGTGTCCAGGTCGCGCACCAACAATGCAGCAGGTGGAGGCGGCTGCGGGCGCGATCCGAGCGGCGGTGTGGGGCGCGCCAGGCGCAAGAACGCGGGCTGCTCGTCGGCCGGTATCGCCAGAATCAGGAGCATACGCTCAGCGATCTGGCGCGAGGGCCGGCGCTCGTCGGACTCGATCTTCTTGATCGTGATCAGCGCGCAGCCAACCCGACGCGCTAGCTCGTCCTGGGTCAGATCGCGCGCGCGCCGTAGCTCTTTGAGCCAACGGCCAAATGATACCGGGGCGCTCATATAGGCTCCTGCAGCGGAACTGCTTGCCCAGAGTATACATGAGATTTCCTGCATTGCAAAGGGCTGTATACCATTTTGTATACCCGCCAGTAGCCCCGCGCAGCTTCATTTCCGGGCGCGATTATGCTGTAATAAGGGCTATCTTCCGCCGATTAAAACAAGTGGGGCATCTATGAACCTCATCAGCACCTGGGTATCGCCCGCTGCTCGTGTTGGAGGGCGTAAGCACTCGTTCGTGCGTATGGGACGTGTCGGCCTGCTCGGCCTCTTGCTCGCGGCATGCGGCGCATCACCTGCCACCAATTCTGCAACGTCACCTGCGGCAGCAGCCACAGCGCTGCCTTCAGCAAGCGTTACGGCTACGGCCCTGCCGACATCCAAGCTGCTCGAGCCAGGCGACAAGGTCGGTGAGGTAACGCTGGTCATTCCTGCTCCGGCACAGGATACGAATGGTACGATGACCGATAATTGTCTAGGGTATACGGTCAGAAAGCCTGGCGTCTACGATTTTAAGTGCCCGGTAGCGCTGGCGCCGATGCATATGCTCGGCATTGGGTGGGGCGCAGAGACAGCAGAAGAGCTCGAGGATAATTGGTCGAAGATGAAATGGCGCGTCTACCTGGATGGCCAGGAAATCGACCTGAAGAGCTTTGGCACGGTCGATTCTACGGCGGACAATAACAATTTCTTTATTCGAATCTGGAATGTTGCGATCAAAGATCTAACGCCGCGCGAATATACGATTCGAAGCGTCTTTGAGGTGCAGCAAGCCCTCACACTCAGTGATCCGGTCTACGATGTAGGCACCTACGATATCACGAACCATGTCACGGTTGTGAAACCTGTAAAGTAGCACTGTAGCAAAAAGACTGCGCAGACGCTGCAACGCTCTGGGGTCGTGAGTACAACAAAATGGCAGCGTGTCGAGGCGTGCCGACGGCACGCCTCGACACGCTGCCCTCACCGATACCCCGCCGCCTGCATCTCGAACAGGCGCGCATAGGTGCCACCCAGCGCCAGCAGCTCATCGTGCGAGCCCAGTTCGCTGACTTGGCCGTTCTCTACCACCGCAATCCGGTCAGCCATCCGCACCGTGCTGAAACGATGCGAGATCAGCACCGCGATTTTTCCCGCCGTCAGGTCGCGGAAGCGCTGGAAAATCTCGTATTCACGTTCGGCATCAAGCGCGGCGGTTGGCTCATCCAGCACCAGCACCTCGCCATCGCGCATAAACGCGCGGCTCAGCGCAATCTTCTGCCACTGCCCGCCCGAAAGCTCATGCCCTTTGTCGAACCAGCGCCCCAGCATTGTCTCCATGCCTTCGGGCAGCTCAGAAACCACCTCATCGGCACCGCCGCGTTCAGCCGAGCTGAGCAGTTGCTCCTGGTCGTCGAGCCGGTCGATCTGGCCGAAGCCAATATTCTCCTTCGCGGTCAGCTGGTAGCGCACAAAATCCTGGAAGATCACGCCAATACGCTTGCGCAGCTCATCCGGGTCGTACTCACGCAGGTCGACACCATCGAGCAAAATCTGGCCCTCGGTTGGATCGTACAGGCGCGTCAACAGCTTGATCAGCGTGGTCTTACCCGCGCCATTTTGGCCCACCAATGCCAGCTTTTCGCCCGGCGCAATCTCCAGATTCAGGTCACGCAGCGCCCAATCATCGCGGCCAGGGTAGCGGAACCAGACGTGCCGGAACTCCAGCCCGCGCTGGAATGTGCGTGGCATTGGTACCGGCACACTATTCACCGACATCTGGGGGGTGAGCTGCAGAAACGTGAACAGGTTATCCATAAACAGGCCATTTTCAAACAGGCGGTTCACATTATCGAACAGGCCCTGAAAAGTGCCCTGGCTGTTGCGAAACAGCGCAAGGTAGAACGTCATTAAGCCCAGCGTAATTTGCCCGCCCGCCGCCAGGTAAATGATCCAGGCATATGCTCCATAGTAGCTGGCCGAAGCCAACATTCCCCACAGCAAACTAATCAGCGAGCGGCGTCGGGCCAGGTGCTCATCTTCCTCAAAAATCTTCCAGAACATGTTGGTATAGCGTTGCAGCAGCGGTTCGCCCAGGCCAAATAGCTTAATCTCTTTGACCGTGTTATCGACGGTAAGCACATGTTCCAGGTACATCATGCGCCGCGCCTCGGGCGCGCGCCAGGTAAGCAGGCGAAACTGCAACTTGCTATACTTGTTCTGGGCAATGAACGAGGGAATGGTGGCTCCAAACAGCAGCAGCGCCACCACCGGACTAAACGCAAAGAGTGCTACCGCGAATGAACCCAGCGTGATCACATTTTGCAGCACCAGGAAGCCGCCGTTGATAATACCGAGCGCGCGATAATCGGCTTCGCGGCGGGCATTTTGTAGCTTATCGTAGAAGCTAGCATCTTCAAAATACTGCAAATCGAGCGTCAGCGCCTTGCGAATCACCGATGTATTGATATGGTGGCCCAGCCGCGCGTTCAGCACATGCTCAGCGAGCCGCCGCACCTGCGAAATAATCGCGCCCAGCAGAATCAGCCCAAACTCGATCGCCAGGTAGGGCAGTGCCGCCTGGAGGCCCGCTGGCGAGCCAACCTTGGCATTCATAGAATGCACTACCGAATCGACGATGAGCTTACCCGTCCAGGCTTGCGAAATCGGTAATACCGCGCCAACCAGCGTGAGCAATGCCATGACACTCGTGCTAAATTTATCGGCACCCCACACCAGCCGAAAGGCCCCAGGGATATTGCCATACGCAGTGCGAATATCTTGCCAGCGCTCGCGCCAGGGCTTGGGCGGCTCAGTACTCCCAGGCTGCCCCGCACGAACACTGCTTGGCTGTACAATCATCTATACCTCTACCGTTTGTAGCGACAAGACCGGCATCGCCATACGTGCACGGCAATCGCTTAATCTTAAAGATAATCAACAAGGTTAAATAATACCACATGGATTGTAATACTGTAATCGTCCAAAAGTACGGGCCGAATCGTTCTATATGTAATGAGCGTCAGGGATTGTCACAGCCAAGCTGATGTGAAACCTGTGCTATTCAGGCAGCGTACCTACCAGTGAATGATGTTGAGGCGCACATACACAGCAAACACAAGGAGCCGCCCATGCATGCACGTTTTACTCGTTTCCTCGCCCACTGTGTTGCACTGCTCATTATGGCGCTTTTTATCGGCCAGGCCGCGCGTGTTGGGGCGCAATCGGCGTACCCACAGCGCACCGACCCGATTGTGAATGATTTTGCGGGCATTCTTTCCGCCGCCGACCGGGCCGAGCTAAAAAAAGTACATACCGAACTCATCAGTACGCGCGGTGCCGAACTGGTGATCGTTACAATTGGCTCGATTGGCGATTACGATGTCCCTGCGCAGAACATCGAGGAATTCGCCACCGGGCTGTTCAACAGCTGGGGTATTGGCGACCGCAACCGTAACGACGGGGTTATGCTGCTGGTCGCAGTACGCGATCGCAACGTGCGTATCGAGGTGGGCCGCGGCTATGGCAGTGGGTATAACGATGCAATGCAGCAGGTCATCGACACAGCGATTCTGCCAACATTCCGAGCGAGCAGCTATGGCACTGGCATTGTGGCTGGTGCACAGGGAATTCAAGAAGCGCTGGCAGCACCACCATCCAACCGCAGCGCGTATGTTCCACTAGCAATTGGCGGCGTAGCTGTGGCCGCGGTGGCAGCCGGGGGCGCAGTATTGCTCCGACGGCGGCGTAAGCGCGAGCGTTGCCCAAGCTGCAAGGCGCGTATGCGATTAGCACCCGCACACCAGACCGCACAGTATCTTAGCCCCGGGCAGCAGGTAGAAGTGCGTGTAAAATCCAGGCGCTATAATGTATGGGTGTGTAAGCGCTGCGGGAATAGCAAAAGCGTAACAACGTATCGCTCGACGGAACTTGAACGCTGTCCAAGTTGCCAATTTCAAACACTTTACCACACCACTAGCTTGCAAGCCGGGAAAAAGCCCAAATCGCCAATGCGGCAACGGATTGAGCGACACTGCCACAACTGTGGTTTCCATGACCACCGCACCGAGACCCTGCCACAGCGCGCACATGTAAGCGGATTTGCCGCAGCACAAAGTGCCGATACCAGCTCGTACAGTGCGAGTAGCTCGTATGACTCGTCCAGTAGCTCATCATACGACTACTCAAGCAGCTCGTCATACGATTCAGGCAACTCATCATCATTTGACTCAGGCGGCAGCTCGGCGGGTGATGGGGCAAGCGGCAGCTGGTAGCAGGCCGCTATGCCGAAACTTTGAGCAAACAAACGCGCACCACTGGTTGCCAGCGGTGCGCGTTCAGTTTTGAACAAACAATACGTTATTGTGTGCGTACTATCCGCGCCCGCTCCTCAGGAGTAATCGGCTCGAATTGCCCGCCCTTATTAAGATATACAATCTCTTCGTTCTTAACATTCACAACCATGTCTTTAGAACCATCGCCATTGAGGTCGGCAAATCGCAGCTGCACCGGAGTTTTATCTTCACCCGCACCGAAGAGGTATGGGCCAGTAAACGTGTGGATATTGCTTACATCGCCACCGGGTATCTCTACTACAAGTACCTGGCGATTGAGGTTCATTGCAATAAAGTGCGAAGGCGTGCCAGCCCCATCGTTATGCCCCACGACCTCATCGGTTTGGAATGTCCGTGTTGAACCATAGCGCACATCATCAACCTTGCCCTGCCCCCAGCTCATCACATTGCCCATGATGGCATAAATTGCCACCAGCACAAGTACAGCAGTAACAATGTAGGCTAGCTTATGCAATGAGATCGGCGGAACAGTGATCGACGCGCGAGGAGCCGCTGAACCCGTTCGAGTGGTGGTGTTGCGCATTTCTTGACTTCGTACTGCCATTGCTGGGGCCTCCTTTACCAGCGATCTCTTCTCAGCAACCCGGCTTCCACCCGAAACGTTATTCGTCGGTCATCGTATATTAAAACGTATGTTCTAAAATCGGGTTGACCGCAGTATAACAGAACATGTGTTCCACGTCAAGCCGAATTTAGTAGCAAATTTGCAGAACTTTGCGATTATTCATCGGGTTACTACATATCTGGAAAACAACCAACAGCATTTCGGTTGCCGATACCCAGCCAATAGTGCAGGCGGCACAGCAGGGCACCGATTTGCACGTTTAGATGCGATAATAGTAAGCAATGGTATTGAGCTAACATGTTGGGGCGAAGTGGCGTTCTAATGCGCTACAGCCTGCTGTCGACTTGATGATGCCTACAGAGTATGGCCGTATGTGGTCGTTTTGTGGATAGCGCTGGGGCAGGGTAGCACTCGCAAGGCGCGCAGATGTGGTGCTTTAGGTTGGGCCGGGCGCTGGCTATTTCAGCAAGGCGGGCAAAAGACTCTTGAGGGATGATGGATTGCGTCAGCCTCTTTTTTTCCCAATAATTCGCTCGATCTTCCCCAGAAGGCGTGGGAGATCAATCGGCTTGGTATCATAATCATCGCACCCAGCTTCCAGCGCGCGCTCGCGATCGCCCGACATAGCGTGCGCTGTCAAGGCAATTATCGGCAAATGCCGTGTTGCTGTAGCTTCCTTCAGGCGGCGGGTAGCCTCCCAACCATCAATCACCGGCAGACTCATATCCATAAGAATAAGATCGGGCGCGGTGCTCTGCGCCATTTCAATACCTTGCTGCCCATCACCTGCAATCAGCACCTTGTAGCCGTTACGCTGAAGGCGGCGCGACAGCATATCCTGATTCATTTCGTTGTCTTCAACCAGCAGTAATGTTGACACAGTAACCTCTCTCCCGCGTGCAGTATGGAATAAGGCATAATGGACACTCGGACAACGACGGTAAGCACGTTTCCTTTAGTATAGCATTATTGCAAGCACATAAGGCGCTCAGATCATTAACTACATTGTAACTTTATCAGGACTCGCTGGCCCAAAGCAAGTTCTGCATTGCACTGAGTGTTCTGCGGATAAAGCAAACAATGCTCATTATGTTGTGTACCATCGATTACTCTTGAACCCCAGAACTATGGTGAACCCAGATTCCGGGGTCCACTATAGCCGTATGGCACTGCACAATTTACCACCTGCGTAAGCCTAATTATAATTACAATGGTTATGCCAAAGCCTACCCGAGCAACCCTCTCCTACTCTTGGTAACTGTGGCGCTGTCCACAAAAATTACCAAGAAGAAAAATACCGCGCCACCATAGGTCATAAATAGCAAACGAAGTCTTAATACTAAAAACTCTCGCCATGTAAATCCAGTCGGTAACGATACACCTGCGGACTGGTGCTACAATAGGGGACACTGTGTGCCCGGATGCCTATTATGTGCGCGGCGTTGTTCGTGTTGTGCTGGAGCCAGATACCCCATGAGTGTGAGACGTAATATGCTAATCTACGGCCTACTTTTGATCGCAATCTGTTTGACTGTCACTGGCGAAGTATTATTGAAATTGGGCATGAATGTTGTCCGCACGGATGTGGGTGCCTTTAGCGCATCACTGCCAGTGCTACTACGCACCTTCACTGAGTGGCGTGTAGTGTTAGGGTTTGCGCTTATTTTCAGTGGGGCGCTTTTCTGGCTGGGCGTCATTTCACGCGCCGATTTTTCGTTTGCCTACCCGTTGTTAGCACTGAGCTATGTAATAGCACTGATACCGGCGCGTTTTGTTATTGGTGAGCATGTGACAGTGCAACGTTTGCTGGGGGCGTGTGTGGTAGTAGCTGGCGCAATTATTATCGGGTGGGAGCAGAAGTAGAGCGCATGCGCGACCTCCGCGAGATGGCAGCCTGGCTGTGGACTGAGGCTCGGCTGCTCACCCAATATATCCGTGAGCGCCAGTTATGGGCTGCACTTGCCTGTGGGCTATTACTCTGGTCATTGGCGTATCAGGTGCCATTTGCCTACCAGATTAGTATTGGCGGCGATCAGCGTACCCGCACGCGGAATTACGATACCCCCTTTCTTTCGGCCTTCAATGACTCTGAGCCTCTAAGTTTAACGGATACTCCCGATATCAGACCATACCGATGGACTCGTGCGCATTCTGAGATCGTGCTGCCAGGTGTAGGTGGGCAGCAGTGGCGGGTACTCGTGCGCGCCAATAGCGGCCGACCCGATAGCAGCTCGATCGATGGACGCTTCAGCATGAGCGAAGATACAACAACCATCCAAATTGATGGCTGGCCGGTAGCGTATTACCTGCTTGCGCCTACCACTTCTACTGGCGATCTACGGTTGCGGTTTGATGCACCACTCATACCAAACACGCCCGATGGGCGCACACTTGGGATGGTGCTCTACCATGTTACCATTGAGCCAACGGCAGGCTTGTACCTGCCCGCGCCCGGCCAACTTGCCCTGATGACTGGCGCATTGGCAGTGTTGTATGCGCTGGCGCGACGGCTGGTGTTAGGTATGCGCAGCGCGCTCGTTCTGGCACTGGCAGCGGCGCTACTCGGCGCGCTATTGCTTGTATGGGCGCGTATGGCCTTGGTGCTGGCAACGCCGCCGCTCGTTTGGGTACTACTGGGCTGTTATGCCCTGGCATTAGTGGGCAATGCACTCTACCAGCGGGCATTGGTGCCTGCGCTGGGCGATGTTGCCGGGCGGCGTCCGCTCGTCGTTGCAGTGGTGGTGCTAGCATTGGCCGCGCGGCTTGTAGGTATGCTCCATCCGTATGCCCTGTCCAGCGATGTGGGCTTGCACCGGCATAATATGCAGGATGTTCAGCGTGGGCGGCTCTATTTCACCGAAGATTTGCCTGCTCGGGCAGGTGGTGGGCGCGCGCCGTACCCGCCCGGCCAGTACCTGGTTGTTGCACCGATGGCGCTGGTATTACCCACCGATGATGCCGCGCTGAACCTGGGGTTAAAGGTTGCTAATGCCCTGGCCGATAGTTTGGTAGCCGGGCTGCTATGGTACGTGCTACGCCGCAGCGGCTACTCCGAGGGCATCGCTATTCTGAGCGCGGCCTTATATGTTTTGCCTGGCCCAATGTTGCGCTCGCTCTCCGTGGGTGAGTTTGCGAATGTATTTGGTCAGGCGCTCGCTATGCCGCTGCTGGTCTATGCGGCGGTGAATGCACGCCGCATAGATACGCCACGCTGGTTTGCCGGGCTGGTGCTGCTATTGATGTTGGCCTTGCTCGGCCACCTGGGCGTTACTATTTCGTTATTTGGGCTGCTGGCCTATCTTTTGCTTGCCTGGCTGGTGCGGCCTGCGACGCGCCCGGCAGCGCGCATGCTCGTGCTGGCGGGAATGCTTGGGGCGGGGCTGGCGCTGCTGTTCTATTACAGCGCTTTGGGCGATGTACTCCTTGGGCGATTGACTAATCCGTCGCCAGCATCGCCTGATACGCGCTCGCTGGTGCAGAAGCTGGCTGGCGATTTCCAGTTCACGACGAGCTTGCGGGTGAGCGTGCTGCTGCTAACGCTCGGTGGGGCGGGCGCAGCCCTCACGGCGTTTCGGACGCGGCGCTGGCCTTACCCCTGGCCGCGCCCTACCATCGGTGCGCTGCTGATGGCCTGGTGGGGCGGCACGCTGCTGTCGTTTGGGCTGCTGCTATTTGCCAGCCAGGGCGTGCGCTGGCAGGCGTTCTTTTACCCGGCACTGTGCCTGGGGGCCGGGCCAGCGCTTGCGCAGCTCTGGTCACGCGGTTGGGCCGGGCGTGCGGCGGCAATTGCGGCTGCCACACTTCTGCTCTGGAACGGGCTGGATTTCTGGATCACGCAAATCTATACCTATTTACATTAGCCCACCTGGTGGCTCTGCATCCTCAAAGGAAGAACGATAGGTGAAAAGCCTGGTTCACCAGACAGGCAAGGTGTTTGCGTGTTCAATGCGCCGTGATGGTGAGGAAAGAGCGTGGTTGCCAGATGCAGCGCTTCCTGCGGCTCAATCGTTGATGCGTGTAGTAGCCCCGCCGACCGGCCCACGGTTGTGCCGCCCACGCAGCCATAGAACCGCTGCAAGCACCCACCCCAGCCAGGCCACTATGCTAAGCCCAAAGCGCGCCAGAAACAGCAGCCCAAATAGTGCAGCGCGCAGCAGCCCAATCAGTGCTCGCCCCCGTATATGTGGCCGGGCTGGCGCATCCCAATCGAGCATAGCAATGCGTGATAGCAAACCCCGCGCTACACAATCTTCCAGCGAATAAATATAAATCAGGTCGGTATAG
>JAFEAS010000027.1:33351-35625 GCA_018266315.1 Chloroflexi bacterium SZAS-1 | reverse complement strand
ATGCTGAGCGCGTCAGCGCTTTCGCCGTAGCTCGCAATCAGCGCGCCACCCAGGTCGTTGCCAAATGGATCGAGCGGCAGGCTACTTGAGCACATGAGCACATTCACATCCGCTGGCAGGTCAACAATGTCGAGTGCGCGTTGCAGCAGGTTGGTGCCCGCTCGGCGGTCGTCGGCGATGACGGGCATCTGGAAGGTATGGACTTCGTAGCCGTCGAGGTGCATGGTGACGATCAGCTCGCTGTAGGCCGCCTGTGCCGCCGGGTAGAGGATATTTTCGCGGGCGAGCCACAGGCGGCGCAGCAGCGCACGGGCAGCGACAAAACGCCCGGGCGGGATCATCTGGGCTATATCTTCAAGCGGTGGCTCAATATTGAGTGCCACGGCCTCGAAGTGTATATCCTCAGCGCGCGCCCATGCCTGGAAGGCGCTGTAGTGCTCGAAGGCGCGTGGGTAGTTTTGCAAATTGAAGGCAAAGCCTTCTTCGGTGGGCAAGCATAAACTGGCGACCACGCCAATGCCGCGCTGGTTGAGCAGCCGAACGGCCTGGGCGCGCGCCGCATCGAGTTGGGGCAATACCAGCGTCACGCCATAGCCCTGCATTGCCAGCATATCGAGGATGCCGGGCGTGTTGAGCGCGCGGGTGAGCGCGCCCGCATCAAGCTCGGTGGTAAACATCAGGCGGGGGTGTTCGCTTGCCATGGAGCGCGTGTGGTGCTGGTTGAGGCTTTCGTGCTCGGTTGCCACAGTGTCTTTGCCTTCTGCTTGGCGTTATCGGGCAGTGTACCACAGCCGTGGCAATGTGTGGCAGGTAGAGGCGTAATTGTCCTCGTTCCTATATGTTATTGTTCGTTTCAATATCGAGCACCGCCAGGTTATTTTGTACCAGCTGGAGGTGTGGGTGCTCGGGTGGCAGCGTTGCTTCCCAGATAGCGCGTGCGCGGTTAAAGTAATCACGCGCAGCGATATAGTTGCCTTCAGTATATGTAATGGTGCCTAAGTTGTTCAGGCTCAATCCAATATTAGGATGGTCTGGCGGAAGCGTTTGTTCCCAGATAGCGAGTGTACGTGCAAGATATTCGCGTGCCGCTGGATAGTCGCCTTCGGCGTATGCCACCAGGCCCAGGTTATTCAGGCTTAATGCCATATCTGGATGATTATCGGAAAGAGTTTGGTCCCAAATAGCGAGCGCACGGGTAAGGTGTTTTCGGGCAGTTTGGTAATTGCCTTCGGCGCGCGCAATTTCGCCCAGGTTGTTCAGGCTTGTCGCAATATTCGGGTGATTGGCAGGGAGGGTTTGTTCCCATATAACGAGCGCACGGTGAAAGTATGCTTGTGCAGCAGCGTAATCGCCTTCAGCGCGTGCTACCAGCCCCAGGTTGTTGAGATCAACTGCGATACTGGGGTGGCCTGCTGGTAATACATTTTCGTCGATCGTCAGTGCCCGCAAGAAATAGTTGCGCGCAGCCGCATAATTACCTTCATCCTGTGCTACAGCGCCTAGGTTGTTCAGGCTTGTCGCAATAAGCGGATGGGTTGCTTCTAGCTCGGCCTCAAGAATGGCTAATGAGCGGCTTAGGTATTCATACGCAGCCTGATAACGACCCTGAGCCTGGGCAATATTGCCTAAATTATTCAGGTCATATGCAATATTGACGGCATCTCGTGGCACGGCCTGCTCATCAATATTCAACGCCTGGGTTAAGTATTCATTTGCCTTTGTAAAATCGCCCTCAGCGCGCGCTATACCACCCAGATTATTCAGGCTCAGCGCAACATCGGGATGAATCGCTCCAAGCAGGTTTTCGCGTAGAGCTAAGGCCCGTGTGTGATAGCTGCGCGCAGTTGAAAAACCGGCCGCATCCTTAAAGTATTCGCCAATATTATTCAATAGTGTTGCGGCATGTTCAGCCTGGCGTGTTTCGGCAACATCGGCAACGTGCTGCGCGTGCGCTAATAATGGCAGCATCTGGGCAAGAGATCCTTCGTCGATTTCGCTGGTTATAACGCAAAGGGTCTCAACTAATCTATCAGCATACGTCGCTGCTGTATGCTCATCCTGCAGCTGGCGAGCGTAGGCGGCAACCAGCCGGTGGATGCCGAGCGCTGCGCCGCCTTCCGCATAGTTTGCCAGCCCCAGCGCTACCAGGCGCTGCGCCGCTGCGTGAAGCTCGTCTTCTTCGGCATCGAAGGTGCGCTGTAGCAGTGTGAGTGGGATGGGCATACTTGGGGCACAGTGCGCCGCCAGGGCCAGCACGTCGCAGGCATTCGCATC
>JAFEAS010000027.1:29147-33256 GCA_018266315.1 Chloroflexi bacterium SZAS-1 | reverse complement strand
CATCGGCAAGGAAGCGCGCCAGGGGGAGCTGCGGGCGTTGAGCCAGGAACGCCCCGGCCAGGTGCAGTGCCAGCGCGTGGTCGCCCAGCTCGGCACAGATCGTTTCTGCGTCGGCAGCTCCAATGAGCGTTTCAACCGGCACATTCAGCATGCTGGCCCGCGCACCTAACAGCAGGCGTAAGGCCGCCGGGCGCGGCAGCGATGGCAAGGGGTAGCGCTGCACCAGCGCGGCAGGCCAATCGGTACGGCGGGCGGTGACCAGCACGCGCGTGCCACTGCCTGCCGCAGGCCGCCAGGCGCGCAGCAATGCCGGGTCTTCACAATTATCGAACACCAGCAAGCGGCGCTCGGGGGTGGCCCAGGCGGCACGCACGGCGGCAAGCTGCGCATCGAGCGGTAAGCTGGCGTAGCCGGGCACGCCGAGCGCCACGCCTGCCGCTACAACGGTAGTTGGCACCGCATCGGCCTGGGCCATGCCAATCCACATTACGCCGCCCGGCCAGGCGGCAGCATCGGCGGCGCAGCGGCGCGCAAACTCGGCGGCGAGCTGAGTTTTGCCCGTGCCGCCCTCGGCAGTAATCACCACTGCCGCATCGGGTGCGGCAAGCTGCTCGGCCAGCCAGCTTAGCTCGGCATCGCGCCCGCCGAACGCCAGGTTGCGCGGGTAGGGCAGCACCACTGGACGCGCAGACGCGGTGGCTGGCGTAGCCCCGGCAATATTATAGACATTGCCAGTGATCTGCCAGCCGGGTTGTTCGTAGCGGGGTCGGTCGCTCATCGGCGCTGCTTTCTTAGCGATGGTGTGCTGTGCTAGCGCTAGCCGCCAATGCCCGGTAGTTTCGCCAGCGCCTGCCCAATGAGCTTACCCAGGGCCAGGGCCGAAGGTGCGGCGGCCAGCGTGGTTTCGAGCATGTTCTTTACACTCTCAAGCCGCTCACCGGCGCGCGCTTTATTCGGCGCTGGCTTATCCATCGCCTTAATTGCGTCATCAACATCGTCATTGATCTCTTCGGCCCGGTCGGCAGGCAGATCGTTCGCCTTATCGAGTTCGGCTTTGAACTGGCGGAGCGCGGCGAGAAATTCATCTTTCGTGGGGTTGGCCCCCAGGTTCAGGTCGCCAGCGATGTTGTACACATTGCCCTGAACCTGCCAGTTGGGCTGGTTGAACTGGCTGCTCACGCTACTTCCTCCTGATTGGCTCACGGGGGCATTGAATGTGCCGCCGCTGATGTTGTAGGTGACATTGCCTGGCGTTGGCGATGCTGCCTCGGGCGCGGGCACTGCTGGCGCGCGATCGTCGGGGTGATCATCGGCGGGGTGGCGCCACCCAGCCAGAATGCCCTTGATGCGGGCGATTTCGGCGCGCGCCTCGGCGATGCCGTTGACCACGACGGGGAGAGCATAGGCGCGACCACCCTGGCGACGCTCCTGTTCAAGCAGAAGTGCGAGGTTGCGGCGATTAATAGTTAGTAGCGTTTGCTGGTGGGCGATTTCTTCAGTATCGGGCATCGGCGGTTCGCTTTCTGGCAGAATATGTTGGGCGGGTTAGTGAAAGCATAGCATAGGCCGCCGCGCCGGGCAAGGCATAGCGCACCCCAAACGGCGCTAGCTGCGCGAAAGGCGTATCGCTTCGCCGAGCCAGTCAACGATCTCGGGTGTGACGCGCTCGGCGGTGCAGATCAGGTGCGAAACACCCTGTTCAGCATAGCGCCGAAAGCCTGCGGCGACATCTTCAGCCGAGCCGAACAGCGCACGCTCGGGCGGCAGTTGCTCATGGGTTGCAAGCTGCGGCGGCTGGATAACTACGCCCACAGTTGTGGCAAGGGTCGATGGGTCGCGCCCCACCTCGGCGCACGCCGCATCGAGCCTGGCGCGGCGCTCGGCGAGTAGCGTGGGTTGGCCGAGCCAGGCGGTGTTCCAGCTGTCGGCGTAGCGCGCGGTGAGCCCGAGCATGCGCGGCTTGCTGCCCGCAATCAGAATTTCGGGGCAGTGGAGCGCCGAGGTATGTGGGCGCAGCTCGC
This sequence comes from Chloroflexi bacterium SZAS-1, assembly GCA_018266315.1. Lineage (GTDB taxonomy): Bacteria > Chloroflexota > Chloroflexia > Chloroflexales > Roseiflexaceae > Kouleothrix. Next base: position 31,235 of record JAFEAS010000027.1, on the reverse strand, counting down.
AGTTCGGCGCGCTGTAGTAGGTGCCGGTGAAATCGACCTTCCCTTCCCGTAGCAGCGGCACAATGATCTGGAGCGCCTCATCGAAGCGGCTGGCCAGGTGGTCGAATGGGATGCCGAACGCGTCGAATTCTGGCTGATTCCAGCCCGCGCCTAGCCCCAAAATGAGCCGCCCGGCGCTGATTTCTTGCAGGGTATCGGCCATTTTTGCCAGCACCGCCGGGTTGCGAAACGGCACTGCTAGCACGATTGTACCGAGCTGTACGTGCTCGGTGGCCTCGGCCAGCGCCGCCAGGATCGTCCAGCATTCCCAGATGCCCACCGTGGGTTCGCCGGGCTTGCGGAACAGCAGGTGATCGTACACCCAGATCGAGTCGAGGCCAGCGGCTTCGGCGCGCTGGGCGAGTGTGCGGATTTCGGCGTAGCTGGGTGGCCGGTGCAGGTCGTCGTCTTCGCCAATCGGCATCACCAGGCCAATTTTCATGGGTACAGCGGAGGTGGTCATAGCTTCGCTCCTTCTGTGTGGCGGTCGGGCATATCGTAGCATGAATTATGACGTATGCGGGCCTGGTTCTTTTCGGGCGAAGCGCCCCGCGCCCTTGCTGGATAACCGAAACCGGGTCGGGCCAGGGCATGCAGGGCGGCGCTGCCCCCTGCACCCCCGCTGTGGAACTGGCTTCGGTTCCCCAAACCCCTCCGGCAAAGGGCGTGGGTATTGAATGCGATGCCAACTGTCGTGCCTTGAGGCGAAGCTGGAAGCCAGTACTGCATTCAGTGGTGACTGCCAGCTTTTTGGCATAACGGAGGCATGCACGCCAGGCGTTACCCTTGATACATGCATCAAATTCGGGGTCTGGGGCTGCGCGCCCGCGCGCAAATGGTACGCCACAAACGAACGACGGCTCTGGGGCCGTCGCACCTGCGCGCAAACAAGGCAGCTACTCGCGGCCACGCGGCCCGAACGCTACAAGAATCACCCCACGCGATGAGTGGTATTATGCGATTGGCAACACACCCTATTTCGAAATGCAATATTCGGCACTACCGAAAGGAACAACGATGTTCGACACAGTGCGCGCCGAGCTGCAGGCCGAGCTGGCGCAGATCGATGCGGCCGGGCTCTACAAGCGTGAGCGGATTATTACCAGCCCCCAGGGCGCGATCATTGGCACGGTGCAGGGCCAACAGGTGCTGAACTTCTGCGCGAATAACTACCTCGGGCTTTCCTCGCATCCCGAGGCCATCGCAGCGGCCAAGGCAGCAATCGACACCCACGGCTATGGCATGTCGTCGGTGCGCTTTATCTGCGGCACGCAGGATATTCATAAGCAGCTTGAGCAGCGGCTGGCCGAGTTTTTAGACATGGAAGACACGATTCTGTATGCGGCGGCGTTCGATGCGAATGGTGGCCTGTTCGAGCCGCTGCTAGGCGAGCAGGATGCGGTGATTTCCGATGAGCTGAACCACGCATCGATTATTGATGGCATCCGGCTGTGTAAGGCGAAACGCTTTCGGTATAAGAATAATGATATGGCCGACCTGGAAGCGCAGCTGGTAGCGGCACAGGGCGCGCGCCGCATTCTGGTTGTGTCTGATGGCGCGTTTTCGATGGACGGTACGATCGCGCAAGTCGATAAAATCTGCGACCTGGCCGAGCGCTTTGGGGCGATGGTGATGATTGACGATAGCCATGCCACCGGGTTTATTGGCGCAACCGGGCGCGGCACGCACGAGCGCTGCGGCGCGATGGGCCGGGTCGATATTATTACCGGCACGTTTGGCAAGGCATTGGGCGGTGCTTCGGGTGGCTTCACCGCCGCGCGCAAGGAAATTGTAGAATTGCTGCGCCAGCGCTCGCGGCCTTACTTATTCTCGAACACGGTGGCCCCGGCGATTGTTGGTGCGACACTGCGCGTGCTTGAGTTGCTGAGCGCCAGCACCGAGCTGCGCGACCGGCTCGAAGCAAATACCCGCCAGTTCCGCGCCGGGATGACGGCGGCAGGCTTCCGGATTCCACCCGGCGAGCACCCAATTACGCCGGTGATGCTGGGCGATGCGCGCCTGGCGCAGGAATTCGCCGATGCGCTGCTG
>JAFEAS010000027.1:27956-29067 GCA_018266315.1 Chloroflexi bacterium SZAS-1 | reverse complement strand
CAGGCGATTGCGGCGTTTACCAAGGTTGGGCGCGCGCTGGGGGTGATCGGGACGTAGCGCTGGTGCTTTACGCATACCACGAGAGCACGAAAATACGAGGATGTATGGCTTCTTGTATCTTTGTGGAATATACAATTACGCACTACGGAGCCAAACCGTAGTGCGTAATGCGTAACAAAGCGCATTCTCCCAGGGAAAGATTAGTAGCGCACAAATAACGAGGCCATGAAAATCAGATAGGTAATCAGGGCGGCAAATGCCACCTGATTTGCAAGCGGGCTGGCGCTGTTCACGCCGCGAATAAAGCATGAAGCAGCCAGGAAGACCCACACCAGTGCATGAAACCAGCGTATCACGAACAGGCGTATAGTGCTTGCATTCGTCACGCGATCAGCGGGCCACACCACAACAAAGATGGCTGCAACCACCAGACACAGCCCACCCCACATGAACATTGGGATGCCGAGAAATTTGGCTTCCAATTGCTCACCTCATCATTGGGCCAGGTATAGCCGTTTGCAATCAGCCGGAGCAAGAAAGCAGAAAGTCGCGCGCGCTCAGTTACTCGGCAAACCGCAATACAATCTGGCTTTCACCGTAGAACGAGCTAGCGCGCTTCCAGGGCCATTGCTGCAATTTGCTCGCCGCTGGCGTTGGGTAGATAGATGTACTGACCGTTGAGCCAGCCCGCCAGTTTTTGGGCCTCGCCCCGGCTAAGGTAGCTGCGCTGGGTGTCGACAACCACAGTATTGATACCAGCAGCGGCTACCTGGTGGCTCAGGTGCTGTAATTCGGTGGCAATATCGGTGCGTTCGGCGCGCACACCAATATTGGCACGGCCATCGGTGAGTATTACCAGCACTGTTTGCATAATACCACGGCTGCGTGCCTGCGCTGCGATATCGAGCGCGCCGAGCAAGGCTGCGGCGAGCGGTGTACCTCCGCCGGTAGGGAGCAGATCGAGCGCGCGGCGGGCCAGCTCAACGCTTTGTGAGGGCGGCAGCAGCAGCTCGGCACGCTGCCCGCGAAATGCCAGCAGCGCCACCCGATCGCGGTGGATGTAGGCTTGCTGAAGCAGCGCGTGTACCGCGCCTTTGGCCTGGCGCATGCG
>JAFEAS010000027.1:180-27854 GCA_018266315.1 Chloroflexi bacterium SZAS-1 | reverse complement strand
ACGACTGAGGACGGACGACCGCCCCCTGGTGGTTGGATCGCAGTGTTCGGTTGTTGCTGGTCGGTCGTCAGACGGAGCGGCTGCCAGGGCGCAGCGGCGCGCAGGGTGGCGGCAATATCGATCCGGGCGCGGCGCGGGTCGCCGGGGATGCTGCGAATATGCCGCCCGCGCTTGCCGCTGGTAGTGCCACGCGAGCCGCTACGCCCACGTCGTAAGGCGCGAAATGGTAGCGCTGCCAGCTCGGCAGGCAGCTCAGTGGCGAGGGCGCTCAAGAGCTGCTCTTCGGGCAGGCTTTGTGCATCTGGCTCGGCATTTTGCTCGTCGTCGGGCGCGGGCGGTGGCGGCTCTTGCGGCGGCTGGGGTTGTTCTTGTGGCGGCTGTGGCTGCTCTGGCGGTGGCTCGGGGATGCGGGTGGCGCGCGGCAGAATCACCAGGCGTGCCGCCAGCTCAATATCTTCGGGCGCTACTTCGTCGCGGAGGGCTAGTGCTGCTGATGCGCAGGCTGCACGCGCGGCAAAGGTATCGGCGCGGTGGCCCTCAACCCCACAGGCAAGCGCGAAAGCGACGAGCTGTTCGGCCTGCGCGTCGGTGATGTGCACTTGCGCCAGCTGCTCGCGTGCGGCTTGCATAACGCCTTGCAGCAGCTCTAGCTCGTCGGCCCAGCTGGCGGTGTGCTGCGCGTGCGTTGTCGCCATTGCCGCTGATTGTGACCGTTGAGCGTGGGTGGCCCAATGGTGCGCGCGATTCCGCCGCACAACCTCGGCGCGCTGCTCGGTTGTAGCAGCGGGCGGCAGCACCACCAGCAGCCCCGCGCGGTCAAGCAGGTGGCGGCGCGGCATGCCCTCCGCCGGGTCATACGAGCCGATCAGGCGGAATTGCGCTGGCATACGCGCGCTAATGCCCTCGCGCTCAATTCGCACTTCGCCGCTTTCGAGCGCACTGAGCAGCAGGTTGGCGGTACCATCGGGCAGCAGGTTGAGCCCATCGACATAGATCATGCCGCCGTGCGCGCGGGCGAGTACGCCTGGCCGCAACACCCGCGTGCCAGTGCGCAGCGTTGCCTGAATATCCAGGCCGCCAAGCAGCGCCTCCTCATCGGCACCAAGCGGTAGCTCGACGAATGGCGCGGCGGATTGGCCGAGCAGGGCGCGCATACCGCGCGCCAGGCTGCTTTTGCCGCTGCCCGCCGAGGCTGCTAGCACTACGCCGCGTAATTGCGGCTCCACGGCCAACAACAATAGCGCCTGCTGGGCCGGTTCGAGCCCCACCAGGGCGGGGAAAGGCAAATGCGTAGCGGTCGTTGGCATGGTGTTGTTGCTTCCAGTAGTGCAGCCTGCGCTACGCAGCAGGAATAATGTCGGCGACGGCGCGCTCGATCCGGGCATCATCGCCGCTCTGCTCAAGCGGGTCTTTGCGCAGGCGGTGCCGCAACGACAGCAGCGCAACGCGCGCGATGTCGGCAGGTTGGGCGGCGGCGTGGCCTTCGAAGGCGGCCAGCGCGACGGCGGCGCGGCAGAGAGTTAGCTCGCCACGGTGCCCATCGATTGCGAGCGCGACGCACAGCCGAGCGGCGGCCATCAGCGCGGCGTCGGTCAACTCGACACTAGGCAGGCGCTTCTGGGCGGCGCGAATTTTGCGTTGCAGCCGCGCCTGTTCCTTTTCCCAGCGCTCAGCAAAGGCATGTGGGTCGGTGTCGAAGGCGCGGCGGCGGCGAACAATCTCCACCCGCTCGCCGATATCCTCAATCGTTGTGATGCGTGCATGCAAGCCAAAGCGGTCGAGCAATTGCGGGCGCAGGTCGCCTTCCTCGGGGTTGCCGCTGCCCACCAGCACAAACCGCGCCGGGTGGCGCACGCTTACGCCTTCGCGCTCGACGACGTTCACGCCGCTTTGCGCTACGTCGAGCAGTAAGTCAACCAGGTGATCTTCCAGCAGGTTCACTTCGTCGATATACAGGAAGCCACGATTGGCGCGCGCCAGCAGGCCAGGCGCAAATGCCTGTACGCCTTCTACCAGCGCCCGCTCGATATCAAGCGCGCCAACCACCCGGTCTTCGGTTGCGCCGAGCGGCAGATCAACCACGGGGACAGAGCGCATGGTTGACGCCTGACGAGTGACCAACGGCGCATGGCCATTGTTTGCCTTGGGCGTCGGTCGCGGGTGACGGGTTAGCTCGGCGCAGTGCGGGCACAGCGGCGAGGGCGCGGCTGGATCGCAGTTATATGGGCAATCGGCTACCACCTTCATTGGTGGCAGTAATGCCGCGAGCGCGCGCACCGCCGTACTCTTCGCGGTGCCGCGATGGCCCATCACCATCACCCCGCCGATGGTCGGGTCGATCACACACAGCAGCAGCGCTTGCTTCAGCTCGGCCTGGCCTACAATTGCGGCGAAGGGGTATACCGGCAATGCTTGACGTTGCGTAATCGCGAGGGCGGGTGCTTCTTTGCCATTAGCAATTGCTTGCATGAAATCCTCTAGATATGGGTATTATCCTAACCTCGTTCAATCAGTATCGTAGCGCCTGGTACCTAGGCGCGCGTGCAGAATTCAACACGCGGCACATAGTCTTCACAACCTTACGCATCGCCCGCCAGCGCCACTAGCTCGGTTAGCGTTGGCTGCTGGCTGCGGAACGAGCGAACATCGATCGCACGCAGCAGGAGCAGCGAGCAGGCCAGCATCATTGCTTCGATCAGGAATACCGCAATATAGCCGCTCGACCCGTTACCCGTCGCGGCGGTGACAAGATCGCGCAGCACACCGCCGAGCAGCATGCCCGCGCCGCGCGCCAGCGCATCGGCCAGGCCCCATGCCCCAATGAATAAGCCCACCTGCTCGGGTGTGGTCATATCGAGCATCAGGCCAAGGTTGGTGCTGGTGGCAATGCCGGTGCCAAACCCCAGCGTAAACACGCCCGGCACGAACAGCGCTTGCATACTTAGCAGGCCGCTACCCGCTATCAGCAGCAGCCCAGCCGTAGCGAGCAGCGCGCCAAGAACGGCACCGGTCTTCTTGCTGAGCCAGCGGCTGAGCACTAGCCCTTGCAGCAGCAGCGCGATCAGGGTTGCGCCACCCCAGGTGGCCGTAAGCTGGGTGGTTTGCGCCACGGTCATCCCAAAGGCCTGCGCGCCATAGGGTTCCAGCAAAATATCTTGCCCAAGAATCGCCGCCAGCATAAGGATGAGGTAGACGAAGAAGCGGCGCGCCTGCGCGTTGCCGAGCACCGCACGTAAGGCGGCGCGCTGGCTGGCGCGCGATTGGGCAGCGGGCAGGTTGCCGCGCGGTTCGAGGCCAACCAACCCCAGTGCGGCAATGCCGAGTGCGATTAGCCCGCCGGTATTGAATACATACACTAGACGGGCCGCATCGTACTGGGCCAGCGCGCGCCCGGCGATAATTGCGGTGGCAATGATACTAACAATCATCATGAACCACATAATCGCAATCGTGCGCGAACGCTGGTGCTCTTCGGAAAGGTCGCTGGCGAGCGAGAGGTAGCCTACTACCGCAAGGTTGTAGCCAATGCCCCAGGCCCCAAACGCCATTGCGCCAAGCAATATCCCGGCTGCCAGGTGGTCGGGCATACGCATGGCCGCATGCGGCGTCAGCACCATGCCGCCAATGCACAGCAATAGCCCAAGCAAAATATAGGGTGTGCGGCGGTAGCCCGCAATTGGATGCGTGTCGGAGTGCTGGCCCACCCACACTTGCAGCGGCGAAAGCAGGTAGGGCAATACGACCAGCACCGCCACGAGTGAAGCCAGAATATTCAGATCGTGAATCATGACGCGGTTGAGCACGCCGTTGATGAGCACAAAGGTGATCGCTACCGCCACATGGAGCAGGCCCAACCGAATGTTTTTGATGATTGACATGTGCCACCCCTTTGCATCCGCCTTGACCACTGACCACCGCCGACACCCGAACGACCGCCGATGCACATAAGGGCGAAGACGAGCCGCGCCCTTACATTCACACTCTGTCTCTCCTACCTGCCCACTGCCAGCTGCACGCCCTCCAGCCGATCTTCCAGGTCGCTATAGATTTCGCGTAGTGCTTCCAACGTCGCTTCGTCGGCGTCCCAGAAACCACGGTCGCTAGCCTCAAGCAGGCGGCGCGTGATTGAAGCCGTGGCATGCGCATTCAGGTTTGCCATACGGTCGCGCAGGTCTTCGTCGAGCAAGAAAGTATCGGCCACGCCCTGGTATACCCAGCCCTCAACCGCGGCGGTGGTCGCGCTCCAGCCGTAGGTGTTACCCACGCGCGCTTCGATCTCGTGGACGCCCTGGTAGCCGTGCGCCAGCATGGCCTCGAACCACTTCGGGTTCAGCAGCTTGGCGCGCGTTTCGAGCCGTACCATCTGTTCAAGTGTGCTCAGGCGGCCCGTGGTCGTAATCGCATCGGCCACCAGCACTGGCGGGCGCGCGCCGCGCAGCTTTTCTACGCTTTTGGTGATACCGCCGAGGTTTTCGTAGTAATGGTCGATATCGCTAATGCCGACTTCGAAGCTATCGACATTTTGGAAGGTGGCATCGACGGTTGCCAGCGCGTGTTCGAGCACCGACCGCGCCTCGCGCCATTGGCCGCCCGCGCTATAGGCGAAGCTCTTGCGGCTTACGAATGCCTCGGCCAGCTGCTCGTCGTTGTCCCAGGCGCTGCTTTCTACCAGGTGGTTCACATTCGCGCCATAGCTGCCGGGTGCATTGGCGAAGACGCGGGTCGCCGCCTCTTCGAGCGGCAGCTGCAGCTCGGCGGCCTGGGCCAGCGCGTGCTTGCGCACAAAGTTGAATTCAAGCGGCTCGTCGGCGGCGGCAGCCAGGCGCGCGGCTTTGTCAATCAGCAGCATCTGGTGGCCCAGCAGGTCGCGGAAGATGCCGCTCACCGTCACCACCACGTCAATACGCGGGCGCTTCAGCTCGGCCAGCGGAACGAGCGCAACATCGCTCACCTTGCCCAGCTCGTCGAGCACGACGCGCGCGCCCAGCAGCGCCAATGCCTGGGCCACACCCTCGCCATCGCTCTTCAGGTTGTCGGCACCCCAGAGCACCAGCGCCACGGTTTCAGGCAGGTGCCCGTGCTCGTGCGTTAATCGCTCCACCAGTTCAAGCATCAGGCGCTCGCCAGCATCCTGTGCGGCGGCGGAAGGGACACGGAATGGATCGAGGCCATGGATATTGCGGCCAGTCGGCACCACCGCCGGGTTGCGCACCACGTCGTTCGCGGGTGAAGGCGCAATATAGCCGCCCGCCAGCGCGTGAAGCAGGCCGTTCATCTCCTGCTCGTTGGTCATGTTATTCAGCAGATCGTACAGGTGGGTCCACAGCGAGCGTAGCTCGCCGGGCCGAATGCCCGCTGCCTGGTGCAGGTAGCTCTCTGCGGATGCGTAAACGCTGGTCGTAAGCTCCTGGCCGCGCCCAATAGCGGCATGTTGGGTGTACGTATCGACTAGCCGCCGCATCGCTTCTTTGACGATTCCATCGAGCCGTTCCCAGCGCTGCTGGGCGTCGGGGTCGCGCTTGATTGTGTCGCGCAGGGCGGCGTAATCCCAGCCGAGGCGTGCGGCCACTAGCTGCGGCAGCGGGGCCGGGGTGGCGTCACCAGCCAGCACCGGGCGGTAGAATGCCGCGACCAGCGCCAGAACGTCGGTAAGTTCGGCGGCACCGGGCGTGCTGCCCAGCACATGCAGCCCCATCGGGATCATGCGCTGCTCGACTAACAGCAGCTCGTGGGCGAGCGCGGCCACATATTCGTCGGATGATGGCGCGCCGTCGTCTGTTTCAACAGTAATACCCAGCTTCTCAGCCTGTACCTTGATGTCGTCCAGCAGATCGGCGCTGGGTCGGGCGCGGTAGCTATCGATGCTGTCTTTCAGCAGGCGCAGCCCTTTGTACAGGCCCGCCTGCTGCAGCGGCGGCACCATATAGCTCACCAGGGTGGCCGCGCCGCGCCGCTTGGCGATGGTTGCCTCGCTCGGGTTGTTTACACTGTAGTAGTAGAAGTTCGGCAGACCGCCCAGCAGACGCACCGGCCAGCATGTACTACTCAAACCCACCTGCTTGCCGGGCATAAATTCCAGCGCGCCATGCGTGCCGAAGTGGATGACCGCATCGGCCCCAAACACGCGGTCGAGCCAGGTGTAGAAGGCGGCGAAGCCATGATGCGGCGCGGCGTCCTTCGCCATCAGCAGACGCATGGGGTCGCGCTCGTAGCCGAAGCTTGGCTGAATACCTACGAACAGCTGGCCGAACTGCGCGCCAAGAACGTGAAAATGCTTGCCATCGTTGAGCAATTCGCCGGGTGCCTGGCCCCAAAATGGCTCGATGTCTACATAATCGGGGAAGAGCTTGCGATAGTCGGTGAGCGACAGCTGCGCCCCGACATTGCCATCGGTGCCGTAGATCTGGGCGTTGCCTTCCACCAGTGCGGCGCGCAAGTCGTCAACGCTGGGCGGGGCGGTGACGGCATATCCTTCGGCGCGCAGGCGCTGCATCAGGGTGTGCAGGCTGGTAAATACATCGAGGTACGCAGCGGTGCCGATATTGCCCAGCGTCGGCGGGAAGTTGAACAGCACAACCGCCAGCCTCTTCTCAGCATTGGGCTTGCGGCGTAGCGCCACTCGGCGCGCGATCCGGTCGGCGGCGCGCTCAATTTGCTCGGGCAGCGCCACAAACTGGTCGCTGCCTATGGTCGGCCCACCGAACACCAGCGGCTCAGCCGCCGCATCAAGCTCGGGCAGCGCCACATTCATCGCCACCTGAATCGGCGCAAGGCCGGTATCGTCGTGCCGCCAATCCTCCACGCGCTGAAACGACAGCGGGATCATATCAAAATAGCCCACGTCCAGCGCCTCAAGCGCGGCGCGCGCCTCGTCGGGGCGGCTCTCGGCCATGCCGCCAATTAGCGAGAACCCGGCCCCGTTGAGCAGCACATCCACCTCCGACGATGAGCCGACGGCAACGGGTAACCTGTGATTGCTGCGCCAGAGATGGCCGGTAGTCCGTTGTCGATCGTCGGTCGTCTTAAAGAATTTGTCGATTGCCGGGCGAAAGTCTAACCCCGCGCCATACGCCATGCGTACTTCGAGGCCGCGCGCCTCAAGTGCACGGTGCAGGGCGTGCAGGTGCGCAGTGTTACCGCTTAGCGCCACGGTGCGCAGCGAGAGCAAGCCAACCGTGCCAAGCGGGCGCGCGGTGGAATTTGGCACAGCGGTAGTTGCCTTCCGGCTGCGCTCGCCAACCTCCACCTTTCGATTGCTTGCCAGCCACTTCTGGTACGCTGCCATATCGCCAAATGGCGCGGGCGCGTCGGGGTGAAGCAGCGCCACTTCGGGGTACTCGATCGGGTCTTCGATTGGCAGGCGGCCTTTGTAGCCTGGCACATAGCGCTCAATCAGTAGCAGCAGCATGCGCCGCAGGTTTTCTTCCGAGCAGTGCATCCAGTACTGGTGCACAGCAATATAGGTGTGTAAGTCGCGCGCCTTGCCGGGCAGGTGTTTCATGATCTTGCCCAGGTTGCGCAGCATGGCGAGCTGGCGCTGCCCTTCGCCGTGGCCGCCCTTGGGGCGGAACTTACGCGCCCAGGCTAGCAGTGGCGAGCTTGGCCGTGCCTCGCTGTCGCGCGCGTGCAGCTCGAACTTGCCCAGGCGCGTCTGGCGGATGAGCGCCGGGTTGCTGGTGATAACGCAGACCGGGCAGGGCGCATTGCCCAGGAGTGTTTGTAGCGGGCGCACAAATTCTTCGCCAAACAGCATCGCGCCATAGACAAAATCGGCACGTGCGACATCGGCAGCCAGCCGCGCCCAGGCGGCGTCGCCCCGCATACTGTTGGCATCGTATAGCCCCAGCTCAAGCGGTATTGCGTATTCGCGCTGCAATCGCCCGGCCGCAGCGCGCAGCGCCGCCGCGTGGTTGCCGTCCATCGTCAGGAAGATGAAGCGCATACTTGCTCCAAGGCAAAGGCAAAAGGAAAAAGATAAAAGGTAGCATCAAACAGAAGAGCGCGCTTGAGCTGCAACTCGTTTTTGCTTTTTGCCTTTTACCTTTTCCTTTCGTCAGGCGGATACAGCGCGTTCGTTCGCGCGCACGCCGGGATAGTTCGGGAAGCCCGCCAAGCCCTGCCAGCGGTTGGCCGCAGTGGTGACCTGTGGTGCCAGGCGGTAGGTCGCCAGCAGCCGCACACCAATGGCCGATTTCAGACGGGCCGAACGGAGCTTCGAAATGGCGTCGCCTTTAGCATCCAGCTGGCGGCTCAGCGCGTCGTAGCGCACACAGGCATCGAAGTTCTTGAAGAAGCTCGGGTTATCGAGCGGCAGCGTCACCGGGTACACCTGCGTGCTGATGGTATTCGTCAGGCGAATCACGCGCTGGTCGTATTCGCGCCAGTTAAGCCCGAGGGCCTGGTAGAAGTCGGCGCGCCGCGCATCGTTCAGATACATCGTGGCATACACCGCCAGCAGGAAGAATCGAATCCAGCGCTGGTTCACGCCCGCAAGCAGCTCGGGCTGGCTGCGCATCAGCAGCGAGAAAAACTCGCCGTGGCGATATTCGTCGTTGCACCATTTCTCAAACCACTTGAAGATTGGGTGAATCAGGCCCTGTGGGTTTTTCTGCAGGTGGCGATAGATCTCGATATAGCGCGCATAGCCAATTTTCTCGGAGAGATACACCGAGTAGAAAATAAACTTGGGCTTGAAGTAGGTGTATTTCTTGCGGGTATGCAGCACATTCAGGTTCATCTCAACATTCAGGTCGGCCATTGTTTTGTTGAGGAACCCGGCGTGGCGGCCCTCGTCGCGGCTCATGTACTTGAAGATCGCGCGCATCGTCGGATCTTTCAGGTGTTTCACCATTTCGGCGTAAAGAATGCAGCCGCTGAACTCGGCGGTACAGCTGCGCTCTAGGAATTCGATAAACTGCGCGCGCACCGGCATATCGTCGAACCCGGCCAGAAACTCGTCGTTACGCACGAAGTGGCCCTTGTTGTAATCGCGCTCAAACTCGCTGCGAATCCACTCGAATTCCTCGCGCATATGGTCGACATGCAACTTATCGACGGCTTTGTAGTCAGTCGTGTAAAACCGCGGCGTCAGGATTGCTTCCTGCATGGCGTGCTGGGTAGTGGGTGTAAACTCGCCTGGCATCTGCATCATCAGCGGGTTGAAGAACATGAAAAACCTCCACTAGACTTGTAGGCCGAAGGTAGCAAACCGGCGGTAGCGAGCACTACCGACTGCTGGCTACTCGCGGCTCACGGGTGTTCCACCAGCTCGTTGATCTCGGCCAGGCTACTGCGCTTGATCAGGTTGCGCTTGAGCCAGCTTGCTTTGTACAATCGCACGCGGCTCGGGTAGGTCAGTTCGCCGGGTGTTTGCCCATACGATTGCGGTACATTCAGCACATGCAGCGTGTCGCCGGGCTGAATCTCAAGCTCGGGCGGCATGTCGACATGCAGGTGAAAGTGCTCGTGCTCACTTTGCAAGTGTACGAGCGCATCGCCTTCGTGCATTACTTCGCGGCGATACCACCGGCCCAGCACCACGCCAGCAACACCCAACAGCACAACAACCAGCAGTTTTCTCATAAACGCTCCTTCGGCTCGGCGCTGCGCACGGCCTCCACCAGCGTCACATGGTAGAAACCGTGGCTGATTGAGGCGGTTCGCCGCACCTGCATCCCGACATTGGCGAGGATCTGGGCGACGACGCGGGGGCGGATCATTTGGATCTCGGTGCGGCGGTGCGCGCTTGGGAAGCGCCCGCCCACCCAGTGCAACCCGGCGAGTAGCGGTCTGTGCGGCGCATAGGTAAACACCAGCGTGCCGCGCGTGCGCCGGGCCAGCGCCTGGCAGATCGGCGTGAAGCCAGCTTCGGGGTAGTGCACCAGCACATCAAGGCAGGCCACCGCGTCAAACGTGCCTTCGGCGCTTTCGGCGTCGCCAACTCGCACGTCGGCTTGTTCCGCGAACCCGGCTTCATGCAGCGCGCGGCGTGTCGCTGCTACCATTTGCGGTGCCAGGTCTACTGCCGTAACCCGAAAGCCGCGCCGGGCGAGTGCCAGGCTTAACAGCCCCGTACCGCAGCCAGCATCGAGAACAGACGAAGGTGGAAGGGCGAAGGGCGAAGGGCGGGCTTTTGCGTGCGACGTTCCTTCGTCAGTCGCCTTTTGTCGTTCGTCGGCGCGCAGTGCCTCGCACAGCCACTGCTCGGCCAGCGCGAGCATGCGCGCGTGCCCCTGGCGAATGGTGCTGCGAATGCGCGACACGTCGGCATCGCCGTAAATCGCGCTCCAGCGCTCGAAGCCCAGGCCATCGAAGTAGGCCAGCAGGCGATCTTTATGATTCACAAGCTCTGTCATACTGCTTTTTGATGCTCGATGAACGAGCAATCGCACATCCAAAATAAGGCTACTTCCATCCGCCAATCACATTGAAAATCTCGCGGTCGCCCAGTGGCGAGGGTACCTCAGAGCGCGGCTGGTTGAGCAGGTAATCGGCCATGTGGGTGAAGGGTGCGATGCACTGTTCTTTATCAGGCCCTTCCATCTCGAACAGCGTTCTGCCCGCCAGGCGCGAGCGGCGAATCAGGTCGTGGTAGGGCACCTTGCCAATGATTTCGGTGCCAACCGTGCTGGCGAATTCGTCGAGCAGGGCAGTGCCGCCGCCATACTCATAATCGACGCGGTTGGCGATGATACCCGCCAGCTTGACTTTGTAGCGCACGCTTTTCTGCTTAATTGCCAGGCACAGCCGGTTGGCGGCGAAAATGCTGTCGAAGTCGTTACAGGCGATAATGACGCCAAAATCGGCATAGTTCAGCGGGGCCGAAAAGCCGCCGCATACCACATCGCCCAGCACGTCGAACACAATCACATCGTACTTGTTGTACAGGCCGAACTCGTTGAGCAGCTTCACCGTTTCGCCCACAACATAGCCGCCGCAGCCGCTGCCCGCCGGTGGTCCGCCCGACTCAAGCGTATCGACGCCGGCGTACCCGTGCTTTACCACATCGTCGATATCGACATCTTCAATATGGAAATCGACTTCGGTCAGCACGTCGATCACGGTGTTTTGCAGGGTGCCGGTGAGCGGGAAGGTGCTGTCGTGCTTGGGATCGCAGCCAATTTGCAGCACCTTTGCGCCCTGGAGCGCAAATGCTGCCGAGAGGTTCGCGCTAGTGGTGCTTTTGCCAATGCCGCCCTTACCGTACACTGCGAGCGTGAGACTCATGGAACGTTCCCCCTTGTTAACCACGAAGGCACGAAGAACAGAAAACCAGCTAGAGAACCTGAGCTACCGACTCGGTTGGCGTATCTTGTATGCCTGGCGTGGTGATTGGTTCCGGCAGAAGCGCGCGCCCGAATGCTTGCGCATATGCCTCGGCGTAGGGCTCGAGCGCTGCATAGACATGCCCGGGTATCACGCGCCGCTCCATCCGCCCGAAGCGAGCGCGCACATAATGCAGGTTGCGCAGCATCTTCATCTCAATCACGCTGCGCGCAAACTCAAGCCCGCGCGGGCCGCGCCGCCGCATCAGTGCCGCAATGAGCTTGCGGATGAGCGCCGGTGGCCGCTTCGGCGGCTGAGCCAACATGGCCGCGTAACGCGCCACACCAGCGCGCCGGTCGCCGCGTTCAGTAAGCTCGCCCAGATCAAGATCGGATCGCAGCAAGTCGAGCAGCGCCTCGCCGCGCGCATTCCGCGCCAGGAGCCACTGCCAGCCAAACGGCGCGCCCATGTAGCCGATCGTGATATCGGCCAGGGTATTGGCGTAATCGAAGCAGGCAAGGCAGGCTGAAGGAAAAATATCGCCGAGTTCGGCCATTGGTATGTCGATGAAATTAACTTTTTCGATCTGTCCGTTGTCGTGGCGCAGGTGGACGCTAAAATCTTGCATGAACTCGAAATGCGCCACGGTGCTGGGTGAACGGCTTACCAGTTCCAGGAAGTGTTGCAGATCGGGATAGGCGACGTTATCGCTGCACGGGATGCCAATCACATATAGCGCTTCCAGCCCAAGCTCGTGCTGGGCGGCGCGCAGGGCGTGTACCTGGCAGCCCACGCCAATCACGGCCAGTCGCCGCACGCCGCTCGCGCGCACGTCGTCGAGCAGGCTGAGGCCGGGGGCCAGGCAGGGCTTGTTGCCTGCGCTGGCAAGCACCTCGGCGGGTGTGCGCGCCAGAAAGGGCTGCGGTGCAAAACGTGTACCCGGCACCGCCCGCGTGGTCAGCACCGCGTTGGCCAAGCCGCGCTCAAGCAGCAGCGCCCCCAGCCGTGTTACCAGCCCGCTCCATTGGGCCTGCGGGTTCGCCGGGCGCAGCCGCGCAGCCAGCATCTGCCGATACACGCCGAATAGCTGCTCGTCGGGTGTCTGGCGCGCGCGGCCATGGATGTGTCGCTCGATGTCAGCCGTGCGGTTTTCGACAAACACGCAGCTTTGCGCCATCAGCGGGCGCATACTACTGTCGCAGAAGCCGCAGTCGCTGCAGAGCTTGGGCCGCCCTTTCAGCCGCGCATCCTGTGAGAGCATGGTAATAGTTTGCAGACCTTTGGTTGGGCCATCCATAATCGTTAACCGTTTGCAGTGAGCCGGAAGCATCAATTACATACGGCTTTGTGAGTACTGCTTCTGCTGGCTAGCCGCCGAGCGCTTCTTTTGCGGCCTGCAGTACATCGACGGTAATGTCGCTCACGCCCTGCTCGGTGGCATATTTCTCAACATTGCGCTGCACCCGCCCGCGCACGAAAAACGGTACTTTCTTCAGCATCGCCTGGGCGTCGGGCGTCCAGGTTGGGGTTTGGGCTTTGGGGGTTAGCGGGTGAGGTAGTGCGCCGCTCGCCACTGCATTTTCCTGCGATGGCGGTGTATCCAGCGCGGGTGTATCCTGCCCGATCTCCTGGCCCCCATTCTCCTCATACTCAAGGCCCGCATCGCCAAACAGGTCGATCAGGTGCTTTTCGAGGCCCAATGTAGTGGTGGTATAGACCTCATCGGCAATTACATCCGCGCCATCGAAGCCCAGCATTGGGCGGTAGCCCAGCAAGTGGTTCTCGATATGCGTTGGCGGCGCGATCACTATACACGGGATGTCGAGCTTGCGGCAGCTGTGCCGTTCCATCTGTGTGCCGCACACCAGGCTGGGCTGTAGCTCTGCAATCCGGGCGGCTACATCCTGAAAGCGATCGGTGACGAGCAGACCGCCGACGGATGACGGCTGACCATGGGCTGTTCGGTCGGCGGTCGGCGATTCTTGGTCGGCAGTCGGCGGCAAATACCCCACCAGTTGCTCGGCCACCCAGCCAGCCTCGTGCGCCAGGTAGGTGCCTGCGCCAGCAATGTCCATCCCTAGCTCATCGTGTAAGAACTTAACGATGCCTACCGTATGCGTCGCGTCGCCAAATACAAAGGCATTCTTGCTGCTAAAGCTGTCCATATCGGCGGTGCGCGCAAACCAGGGCACGCCGCTTGGTGCACTCATCCCGTCGAGCGAGAAGGCGGTGAGCGGCGGCAAATCTACCGCCGGGCCGTCCACGCGCGCGCCCACGTCGTTCAGCATTTCAACCAGACGGCGCAGCCAGGCCAGGGTGGGCTGCACGCCAATTGGCGCATCGTAGAGCGCGGGCGTACCAAACTGCTCTTCGAGGTAGACGGCAGCCTTGCGGCCCAATTCGCGGTATGGCGCGATATTCAGCCAGGCGGCGGGCAATCGCGCCATGTCAGCCAGGCTGGCACCCAGCGGCGCAATCACATTCACCTGCACCCCCAGCGTCTGCATAATCCGCCGCAAGCAGATCAGGTCGGTGCGGACGTGGAAGCCAAGCGATGCCGGGCCAATAATGTTGACACTCGGGCGTGCGGTAAGTGGCTGCGGGCGGGCGTAGCGCTTGGTGAGCTGGGTAAATAGCCCATCAGCCGAAAGTACCTCGGCCATGCGGTAGGGGTTCGCATCGTACACCAGCACTTCGGCCTGGGTATGCGCATTGGCTGCTACCACCTCAAGGTCTTCCTGAAGCAGAATAGTGCTACAGCTGGCGCAGACAATAATCAGGTCGGGGTGCAGCTTTGCCTCTACCTGGCGTAGCGTCTCGGGTAGGCGGATGGTGCCTTGCGCCAGGTCGCGCCCGCTCACCACGCTGGTGGTCATCTGCGGGAAGGCGGGCGTGCGCTCCAGCATGGTGAAAATCGGGTTCACGTAATCGTCGCCCTGTGGTGCGTGGAACACCGCATGCACCTTCTGCATGCTATTGGCAATTCGTCCCACGCCGTGGTGCGCTGTGCCTTCATACATCCAGAGCGCTAGTCGCATAGTCATCTCCCGTCGGCAGTCGGCAGAAAGCGGGTGCAGTGGCATGCACTGCGTAGCGCCTACGACCGATTGCTGACTAACGGAATCGCGCCTGGCATCAGCCCCGCGCTCCATACCGGGTCGTCGAGTGGATCGAGCTTGGCGTGGCGGCGCAGTGCCTTGGTGAACATGCCCACCAGCGTGCCCGCCCCAGCCCAGCCATGAATCGGCATAAAGGCGAATTCGGTGCTCCACTTCGCCACCACACCCTGGCCAATCAGCGGGTTGGTCGTGCCCAGCGTGCTGATCACCAGGTCGGGCTGGGTTGCGGCGATCGTGCGCAGCTGCCGGTCGAAGTTGGGCTGCTCGAACACCGGCACGCCCTCAAGCGCAGCCAGCTCGCGCGCGTGAAACTTCTTATGAATATAGGGCGAGCTACACTCTACGATCTCGCAGCCAGCGGCTTTGAGGAAGCGCGCCAGCGGCAATTCCATCAATGTATCGGCGGTGAAGAACACCCGCTTGCCGCGCAGCAGCTCGGTGTGGGTGGCGAGCCGCGACCATGCCTGTGCCTCGCGCTCGCGCAAATCGACATTCAATCCAAATAGCCGCGCCAGGTCTTCCCAGAAGGCGCGTGTGCCATCGGGGCCAAACGGGAAGAGTGAGTTTAGCAGCGTTGCGCCGCGGTCACGCGCCAGGCGCGTGGCGACTTTCGAAAGGTAGGGCTGCAATGGGGCTAGCACCGTGCCCGGCCCGATCGGCGGCAGCTCGTGGAAGTGTGTCGCTGGCAGGAAGCCCGCCACCGGAATACCGAGCCGTGCCGCCTCGAGCGCAAAATCGTCGGCAATCGCATCATTCACCGAGCCGAGGAATACAACGCGCCGGTCGTCGGGCGAGGCGGGCGGGCAGAAGGGTAGCAGCGCTTGCAACACCGAGTCTTCGGCCTGGCTAAAGGTGTAATCGAGGCCACTGGCGGGCACAAATAGCACCGGCAGGTCGGGCCGACTCAGGTGGCGGGCCAGCCCATCGAACTCAACTTTCATCACCTCGGGCGTGCACGATGAGAGCAGGAAGATGACGGAGGGCTTATGATCGGCGCGGATTTCATCAATCAGCGCTTCTAGCTCGGGCTGCGGCTTGGAAAGGTCGTTTTCTTCGAGCAGGGCGACACCAAAGCGCGGGCGCGCGAAGATCATTACTCCCAGGGCGTTTTGCAGCAGGTGCGCGCAGGTGTGCGTGCCCAGAATCAGGAAGAAGCTATCTTTGATCTTCTGATATAGCCAGCCTACGCAAGTCAGCCCACAGAAGCTATGGTACAGGCCATCTTCTTTTTGGATCGCAGACATCGTTTCCTCCAGTGCAGGGATAAACGGCAGCTGTTACCGTCCCACCCTCGCACCTCGTCACTTGCTCACGCCGTTCCCTTAAAATTCGTGTCGGGCGCGAGATCGGGCCGGGTCTGTTTCAGCTCGATGATCTGCTCAGTTGTCAACACCTTCTGCTCGTCAAAGCCCAGGTCGATCTGTGTACTCAGGCCATGGAAGCTAATTCGGCCCAGGTCGTAGAAGCGCTTCGTCATGGTATTTTTCGCGAAGGCCCGCAGGCAGCCGCGCATATACTTGCGCTTGAACGGGTCTTTGATGAAGGGGTACTCAAGCAGCGCCTTGCGCATATAGAAGCGGCCATAGTTGCGCAGCACGCCCTTCAGCACCTCCTCACGATCCATGCCATCGGGCTGGATGATCGGCGTCACAAAGTTGTACTTCGAGTAATCGCGCACTTCGACGCGGTCGCCCAGCTCCTCGAACAGCTCGGCGAAGGGCCAGGGAGTGTACATATTCCAGTTAGCCATGTCCGGCTTCCAGTCCTGTGAGAGCCGGTAGGTCTCTTCGATCGTATCGGGCGTCTCGTTTTCCATGCCCATAATGAACTGCGCCTCGGCGACCATGCCGTGGTTCTTAAGCAGCTGAATCGCCTTCTTGTTCTGTTCAATCGTCGTTTCCTTGCGGAAGCGATTGAGGTTCATCTGCGCGGCGGCCTCAGTGCCAAGCGATACATGCACCAGCCCGGCCTTGCGGTACAGCGGCAGCAGCTGTTCATCGCGCAGAATGTCGGTGACGCGCGTATTGATGCCCCAGTACACTTTCACCTTGCGGTCGATCATCGCATTACACATGGCGATGAACTTCTTGCGGTGAATCGTCGGCTCCTCGTCGGCCAGAATCATGAAGCCGACACCGAACTCCTGCACCAGCTGCTCAACCTCATCGACAAAGGCGTTCGGGTCGCGCACGCGGTAGGTGCGCCAGAACTTCCACTGCGAGCAGAAACGGCAGGTGAACGGGCAGCCACGCGCAAAGTTTGGCACTGCCACGCGCACGTTCAGCGGAATATAAATGTACTTCGACCACTCCAGCAGGCTCCAGTCGGGAGTGAGCGACTCAAGCGGGGTGATTGGCGGGTGGGCCGGGGTGGCGAAAACCTTATCGTGCTCGTCGAGGTAGGCGATGCCGCGAATATTCGCGCGCTCACGATCTTCTTCGTTGTTATCGATCATGCGCAGCAGGTTGACGATAATTTCTTCGCCCTCGCCGCGCACGATATAATCGATCCAGGGCGCTTCGGTGAGCACCTGGGCGTACATAAAGGTCGGATGCACGCCACCAAGAATGGCTTTAACGCGCGGGTTCACTTCTTTCGCAATTTTAAGCGTTTGCTCGGCCTTGTAGATCATTGGCGTGATCGCGGTGGCAAGCACCACGTCGGGCTGGTTTTTCTCAATGATCTGGCGCACTACCTCGTCGCTCAGGTCGTTGGTCATTGCATCGACAAAGCGCAGGTTGGGAAAGCCCGCAGCCCTGAGCGCGCCGCCGATGTAGGCGACCCAGCTCGGTGGCCAGTTGCCGGCAATCTCCGCGCCACCGGCGTGATAGTTCGGTTGGATGAGCATGATCTTCATTGCGTCACCTCTCCCACCACTACAAATTCACAGCGCGCGGCACCACAAGCCGCACAACGCGCCTCGTGCACTCGCAGGCGTGGGTCTATTAAAGTGGTAAAGAACCCTTGAAACGCTGCTGCATAAAATGTACAGGTGCATTGTTCGGCTGAAAGATTGCGTGCGGTCAGGCTGTCTTCCAGGGTGAGCTGTGGCGTGCGCCCAAGCGTGTAGCAAAACGCCCCGCTGCCTGCGAACGTCCAGGCGTGCTGGCTGATCGCGCGCAGCAGCAGACGCAGCGCTAATCGTGACGGCAGGAGCCGTAGTACGCGCTGGGCTGGGCGCGGAATCCGATTATGCACGACGTATTGCGAAGTGAGTGTGCCAGCACGCGCAAGCACCCGGCTTGCTTCGGCTAACCCAAGCGCATCGATCAGGGCGTGGTGGAGTGCTACAAACTCGCGCTCGTCGATCAGCGAATCGGCTGAGAAATCGCTGAGATCAGGGCGGCCAATGTGTGCCAGTATCTGGCTCGTTGCGGTTGGGCCGTACAGCTCGCGCAGTGCCTGCACGGTCTGCATCACCGCATTTGGTCCGATCCGCCCGGCCTGAGTACTACCCTGCGTAGGATGTTCGATTGCGTGAAGTGCCATACAGCACCACCATTTTCATGCTGATATAGCTATCTCACCTTAGTTGTAAAACCTGTCAGATCGAGCCCTTCATGCCGTCAGGAAGCAGGCACCGTACTGTTAGCCTGATCTGACAGGTTTATGCCTCTAGTGGAAGGGCTTAGGCTACCGCCGTTGCTTCCATGCTCCGTACCAAATCTTCGCGCGTCAGGCCGCGGAATTCTTCTATGCTAACCCCGCGCAACAGCGCAACCCCCAACACCATCAGCACAGTTTCTAGCCCGAAGATTGCGCTATAGCCTATCGCCGGGCTGAGCCAGCCGGTTTCAACCAGCAAGCTCTTTAGCGCACCGCTCAGCACCGAGGCACTGCCGGTACCGAACGCCTGCGCCATGCCCCACAGGCCCATGTATAGGCCGGTTGCGCCCTCAACTGTCATATCCATCATCAAGGAAAGTGCGCCGACGTTATACAGGCCAGTGCTAAAACCCATGATCAACAATGCAGGGTTCAGCAGCGTGCGCTGTTGCGAGAAGGCACAGACGGTCAGCAACCCTAGACCGACGGCTGTACCTGCGCCGCCGAGTGTGGCAATCAACTTCTTGCTCACCGGCACGAATGAGCTTAGGATGCCAATCAGCAGCATCCCAATCAGCACACCACCGCCCCAGGTTTGGGTGAAGCTGGTGGTTTCCTTCACCGTCATGCCAAAGACGTCCGCACCGAATACCTCAAGCACTGCGTCTTGCAGGAAAATACCAAGGATCGAGAGGAAGACAAAGCCGAAGAATGCGCGAACCTGGGCATTGCTGTTCAGTAACGACCACGCTGCGCTCAGGGCATTTCCGGCGGGCGTTACCTGCTGCGATTGTGCCAGCGCGGCGGCAAGCTCTTCGCGGCTCTTGCGCCGCTCGATGCCGAGCAACCCCAGCGCACCCGAAATTAACACAACCCAGGGGGTTAAGTTATACAGCGCCTGCATTTTCTCGGGTGTGTAGCTGTCGCCCATCACGACCTTAATCACAATCGCGGCGGCAATCGCGCTTACAATTGTAAAAGTCCAGACCACCGCCACGACACCGCCGCGCGATTTGGGGTTGGTTACCTCGGCAATCAGGGCGTGGTGCGAGTCGCCTGACGCAGCGATGCCAATGCCAAATACGACCAGCAGTGCAAACCCGGTGAGTATCGCCACCAGCGAGCCGTGGCCCATCGCGATAGCCAGGGAAGGCAGCGCTAGGAACACCAGGCTCGATACCAGCGAACCCAGGAAAAAGTATGGGGTACGGCGCAAGCCCAAGATCGGATGCCGGTCGGCCAGGCGGCCAAACACTACCTGGAAGGGCGACAGAAAATTATGCATGCCGATCATGATCGTCACAAGTACCGCTGCCACCCCAAGCTCGTGAATTGCGATGCGATTGAAGTTACTCGTCAACAGTGCGAACATCCAGCCGACGCCTAATTTTGGCAACGCCAGGCGTAGAGTGAGCAGCACCGTTGAGAGCATCCGTAGGAAGGGAGCGCGCTGGGGCGTGCTTGGCACCGACGCTGGCTGGTACACAGAACTCATACCATCGCCCTTTCTGTATATGAACTAAATATGCGGTGTAGTTCGGTTTCGGTACTACAGAGGTAGAAAAATGAGGCAAAAACGAAACTAGGCCAGTACTGTATGTACGACCGACTTGATACTACAAATGAAAGGAGCTATACGCCTATTTCACAAACTTCCGNNATCTTTAACCGTTTTCAATCCTTACAAAACCTCTAGTTTCAATTTACATTTGCTCTACAAATAATACGTATTTGTAGAACTGCTATTCACAAAACGTATACATTATTTCTACAAAGGTATGCTTTGGGCCATTCTAATGCTTAATACATTATTTGTACAGGTTTTGAAAATATATGCGTATGTGTATTTCTTTGTGGGTTTGTGCACATACATTGCAAGCCTTGTATCATTTAAGACTTTGCTTGTCGTGTATGGGCCTGCGACAGCATGCTTCTTTATCGCTTCTTCTTGGTAATAGTTTGTGCGGAATGCAAACCGTTATCAAGGAAGTGAAATAATTGCACGGGTAAGCGAAAGCCCCATCAATTTTTTGAATGGTGCTTGCAATTTGTACTGTTCGCTATTGCTTTCGATAAACACGGTAGCTACTTTCTGCGTCGGCAAATTTGGTAACCAACATGTGTGCGTGCAGCATTTTATTGGAACTATAGTTTCGTAGCGTTTTGAGCTGATTACGGAGCCTTTCCGCCGCTATAGTATGGATAGATTGCATAGCTAAAGCGAGGTGGTTGTGCTATAATGACCCAGAGGTATGGAAGATTCGTGGAGACACCACACTCATGTCGCTATATGTTCCTACTGGCGCACCCCCACTCCTGCCAAGTGCTGTCGCACGTATCGAGCGTCGTTTACCAGCAGCTGGTGAAGTTCTTGTGCGGCAGGGGCAGCGGGTAGAGCCAGAAGAGGTGGTGGCCAAGGCGTTTTTGCCGGGCACACCGATCATTGTTAACCTCGCGCGTGCTTTGAGCATTGCACCCGCGCTCGTTGAGCGTGCCATGGTGCGTGAGGTGGGAAATAAAATCAATCAGGGTGAGGTGCTGGCGCGGTCGAGCCGAATTGCTGGGCGTACTTGCTTGTCACCAGTCAGCGGTAAGATTGTGGCCGTTGACACTGAAACTGGCTATGTTACGATCTCTCCCGACCCTACAACATATGAGCTTCAGGCAACCGTGCGCGGTTTAGTAATGGAAATAATTCCAAATACGGGTGTGGTGATTGAAACGCCAGCTGCGCAAGTGTATGGCGTTTTTGGTATAGGGGCCGAGCGTTCGGGCGTGTTACAGCTGCTTGTTACCGATCCTTCAGAGCCGATCGAGCCGGACAAAATTACCGCGAAAAGCGCCTATGCAATTATTATTGGCGGCAGTGGCATTAACGCTGCGGCATTGCGGCGTGCGGCGAAAGAGCAAGTGCGCGGCGTAATCGTGGGTAGTATCGACGAAGCTGAACTACGGGCGTTTCTTGGCTGGGCAACTGTTGATGGCTGGCGCACTGGGGTAGGCGGCTGGTCTTTTCCACACCCCCCATCCGATCCACCACTTGGCTTAACTCTGGTGATCACTGAAGGCTTTGGTAGCCAACCTATGGCAACACCGCTGTTCGAGCTATTAGCCAGTCATGATCGGCAGGAGGCTTTAATCGAAGGCGGTACCCGGCTGCGCGCCCCAATGCAGCGCCCCCGCGTTGTGATACCGCTCTCTTCGCGCACAGCTGGGGTACAGATTGAACCACCGCGCCCAATAATACGGAGCGGTGCTACTGTGCGCCTGCTTGATTCTGCACATTTAGGGCAAATTGGCCAGGTACGTTCGGTATCCGCCGCGCCGCGTCGCCTTGCCTCACAGGTACGCACTGCTGCAGTGGATGTTGCCCTGGAAGACGGAACATTGTTGCAACTTCCCCGCACTGATGTTGAGGTACTTGCATGAGCAGTGCATTAGCGCTGCCACGCCTACCGCATACAAGAGATACAGCGCATGAGTCAGGTCGCTGCACTACGTCGTAATGTAACACCCACAAGTACGGGGGCACCGCCGCGTATTTTAGTTGTCGACGATGAGCCGTACATGTGCGACGTTTGCTCGCGCACGTTACAGCGCGGCGGATACGAAGTAGTTTCATCAAGCGACCCGCAGGTTGCTGCACAACGGCTGCGCAGCGCTCAGCATTTTGATCTGCTGCTTACCGATATCAAAATGCCGGGGATGAGTGGCCTGGAGCTGGCACATATTGCGCGTGAGCAGGATCCGACCATCGCAATTATCATCATGACTGGCTTTGCCACCATGGAAAACTTGCAGCAGTCGGTGCAACGGGGTATTGCCGATTTCTTATCGAAGCCATTTGAGCTTGAGCATTTACGCCTGGCAGTTGATCAAGCATTGCACAAGCGCTCGCTGCTGCAAGATAATTTGCGGCTACGGGCAATTGAGCAGTTGTTCGAAAGTAGCCAAGCGCTTAGCACGACGCTAGCCCTCTCGGAAGTGGCCGATATTTTGCTGAGCGTATCATTGAAGCAGAGTGATTATCGAGTAGGCTTTGTGGCATTAGCCATGGATGCGGAAGCACCCCATACCATTGTCTCGGCATTGGGCGGCGGTGCATTATTGCCCGATGGCCAAGCCCTGATCGAGCGCGCATTTCGCGAAAAGCAGGCGGTTGTGGTGCAGGGCACAGCGGTAGGTGAACTTGATGCGGTATCGCTTGACCAGGCCATCGCAGTGCCCCTGCGCGCGCAAGGCGACGTGAATGGTGTCCTCCTTCTGTGTGATCATCGCCCAAATGCGCTTCGGCCTGGCGTAGTAGAAACGGTAGCGCTGCTGGCGAACCATGCGGGCGCGGCCTTGCGTAATGCCTGGCTGTATGGCGAGCTCGACAAGGCGTACCAGCGCGCGCAAGATCTCGATCGGCTGAAAAGCGAATTCATCTCGATCGCCTCGCACGAGCTGCGCACACCGCTTTCGATTGTGCTTGGCTACACCATGATGGTACGCGACCAGAGCACGAACGAGAATCGCCTGTATCTTCAGCGCGTAATGGATAGCGCGCAACGTATTAAAGATATTGTTGATGATATGGTTAGCCTGCGCCACCTCGATACTGGCGAGGCCGAATTGGCACCTGACCAGGTTGTTATTCAAGAGCTTATTCGTAATGCGGTTGGGCGGCTGCGAGCCGAGGCCGAGGAGCGTAACCAGACCATTGATTTAGAGTTACCTGAATCGCCATTACTCTTCATCTGTGATCACGAAAAGGTATTGCTAATCTTAGGCCATCTGCTTGCGAATGCGGTGCGGTTTACTCCATCCGATGGGCGCATTGTAGTGAGCGCAAAGCTACAGCCGAGTGGCCCAATCGATAGTGGTGGTTATCGGCTCATCCCAGCTGTACAACCTGTGTCGCATTTGCCGTGGGTGATAGTAGAAGTTGAAGATAATGGCGTTGGTATACCAGAAAGTGCGCTGCCACGCATCTTCGATCGGTTCTACCAGGTTTCCGATTCGCTGACGCGCGACCATGGCGGCATCGGGTTAGGGTTAGCCCTGGTGCGCGAACTGGTGAGTACACTAGGGGGCGCAGTCTGGGTTGCCAGCGAATCAGGTAAGGGCAGCGCTTTCTCGTTTGCATTGCCCTATCGGCAACCATCAGTCAATAATCGCTAAGGTAACGCGAGAGGGGCTGCATACGTGCGTAGCGCGCGGGTATTTTCATACCAAAGCCCCCTTTTTCTGTGAGCAGCGATCTTGTGTGGGAAAGGCAAAGCGGAGCAATGGCCTACCGTCTCCTGATCGTACCAGGCGAGAATGAAGAGCTGCGCGCGCTGCCAAGCCAGCTCGCCGATGATGTCGAGGCACGGATTCTCGATTCGGCGAACGATGCCTTGTGGGAAGTGCGCAACTCGCCGCCTGAGGCAATTATTGCCGATGTTGACCTGCCAGGTATGAGCGGTTTAGATCTGGCAGAAATTTTGCCGAATTTTGGGGTTCCAACCCGCGTGTTACTCTGGAGCCGTCTGCCGAATAGCCGGGCCGCTGAACAGGCTGCGGGCCATGGCGTGCATACATTTTTGAATGGCCCATTGGCTCCGAATGAGCTGCATAATGCGCTGTACCAGGCGCTGAGGCATACGCCCGAGCCTGCACCGGCAGCTGAAGCACCAGCCGTAGCGCCTGAGCCAGTTGCGCCACCGCCGCCAGCAGCATCCAACGCGCGCTCCGAACCAGCTGCATCAGCTTCATCACTGTCGAGCCGGGCGCGCCGTGAAGCTCGTTCGGCAGCGCCGCCACCGCCGCCGCCCGCACGGAGCGAGGCTCCAGCACGCAAGCCATCTACCGGGCCGCGCCCACGGAGCGGCTCGCTCGTGCTCACCGCCGATAACCTCAAGCCGATTCGCAGCCGGATGGAAGCGCTTTCACAGGATGTTGGCTCGCAATGTATTCTGCTGGCGAACCGCGCCGGTATGGTGCTGTCCGAGGTTGGTATTACCTCGGGGCTGCCAACCATGATCTTGCTGCCCTTGCTCTCAACCAGCTTCTCAACGGCTGGGCAGATATCGCAAATCCTTCGTGAAGATGAATCGACGGCATTGTATATGCACGAAGGCCAGCGCTACGATGTGTACTGCTTTGATATTTTGCAGAACTATATGCTGGTAATCGTGTTCGATAAGGGCGGGCTTACCACGGCAAAGATTGGCTCAGTGTGGGTATATGCCAAGCGCGCCATCCGCGATATGCAAGAGCTATTAGCCTAGTTTCTGGCTGTAGAAACCCACTGTAGAGGCATGCAAGTGCCTCTATTTGTTTGCCGAATATTTTGACCCGCGGATGAACTATGTGGCAATTTGCGCGCTTGCCTTACCTATGCTATACTCGCGCCCGTCATGAGCCCGGTTTCCAACATGGTGTTTAATTCAACCTCCAATCCAGGTTGAATTTTTATGCCCTTAGGCATACGGTTTGTGAAAGAGTTCTCAAACGCCATTGACTTTCCATAAACAGCATGCTATATTGATTGTGAAAGAGTTCCCAAAGTCGCAGCCCAGAAGGGAGCCCCCTCTATGCGTAATCGGATTTTGATAGTTCTTGGTGTTACTCTGGTCATAGGCGTGATACTGTACTTTGCAGGCGTGAAGATGACCAAGGCCGATCTAGCGATATCGGCGGCTGCAGAGCCAATTTTTTGTCTTGGTGGCGAACTGGAAGGTGAGCACTGTGCCAGCGGCTTCCCGATCACGAACTCGCTGATCATGACCGTGATTGTCGATATCGTGCTGCTGGTTACGGCAATATTAGCAACCAGCAATATGCAGCTCGTGCCGCGCGGCATTCAGAACGTGATGGAATTCATGGTCGAAGCGTTCTACAACTTCGCCCAGAGCGTTGACCGCAAGAATGTTGCCAAGTTTTTCCCGATTTGTGCCTCAATCTTCTTCTTTGTGCTGTATTCAAACTACCTGGCGCTCATACCCGGTGTGGGCAGTATTGGGGCATGCCACGAAGAGAAGCCGGTTGCGGCCGAAACCAGCCAGGCAGCTGAAGGTGCGGCGAAAGAGAAGCATGTGCCACCGTCGCCGGTCTTTTCTGGCTTGCCGGGCTACTGCGAAAATGGCAAGGTTGTACCCGCCCTGCGCGCGCCAAGCTCGGATCTGAACGTCACGCTGGCGTGGGCGCTGGTGGCGGTGTTTATGGTCGAGTACTTCGGCTTCCAGGCACTGGGCATGAATTACCTCACCAAGTTTTTCAACTTCAAAGAAGGGGCGATGGGCTTCCTGGTGGGTATTCTTGAGCTCATCTCCGAGTTTGTTCGTATCATCGCTTTCTCCTTCCGTCTCTTCGGCAACATCTTCGCTGGTGAGGTGGTGCTGGGCGTTATGGCCTTCCTCTTCCCATATTTGCTGCCGCTCCCGTTCTATGGCTTGGAAGTGTTCGTGGCGTTTATGCAGGCGTTTATCTTCTCGGTACTAACGCTGGTATTTATGTCGCTGGCAACGCTGGCGCACGGCGGGCATGATGATCACGGCCACGATGTTACGCTACCAGCTGAGGCAGTTGATTTACCGGGGCACGGCGGCGCACATTAGGCACTTACACAATTGGGTTTACACGTGGCAGTTTGCCACGCAGCAAGTTCTCTACACGTATACGATACTGCTTTTAAGGAGGGAATCACCATGAGTGACGCAGGTTTGCGACTAATCGCCGCCGCACTGGCCGTGGGCCTTGGCGCGATTGGACCTGGCGTTGGCATCGGCATTGTGTTCAGCGGCGCGCTCACCGCGATGGGCCGCAACCCCGAGGCTGAGGGCACGCTGCGTACCTATATGATTCTGGGCTTCGCGCTTACCGAGTCGCTGTTCATCTTCGCGCTGGTTGTCTCGCTGCTAATCGCATTCCAGATCATCTAGCGAATGACCCCAGTGCCGGGCATTGCAGAGGCAGCGTCTGGCGCGGGCTAGGATGTAGGAGAACAGCATGGAAAAGCTTGGTATTAATTTTGGGCTGCTGATTGCGCAGCTGGTGAATGTGATACTGATTGTATGGCTGCTGACCATGCTGCTATACAAGCCAGTGCTGAATATGCTGAACGAGCGCACTCGCCGCATTCAGGAAAGCCTGAAAGAGGCCGACCAGGTGAAAGAGCAGCTGGCGCGCGCGAACCAGGATTACGATGCCAAGCTGGCGCAGGCGCGCCAGGAGGCAGCCGGAATTCTATCGCAGGCTCAGGAGCGGGCAAAGCTTCAGGAGCAGGAAATTGTGGCGCAGGCGCGCCAGGAAGCCGACCGGATCCGGGCTGAGGCGCGCAAACAATCCGAGCAAGAGCGCGAACAGCTGCTGGGCGATCTGAAGAACCAGATGGCTGACCTGGTGACGGCGACTGCCTCGCGTGTACTTGGCGAAGAGCTAAAGTCGAATCACGATAAGCTGATCGCTGAGTCGCTGGCGAGCCTCGGGCGGCAGAACTAAAAGATGAGGGCTGAAGGCTGAAACTCTCGTATCAAAACGCTTCATCCTTCACCATTCATCCTTCATATGTTGGAGGACTATCGTGAGTACGTCTGAGGCCAATGTTTTCGCGCGTGCACTCTACG
This sequence comes from Chloroflexi bacterium SZAS-1, assembly GCA_018266315.1. Classification (GTDB taxonomy): domain Bacteria; phylum Chloroflexota; class Chloroflexia; order Chloroflexales; family Roseiflexaceae; genus Kouleothrix. The sequence continues at coordinate 1,333 of JAFEAS010000027.1, read as the reverse complement.
ACGCACTCTTTGGTGGGGCGCTGCAATCGCTGAAGGCGGCAGCAGCCAAGCTCACTAATGTGTCGGGCGATAGCGCTGCGCAGTCGCAGGCCGTTGCCAACGCACTCCCGGCTGATGCCCCGCGTGAAGTACAGAACTTCTTGCAGGCAATGGCGCGGGAAGGCGTGCTCGATCGGCTGCCGAGTGTGGTGCAGGCGTTTGAACAGTTCGGCCAGAGTAATGCGCGCTCAATGAGCGGCGAAGTTGTGAGTGCAGTTGAGCTGAGTGAGGCCCAGCGCGCTACGATCTTAAATGATCTGCGCAGCCGCTACGGCCAGCAGCTTGACCTGCGCTTTGGTGTCGATTCGTCGTTGATCGGCGGATTGATTATTCGCGTCGGCGATCAGGTGCTCGATAATAGCCTGCGCGCCCGTCTCAGCGCCATCCAGCGCAATATGCTAGCGAGCTAGAGCAACTTGCCCACCTCATGCGGCGACGTATGGGGGCACCTGGGCGGCTCTGCCGATAGCGCGGCCGGCGGGATTGGCGAATAGTGGCGGGTAGGCGGCCCCACGTATCGGGAGCGCTTGCCCGCCCGTTTTGTATCACAACTAAGCAGGAGGTGCCGGCGATGGCCGTTGCAACACAAGAACTATATCAGCGATTACTGAAAAGTATTCAAGAAGGCGTTGATCTGCGTCCGCAAATGGTTAACGTCGGCACCGTCGTATCGGTTGGCGATGGTGTGGCGCGTATCCAGGGGCTTGAGCAGGCAATGGCTGCCGAGTTGCTTGAGTTCCCGGTGAAGGCCGGGCGCAGCGAACCGGTATATGGCATTGCGCTGAACCTTGAGCAAGAATCGGTGAGCGCAATTATTCTTGGCGACTACCTGAGCATTGAAGAAGGCGACCAGGTTAATTCTACCGGGCGCGTCATTTCGGTGCCGGTTGGTCAAGGGCTAGTGGGTCGCGTTGTCAACGCGCTGGGCCAGGCAATCGATAACAAAGGCCCGATTGCCAGCGAAACCTATCGCCCAATCGAGCGCATCGCGCCAGGTGTAATTACGCGCCAATCGGTGGATACGCCGGTGCAGACGGGTATTCTTGCTATCGACGCGATGATCCCAATTGGCCGCGGCCAACGCGAGCTAATCATTGGCGACCGCCAGACCGGC
>JAFEAS010000027.1:0-142 GCA_018266315.1 Chloroflexi bacterium SZAS-1 | reverse complement strand
TCTATGTGGCGATCGGCCAGAAGCGCGCTCAGGTTGCCCAGATCGTCGGTACGCTTGAGCAATACGGTGCGATGGATTACACCATTGTTGTGGCCGCAACTGCCTCGGAATCGGCGGCGCTGCAATATATTGCGCCCTATGC
>JAFEAS010000026.1:37327-55202 GCA_018266315.1 Chloroflexi bacterium SZAS-1 | reverse complement strand
TGCGATTCTCATTTACACTTAGGACTTTCGCTTCCTTGTTTATTTGCCTGCGGCAGCAATGTACTTTTTCTTGGTCTTTTTTGCACTCCGCGAAAAAAACACCAAGAAAAAGAAGAATGTGCTTGAGTAAGCGAAACCCCTAACTTTATTCCTGATGTTTACGCTACACACATGCAGGCATTCAGGACGAGCGACAGCCCACTTCTTAATGGCACACTATAGTTCGCCCAAACTGCGCACAAAAGATCAGAGGCAGCATGCCGCAGCGCGTGCCACCCACAATCAATGCAGATGCGGAAGGAGAAAGAGCGTACTGTGCACAAAATAGTGCTGCGCAGCCAACAGTCGGCGAGGCCAATCCTGCTATCGATGCGCTGGGCGCGCCAACCCCGGCCATACCGAGCAAAAAAACAGCCCAGCCCAGAACCCGGCAAACGCGCCATTGATAAGCAGCAACCAGTATGGCGCGGTGGGCCACCAGCGAATTTCAGCAACCCACAGCCAAAATGGCAAGGTACTTAGCAGAAAACGCTGCGGCCAGGAACATGCCAGATACCACGTCCATAGCCTGCCTGGCAGCGCAGCCCAGCTATGGCGCTTCGTAAACAGCCCAGGCCACCGCACCAGAAACCATGCCAGCCATAACCCGATCGTGGCGCCCCAGCAGCGCGCACATACCCCCATAGGGAACCCGAAAACAACATACGATTTCGCTGGCGTCGGGCAGATATAGTGTGAGAGCATATCCCGCGCGAGTGCGCCCGTATCGGCTACACGCGGGAGGCGAGTGGCTTGAAATAAAGGCGCTAACAGCGGGCCAATAAACAGAATGACCAAAAACGCCTTATAGGGCCAAAGCGGCCAGCGCATGGTCGCAGGCCTGCGCAATGTCTGGGCGGTTTGCATTTCTAGCTCCATCCCTCAGCACGCAACCGCCGACGCACCCGCCACAATATCAGCAGCTTTTCGTATAAGGGCACATACGCGCGGCAGCCGAAGACATCAAAGTCATTCCGTTCAATACGGCCAAGAATTGCACGATAAATCTCAGCTGCGGCAGCAATTGCCAGGCGACCATCGGCCTGTAATAAGCCAATGCCGGGCCACGCTTCCTCGTATAACCGGTGGGCGCGTGCAATTTCAAACCGCATCAGGTTACGAAAAGCGGTATCGCGCCGACCATTCATAATGTCATCGTCGGTAAGTCCAAAGCGCGCTAGGTCTTCAAGCGGCAGGTAGACACGCCCGCGCTGGGCATCCTCGCCAATATCGCGCAAAATATTCGTAAGCTGTAATGCTACGCCAAGTTTAATCGCATATCGCACGGCACCTTCGGTATAACCAATAATATGCATCGAGATCAGACCAACAACCGACGCCACGCGGTAACAGTACAGCCACAAATCATCGAATGTGGCATAGCGATTCGCCGTTAAATCCATCGCAATCCCGGCCAACAATTCATCGGGCAGATACGCTGGTACAGCATAGCGTTCCCTGGTATCGTTCCAGGCGAGTAAGACTGCATTATCGGGAGGTGCCGTAGGCGAATGCACCTGATCAACCCACGCAGCCAGCGCTTGGGTAGCATCCTGGGGACACTGATCAACCGTATCATCGCTGGTGCGGCAGAATGCGTACAGCGAACGCACTGCCAGGCGCTTATCGGGCGGTAGCAGCTGCGTACTAAGAAAAAAGCTACGTGAATGCTGACGAGTGATCTGAACGCAGACATCGTAGGCCGCGGGCAGCGTAATGATGCGCAATGGCTCACCAGCCGCTGGAGGCTTCGGCTCGTGGTCGGCAAAGCGCCGTAAGGTTGCGAGAAGCGCCGAAGCTTCGCCGGGGGGGACCTCACGTTCGCTTTGTGTCATAGAAACCCACCCAGGAGAATGGCTAAGCGACACGCACTACTCCTTCCTTCCAAACAGCAAGCGCGCTGTGGCGGTACTGTAAGATTATATAGGTTTTCGCGAAGCTGTTAGCAGATTATACGCCATGTTCGCACATGTGGATGTTTGGGCATAAAAATGCTGCGCATCCGGATATCCCCGTGCACGCAGCATATACCTAAACAGCAGCAGCAAAGTTATTCGGCAGCAACTCCAGGTGTACGTGTTAACAAATTACCTACCGCATCTACCAGCTCACGAGCATCGCGGCCTAAAAATGTTCCTGGCATCGTCGGGCAAATTTCAGGGTTCAGGTTATAAGCCCGCCCGCCATAGCCAAACAATACCTCGGGTGCAGCTTCGTGGAGCGCGCGGCCAACCATGGCAAGTTCCGTTGCCGTTTCCATCGTCGAGGCCGAAAGACAAATAAGCTGAGGCCGCACCTGCTTAATTGTTTCTAGCAGATCGACGATTGGTACCTGTGGCCCCAAATACACGACATGCCAGCCGCGCCGTACCAAAAACAACGAAGCCATGAGCATGCCCAGATCATGTAATTCGCTTGGCGCGCAGCCCACCACAATCGTCGAACGATGGCTACTACCTTCGAACACATTCATGAGCCCGGCGAGCTTGCGGCGCACAAACTGCGTGGCAAAATGTTCAACCGCAACATTGATTTCGCCACGATGCCAGCGTTCACCAACCTCAATCATTGCTGGCTGAATGAGATCGAGGAGTACCTGCTCAAATGGATAGAGCGAAAACGACTCGCTCAGCAAACGCTCGGCGCGCAGCATATCGAATTCGGTCAGGCTCTGAATAAATTCCTCGATGAGGTTATCGATCGCGCGGGATTCGCTATTATGTTCAGGCTCAATCGCAACTTCGTCCAGCGTGTTCGAAAGCAACATCACTGCGTGGCTAATATTGACGCCTTCATCAGTGCGCTCGCGCAGCCAGCGGATGATCGCCATATCACGTTCAGAATACAGCCGGTGTCCGCCAGCGGTACGCTGCGGTCGCGGTACGCCATAACGGCGTTCCCAAGCGCGAAACGTATCTGGTGGTACACCCGTCTCCCGTGAAACGGCTTTTGTGTTGAAGACAGGGGCGGTGGAAAGCTGCCCCAACGAGGGAGGTTGCCCCATATGATATACCTTACGATGCAGTGCAGACTTCCCTCAAGTGTAGCACGGCGCACAGCTCATGTCAATTTATTGCACAATGTGTTTTTGAGGAATGGTACTCAATTCGGTTGAACGCATAGGGTTTAGCGAACAGTCTGATACTTCGGCCCTAGTAGTTTTGCGCGCTACGCGCGAAAAAATCACACGAAAAGAGAGAACGTACCGTGCTGCCACAGGCACGCTCAGTATATGATGGAGGCACCGCGTAAGTCCTGGAAATACCTGAATGTGCATCCCAGAGCGTGCTATAACAGGCGCGCCGCTGCAATACTCGTAATCGCAGGTAACCCGGACTTCATCGCTTGCCAGCCACGCCCCCGATCGGTCGAGCCCCACAGCTGCCCATCGCTACCACCAGCAAAAACGGTATCGACATGATAGCTTGCGGGAACAATCACCGACACTCTATGTTCAGTGAGAACGACATTCCAGCGCGCGCCCGCATCATCGCTTCGTACAATCCCGCCTGTAGCCTGGCCTATCAGCAGCGCACGGTTTTGCCCTGGCAGCGCGGCAATCGGGCCATTAGCCTGGGGCGCATTCGCCACAGCAGCCCACGCACCATCGGCAGCAGCACAGGTGTAGAGCGCACCGCCCGCCACAGCATAAACCTGGCCGACTTGTTGGGGTGTGGCCGCCACACGTTCTGCCGCCGCCGGTAAAAGCGAACCATAGCGCGCCCAGGATACACCGCCGTCAACGCTGAATACCACCTCTGTTCCAACAGAAGCATAGATATGCGTGCCAAGCAGCGCGAGCGCCGCCGCTGGCCCTGGTAGCGGCACTTGTGCCCACACATTGCCCTGATCACGACTGACCCATATATGCTCAGCAGCGCGAATATAGACCTCGCCAGCGGCAGTGCCAGCAATTGCCTGTGCGGGCCAATCGAACAATGCTTGCCATTGCTGGCCGCCATCGTCGCTCTGTTGCACGCCCAGGCCATCAACTGCGGCGAACACACGCAATGGCTGATCGGGCACAGCCCAGACCGCCCGCACGCTTGCTCCCCGGAATGGCTGACCAATTTTGAGCCAGCGCCCAATCTCATTCGGGTTGCTGAACAATACAAGCCCGTCGTCGGTGCCAACAAATAATAGCCCGGCTTTTGCCATCGCCTCCTCCTCACTCACATCTTCGGTTGAACATACACGGTTTGATACCAAATCAGGAATACCTTGTTGTATAGGTGGGTTCGGGGGCGGCTACACTGTACACCACCGCAGGAACCATACATACTCAATTGGATATGGCATACATCTTACGCACCACTCAGCGCCGCAAACCGCGTGAAGAAATCCGGGAAGGTTTTCCCTACTGCTTCAGCATTATCAATCCGAAGACCCGGTATATTCAGCCCGGCCACCGCAAAGCCCATCGCCATACGATGATCATGGTGAGAATCGATGGTTGCCGCGTGGTGCGAGCCTGGCATAATTGTCAACCCATCCGGGTATTCTTCAACCTGCACGCCAAGTTTACGCAACTCGCCAGTCATCGCCGCAATACGGTCGGTTTCGTGATGCCGAATAAGCGCCACATTGCGAATAGTGGTCGGCCGATCGGCGAATGGAGCTAAGGCTGCAAGCGTTATCGCCATATCTGGTAATTTGCTCATGTCCAGCTCGATGCCACGCAGCTGTGGCGGCCCCTGCACTTCTAGCCAATTTTGCGCGGCTCGAATCGTGCAGCCCATACGTTCGAGCACATCCAAAAAAGCAATGTCGCCCTGTAGCGCCTGACGGCTGATACCTTCGACACGCACTCGCCCGCCGGTGGCCGCCGCTGCTGCAAAAAAATACGAAGCGTTTGAGGCATCGGGTTCAATCTGATATGTGCGCGCCTGGTAACGCTGCCCAGCCGCGATGCGGAAGCGGTGATACTGATCGCACTGTACCTCGGCACCAAACTCGCGCATCATCGCAATCGTTATGTCGATATAGGGTGTCGCTGCAAGTGGCGTTGTCATCGTCAATTCGATATCATGATCGGCGTAAGGCGCAACCATCAGTAACGCCGACAGGAACTGGCTCGTTTTATCGCCAGCCAGGCCAGTCGCACCGCCGCGCAGCCCGCACGCCTCAACCCGTACCGGCAGGCCGCCCTGTGGCCCTAGGCTATAGCAATAGGCGCCGAGCGAATTCAGCGTTGCTAACAGATCTTCCATCGGGCGCTGGCGCATGCGTGCATTGCCATCAATCGTGTAATGCCCCTGCCCTAATGTTGCATACGCTAGCAGAAAGCGCGCCGCTGTTCCGGCCAGCTCAACCCACAGCTCGGCCTCGGTGGCAGGCGGCCCGCCAGCGACGCCGTGTACCCGCACCTCAGTGCCTGGCTCGTCGATCTCCACACAGATACCAAGCCGCTGGAGGCCATCCATAAACCAGTGGCTATCGTCGCTGAACAGCACGCCCGAAAGCGTAGAAATTCCCTCAGCCAGCGCGGCCAGCACGAGTGCACGGTTCGTGATGCTTTTCGAACCAGGAATACGTACCACTGCATCAATCGGGCGCTGCGGTGGCACAATGCTCACAATCGCCATACTGTCACTTTCTTGCTAACCGGAACCTGCGATAGAAAAGAGCGCCGACGAACGACGAATATCGCCATTCTATCGTGCGCTCTGCATACGTGCAAAACGTCTTTATTCTATCGCCTCGCCATCAGACAGCCAGAGCATTGTTGGCGGGTAGTGCCAGGTGAAACATCACCAGCCCATACTGGCGTTGCTCAACGGTATGGAACCCATGCGCCGCAAACTGCGCCACTAGCACACTAGCCGACCAGAAGGTAATACCGCCGGTCGCCATCAACGATTGGAACAGCTGCCCTGGCCGAGTAGCGGCCCGCGCCAACGTCATCGTTACAAACCGCCCGGCTGGTTGTAGTACCCGGCGCGCCTCCTCCAGGCAGGCATCGAGGTCGCCAATCTCATTCAACGAACCGCCAATGGCAACACCCGCCACCCGCTCTGCCGCGATTGGCAAGCCCTGCGCCTCCGCACGTACATAGCTTATGCGCAACCCGGCTTCGCGCGCAAACCTTCGTGCTTGCAACAGCATCGGCAAGGAATGATCAATACCAACAACATGGCCCGGCGCAGCACCAAGCGTGCGCGCCAGCGCACGCGCATATAACCCATTCGAGCAGGCAACATCAAGGTACAAGCCGCCCCGCTGCGTTTGCATGAGGTCAGCCATCAGGGGTAGCTCGCGCCGGTAAGGAAAAGGCTCGCGGCTCAGGAGGGTTAACGCGAACGGCCGCCACCCACGCTCATAAACCCAGGCAGTAAACGGCCATTCATTGGTTACTTGTGCGGGTGTGAGCGGGCGCGGGGTATCAAGAAAATCCGCAATACCTTCGTAGATCGGGTAATATACGCTACAACGCGCACATGCAAGCTGACCGGCCAATATTTCGCCCTGCGCATCGCGCACATCATGAGCGAGAGTCAGTGGCTGGTGGCACGCTGGGCAAACCAGGGCAGGCAAAAGATCACTATACACAACCCCTCATCATAGTAGCGCGCTTCCTGCCAATACTGCCGCCCGTACTTGCTCAGGCAGCAACTTGCCAGTCTTAATCAGCTCAAGGAATACTTCCAGCAGGTCGGGGTCGAATTGAGTGCCGCGCCCAGCTTGCAGCCGCCGGATCGCCTCCTCATCGCTAAGGGCCGCGCGGTAAGGGCGGTCGGTCGTCATCGCATCATATGCATCCACAATGGTGATAATACGCGCACCGATCGGTATTTCTTCACCCTTCAGGCCCAAGGGGTAGCCACTCCCATCCCAATACTCATGATGCCCGCTAATAATGGGCGCAACATCACGCGCAAACCGCATTTGCGAAATGATCTGGGCACCAATTTCGGGATGTCGACGCATCTGGGCAGTTTCCTCAGGAGTAAGCGGGCCTGGCTTCCGAATAATGGCCTCATCAACGCCAATTTTGCCAATATCGTGCAGCACGCCACCATAGCGTACCGCACGAACTTCAGCTGGCGAAAGGCCATACGCGAGGGCCAGATGCTCGGAATACGTGCGTAAGCGGCGTAAGTGCCCCTCAGTATAGGCATCCTTAGCCTCTACTGCCGCCGCTAACATAAAGATCACGCCTTCAGTATGTTCAAGCTGGTCAGTTAAACGCTTCAATCGCAGTTGCGACCGAATGCGTGCGCGCAAAATGCTTTGCTCGAATGGCTTGGTGAGAAAATCATCGGCACCAGCTTCGATACCCCGCGTGCGATGTTCGCGATCATCAAGGCCAGTAAGCATAGTGATTGGGATCAGCGCCGTATTCTCATCTTCCTTCAGCCGCTGGCATACCGTAAAACCATCCATCTCTGGCATGGTCACATCGAGCAAAATTAAATCCGGCTGTTCCTGGCTTACACGCTCTAAGGCTTGAAGGCCATTCGCAGCAGTAACAACTTCGTAGCCCTCGCGCGAGAGGAAGCGTGTTAAAACATCGACAATCGATGGCTCATCGTCGACGACGAGTATTTTCGCAAACATATCGTGCCTCCTTACTTAGCAACCAGCGCACAGTGCAACGAAGACAGTACAGAACTGGCCGCCTCTACGGAAGCTTTTGAGAGAAAACATACCCAGATGCTTGGGTAGAGCATCTTGTAGTATAGCATATGTCTTTAATCTCTTTGGTTCGGCCACACGCCAGCATATCGACCAGCGGCGTGGCACAATGGGGCCTGGTAGTGATTGTTACTGCTTATTCGGTAGCTCAGGCGCGAGGGCGCAACTGTATTTGAGATAATACTACCATACAGCCATAAAAACAATCTTACAGAAGTACCATTAAACTGGGAAGTACATTACTGAGACCATGCTACAGAATATTATCAGCACTAGTAAAAGCTCGGCGCTACCGCTTACGTTGATACAACTGCTGTATAACCCGCAAGGTATGCTTCAAGTCGTAAGCATAGGCAGCCGGGGAAAAGGAAGGTTGAGCCCATCACGCTGGACAAAGGCGTCCATATCAGCGATGAAAGAAGCCAGATTCAGGCCATTCATTGTTGGTGGTAGCCCAACCAGCTTGGGGCGGCTTTTTGCCCAGTTGCGCTGCAATCCGCGCGGGTTACCACGCTGCCAATGCACCAGCGCTGCCGCCGCCTGGATAATCCCCTTGTAAAAAGTTGCCTCGGGTTCGGTAGCACGCAGCCAACACGCTTCCCACTGCTCGTGTGCGTGCCAAAACTCGCCCATGTTAAAAAGCCGAATGCCCTCGTAATATTCATCCATACTAATACCGTGGCACCTGTGGATCGATCTGAATTGCCCAGGCTTCAATACCACCTAACATATTAGCTACATTGGTAAAACCACGCTGCCCGGCTAGAAAAGCGGCGACCTGAGCACTACGGCTACCATGATGGCAGAAGAAAATAATTTCTTCATCGCTCGGCAAACTATCGATCCAGGTGTTGGCTTGGCTCAGTGGCAATAATTCTGCGCCCTCGATGTGGGCAATCGCATGCTCATATGGTTCGCGCACATCAATGAAGTGAAAAACATCGCCACGCGCGCGTTTTGCCTGTATTTGAGCAACCGTAAGATTATGGTATGTTGCCATTATTCTTTCTCGCTCATCAGCATGCTGATACCAAATAAATTCGCCAGTAGCATCAGAATCAAAAGAGCTACCCGCTTGTAGCACAGGTAGCTCTTTGCTCACATCACATGTGCGCTCTAGGCAACAGTATGCCCTAGTGTTGGCACACTGTGCAGGTGCTAACATTACCCATGCCCGCAATGGCCGCAGCCACCGCCAGCATAGCCACCATCGTAGCCCTCATTATCAGCCGCTTCTTGGTCGGTCTTACCGCGGAACGAGTGGCCACAACCGCAGCTAGATACAGCATTGGGGTTATCGATCTTAAACGCACCCGCCAGCATATTGTCCTGCTGATAATCGATTGAGGCACCCGTCAGGTAGGTAGCGCTGATCGGGTCAACCATCATCTTCAGGCCATATGCCTCCCAGCTGGTATCGCCCTCGCGCTGCTCATCATCGAATGTCATACCATATTGCAGGCCAGAACAGCCACCGCCCGAAACAAAGACGCGCAGGCCATAGCCAACCAGCTGCTTTTCACTCATCATTGCCTGTAGGCGATTCGCGGCGGTTGAGCTAATTGCCAAAAGCGGAGCAGGTGCGACCACCGACTGCAGACCGACGAGATCTTGTTCAATGACTGCCATATTCCCTCCTCAACGGGACAGGTTTATTCAATACCGCGCTCAGTATAGCAGACTTTCTCAAGAAACGCTAGAGCTTTCTTTCATAATTCATTTTACCCACCAAGCTGCGACATGCCACGCAACGTTGGCAGTACATGCTCGGGCAAACCATGCCCCCAGGGCTTCATTGCAACCGCATGGCGCACCAGCTGCTCGATCTGCGCCTGGCTGGCCCCACCACGAATCGCTGCACGTAGATCAAGCTCGTTGTCGCGCAGCAAGCACAGGTGCAGACGCCCATCGGCGGTGAGCCGCATGCGGTTACAGGTTGCGCAGAATGGATCGCTCACTGCGCTAATAAAGCCCAGCTTGCCCTTCGCGCCGGGGATACGGTAGCGCCGCGCCGAGTCGGTTGGTGCCAGCCCTAGGTCTTCAAGCGGGCCATGAATTTGCTCGAGCTGAGCAATCAGTTCCTCGCTCTTCACCACACCATCTTCCGCCACATCGGCCACACCCGTGAGCGGCATTACCTCGATAAAGCGCATCTCCCAGGGGTAGCGCAATGTCAGCGCAGCAAGCTGCGGCACTTCCTCATCATTCAGGCCGCGCACGACTACGGCGTTGAGCTTAATCGGGTGGAGGCCCACCTGATCAGCCGCTTGAATGCCTTCCCATACCATATCCAGCTTCCCGCCGCGGGTCACCTGGCGAAATTTCGCCGGGTCGAGCGTATCGATGCTAATATTCACACGATCGAGACCCGCCTCCTTCAGCGGCTGCGCCAGTTTTGCCAGCCGCAGCGCATTCGTTGTCATAGCTACATGCGTAATGCCCGGGGTCGCTTTAATCGCCGTGACAATCTCTACCAGATCGGGGCGCAAGGTTGGCTCGCCGCCAGTTAAACGAATCTTCTGAAAGCCTGCAGCGGCGGCAGCGCGCACTACCAGCAGCAACTCATCGGTAGTAAGCAGCTCGGGGCGCGGCAGAAATTGCGTACCGACGGCTGGCATGCAATACACACAGCGAAAGTTGCAGCGATCGGTGAGCGAAATGCGCAGATAGTTGATACGGCGCCCAAACGAATCGTGCGCTGGCTCATCATCCGCGTACTGCGGCAAGGTAGCGTGAGGATCTGGGAGATATAGCGGAATTGTTGTTGTTTGCAGACCTGAGTTCGTCATCTCAAGCTCGGTGTTCCACTCGAACAGCTGGCGTTATCGGTCGATGCGTAAAAAACCGCAGGCAAAACTTCTTGGTGAAGATATACCCACCCCATCTTTCACTCTTTGCCCACAACGCAGCTACAGCGTGCCTACGCGTACTCCATCACGCTCACGCGCGCGGCGAGCTGCTGTGCAATTTCACGAAAAACGGCGGCATAGGCATCGGCCTGGGTGCTGGTTGCAGCTGGTTCGCCCGTATCGCCACCGGCCCGCACACTCATGCCCAGCGGAATTTGGCCCAGCAGCGGCACGCCTAATTGCTCGGCCAAGCGCGCCGCGCCGCCGGTGCCGAAAATATCGTAGCGCGCACCAGTATCGGGCGCAACGAAATACGCCATATTTTCGATCACGCCCAGCAATGGCACATTCACCTTCTTAAACATTTCCATGCTCTTGAGCACGTCGATGGTAGCTACCTGCTGTGGGGTCGTCACCGTCACCGCACCGGTGAGGCCAACATTCTGTAGCGATTGGGCCAGCGTCAGGGCAATATCGCCGGTGCCGGGCGGCATGTCGATAATCAAGTAATCAAGTTCGCCCCAATCGACCTGGTAAAGAAACTGCCGCAATAGCTGCGACACCATCGGGCCACGCCAGATTACCGGCTGGCTGTCGTCCACCAGAAAGCCGACCGAGATCATTTTGATGCCATGCGCCTCGATTGGCAGCATGCGTGCCTGACCATCGGAGCCAGCGGTTGCGGCGGGAGTTTGCCCTTTGGTGCCAAGCATCAGCGGGATGGAAGGGCCATAGATATCGGCATCGAGCAAGCCCACGCGCGCTCCCTCCTGCGCAAGCGCCACCGCTAGATTAACCGCCACCGTCGATTTGCCAACCCCACCTTTGCCCGCCGATACCGCAATGACATGGCTTACCCCAGGAATGGCGGCTTTATCGAGCACGCCGCCGCGCGGGCGCACCATAGCACTAAACTCAATCGACACAGCGCTGCGCGGCACGCCAGCCAGGCGCTCAAGTGCGCTTTCGCATTCATCTTTGATCTGATCTTTAAGCGGGCATGCTGGTGTAGTGAGCTCAATCGTAAATGTGACATGCTCGCCATCGACCACCAGGTTTTTGATCATGCGGCGCGATACGAGGTCGCCACCCAGTTCAGGCTCTTCTACGGTGCTCAGCGCCCGTACTACCTGCTCTTCGGTTACGCGCCCGCTATGTCCACGCGAGAACAACCCCATCGGATACTCCAAATTACAGTGCGCCAGCACCACTGCTAGGCGCGTGCGAGAACGATGTGTGTAGCGTAATTGCTGCTACAGTATACCACGTTACGAAAGTAAATACTATCGAAACTACCGCCGCTCAGCTTCATTTGAAAGCCAGATCGCTACTGGCTGCCCGCCTTGGAGATGCTCTTGTACAATCTGCCGCACCGCATCAGGTGTAAGCTGCGAATAGTGATATGGCCCCGGCCATACCGTCATGTTGGGGGCGAAATCACAGCGATCCTGGCAGCCGCTCACCCGCACGTCAACTACCGCATCGAGTTGGTAGGTCCATAATGCATCTTCAAGTGCGCGCAACAGGATATCGCGGCCTTTGGGTGTGCAGTTGGGGCCACCACATAGGTAAATGCGGTAGCGTTTATCGCTCATAGAGACCATCTGTTCCGGTAATACCAGGGCTTACGCGGTCAGCGTTTTTCCTTCAGCAGAGCGGTATTTTTTATCGATGGTGTTCCGCCGTTGGCACGGCACGCCAACGGCGGAACACCAAAAACAGTGCAGTACCGTGCTGACGTAGACCCGATCAGTGCACTCTACAGGCACCACGTAAGTCCTGTTAACATTAGAAGCGTATTGTACCATCACTTGGCGCAGCATTAGCGACGCCCATAACAAAGCGTGGGCGATTCGATTGTGCCGCGCCCACGCTCACCGTTACGCACTCCAACGCTACTTCCGGCTACTTCCGGCCACTCAGCTCGTTGCCAAGCAAGCCCAGCAGCACCACATACGGTGTGCCTGTATTCTCAGGGTGATATTCAAAGCGGGCGCGCTCAAAATGCTGAGTCAGGTAGGGCTGACCGTTGGTTGGGTTCGTTTCAACCGCTGCGTCCGAGAGCGGCAAGCCGAACAGCGCCAGGCTTTCGTTAAAGCTCTTGCCCGCACGCCCATCGAATTCCAACCCGTGGCTGGCCCAATATTCCCAGAATTGCGGCGCAACCGCGTGGCCAGTCTGCGCAAAATAGTGCGCCGTCGCCGGATCGGCTTTGGGGAAGGTTTGCCAATTGCGGCCCTGGCGTTCGAGGCTGGCCGCGCCAAGCCGCCCCAGCAGCACATCGTAGGGGCGCGCATTCTCAGGGTGCAGCTCAAGCCGGTTACGCTCGAACTGCTGCGCCTGCACCGCCTGCCCTTCAACCTGTTCAGCCGCCTGGTCGGTGATTGGGTAGCCAAATACTGGTAGGCCGCCATTCTGATCCCAGTATTCTAGCAGCCTGCCACACACCCGGTGGCCGGTCTCGGGGAAGCTGCGGCAGGGGCCATTGTCGGGGCTAGCGGGCGGCGCTGCCGGGGCAGTGTGATAGCGATCGCTTAGCTCTTTAGTGAGGCGCAGGTACAAGTCGCCATACTGCTCGCTCGGCTCAATGTGCGAACCCTCGAAAAACTCGTTGAAGCTCGTAAGAATCACTGCCTCGGCATTACGGTCAATCACCGTCTGCCAGGTGCCGCGATAGTAATTGCCGTTCGCGCGATCGCGCCGGTGGCCGTTGCGTACCTTAATATCGTCGTAGCCTGGCATCACCGTACCAATAAAGGGCTTATTTGCGCCAGGATGTGCCTGGTTATAGTTTGCCAGGCGGCCCGCATACGAAGCCATCGCGGCACCATCGGCGCGCTCCCAGCTAATATCAAAATAATATAGCGCATCATACACATCGAGATAGCTGAAATTATCGGTGCCGCCAAACCAGTATTGATCACGGTTCGGGTCGGCGCGATTGCGCAGCTGCTGCCAGGCATCGACACCACCGAGCGAGGGCGGGTTAAACCAGTATACGGCTGGTTTGCCCTGATAACGGAAATAGGCCGGGCTGCTGGTGAAATCGCGCCGCAGCACATCGAGCGCCGCCACCAGGCCATCTACTGTGCGCATGCGGCCATCAAACGCCGCCGATTGGTCGGGGATGATGGCAACTTTTAGGTCGCGCCCGCTTTGCTCCACCAGGCGCAGCAGCTGCCGACAGCGCTTGTTCAGCCGGTCTTCGTTCGGGCCATACCAGGTGCAAATCAGCACATCAATACCCGCATCGTCGGCCTGCTGAATATGGCGCAGCAGCGTAGATTGCTCGCCGCCATTGTATTTCGGTGCGGCAACATCGCTCATGCGGTTGTAATTCCAATCGTTATATTCGTACCATGGGTAGTAGAATGCCATCACCGGGCGCGTCGCTTGGGCATGCGCTGGTTTCGCCGCTATGGGTAGCATAAGCGAGCCTGCGGCCAAAGCCAAGAGTGCAATCAGCGCCAGCCGCCGCGAAAACAAACTATACTGCATAAATACTCCTCTCCATAGCGCGGCACGCGCAAGCAGCACAGCGCCTGCGCGCATATAGCCCCGCATACAGTATCATCAGGAATAGCCAGGCGGGCAGGCAAAAGCGCGCTTTCAGCACCGCAATGCTGCAACAAAGCCACCTAGCACAGGGCAAAACCCAGGAAATCATACCATCGCCGTGTATCAACCGCAAGTGTGCAAGTTGCCCGCTGGTGACGCTGTGCTACAATAGGCGCATGCAACGCAACGCAGTGGGTACACCATTGGACAAGCCAACGCTCTACTCGATCGGCCACTCGAATGTGCCTTTTGAGCAACTGCTGGCCCGGCTACGCCAGCATGGCATCGCCACAGTGTGCGATGTTCGTAGCACGCCCTATAGCCGCCACAATCCGCAATTCAACCGCGAAACCCTGGCAGGCGCGCTCATCCAGGCCGGGCTTGGCTACCATTACCTGGGCGATGCGTTGGGCGGCCTGGCTGGCAAACCGGCACCAACATTCCAGCACGGCCTGGCAGAGCTGATAGCACTAGGCGCACAGGCTCCCACCGTCTTTATGTGCGCCGAGGCCGATTATCACAACTGCCATCGCCAGCGGCTGATCACACCCGCCCTGATTGCGCAGGGCGTGACAGTATGGCATATTGTAGGCGATGGCCGCCTTGAGCGCGGCGAAGTAGCGCCTGAGCAATCGCGGATGTTTTGATGACACCAACGCGGCGACTATCGGTTCGATATCTGCTATGGCTTGCCCTGCTCGTCCTCGCAATGGCATTACTGCCTGCCTGCGGGTTTGCTACAACGACTACCCCGGCGCAAGGCGAGCAAAGCGGTGGTGGGCTAGCGCCGGACACAGTTGCAAAAAACTTCTTCGAAGACTTGCGCGCCGCATTGAAAGATATGCAGCTTGCCAACGACGACAAGCGCAGCAAATGGGTCGAGCAGCTTTCAAATTATTTTGCGCCTGCCGAACGCGATGATATGCGGGTAACGCTCAGCACCGCACTCGACACTTTTGTGGACGGATTAGGAAAACTCGCATCGAACGAAGAGCTCACGATCGATATTCAGTTCGATGGCATTGAAACAGTCGCTAACGATGGCAGCCGTGCCCTAGTGCGCCCGGTCAATGGGAGCATTTACCTGCTGATTACACGCACAACCGACACTGGCAACGTCGTAAAAATTTGGGAACAGACCGACCCGCTGAATAAAATTATTGGAAATCCCGATGGGGCTGTGCCAGTGATACGCATCGGGCGTACCTGGTTCCTTACCGAGGATTAAATCGTGACGCCGCAGTGCACCGTCTTTCCGTGCAGATGATTGTTGACCAGCCCGCGCCGCGGTATACCGCAGTTGGCTCCAGGCCGCTGCCTCAATAGCTATGGGAGCGCTACCCGAACCACGCCGCCAACCTACCCCACCGCACGCCGAAGCGCGGATACAACAGCAGCAGCAACGCCACGCACGCCAGATCCACGCGCTGGCTCAGCTCGATTGCCTGGGCAAAGTGCCACAGCAACATCTGGCACGCATAGCCGATATTGGCGTGCTACGAGCATTTGTGCCTGGCACTGTCATTCTCCACGAGCACGCACCCTGCGATTTCGTCTATTTGATTTTGCGCGGCACAATTACCCTTACGCTGCATAATCGTAGCCGCCAGAAAATACTGATTGGCGTGCTCAACCGTGGTGATTGCTTTGGCGAAGGCCCGCTCTTCGGCGATTTATTTCGCGGGGCCAGCGTTACTGCCGAAACAGTGTGCTACTTGCTGCAAATCCCGCGCGACCAGCTGCGCGCACTGTTGCCCGAAGCCCCCGAGCTAGCCCAGGCGCTGCGCACAATCTATCGGCATCGCCTGGCCGAAAGTACGCTTGGGCAGGTGCCGTTGTTCAGCCGCCTCTCGCCATTCGAGCGCTCACGGCTAGCGGCACTGCTTCAGCCCCGCCATTACAACCGTGGTGCGACTATTATTCAAGAAGGTGAACCCGGCCAGGCGCTCTACCTGATTGAGGAAGGCCAGGTTGTGGTAGCGCAGGGTGAGCAAACAATTGCCCACCTCGATGAAGGCGATTTCTTTGGCGAAATGGCACTGCTCGACCAGAATCCGCATAATGCCGATGTTCGCGCGCTGACACCGGTAGAAGTGCTGGCGCTACCAGCTGCCGACTTCGCCGATCTGCTACGCGATAAACCTGAGCTATACATCCAGATTCAAGATGTCGCTCAACAGCGCCGCACCGATAATGCCGCGATTCGGCTCAACCATGAGCGTACCGAGCAACTCAACAAAGCCATCAATCGTGGGCTGCTGCGCGGCACCCACGTACTCGTGCGGAACCCGGTACTCTGTGAAGACGGATGCAAAATTTGCGAACAAGCCTGTGCTACACGCCACGGCGACACGCGGATCCGTGCCAATGGGGTGCTGCTTAATGATCTAGATGTAACGAACTCCTGCCGACAATGCCGGGTTGGGGCTGAGTGTGCAGAAGCATGCCCCGAAAACGCCATTCAATGGAACGACCGGGGCGCGCTTATTGTGACCGACCAGTGTACCGGCTGTGGTGATTGCGTCCCCGCCTGCCCCTATGAGGCTATTCAGCTTGTGCCAACCACGCGTGAACAGCCATCGCCCCTATGGGATCTATGGCGACAGATCAAACGGCTCCGCCAGCCAACTATTCCATTACATACAACAGGCCCGCAACGCGCCAGTAAGTGCGATCTGTGCCATGGATATGATGACCTGGCCTGTGTAAAGGCCTGTCCTACCGGCGCACTTCGCCTGATGCCAGTTGAAGAACTCTTCTCATTTTGAGGTAATCTGGGGTAACCACCGCTGCTGCGGTGCCTGGGCAGCAGCTGCCGATTGACTTGCGCTAAACGGCCCACAGAGGAGAGCATAGCACGCCCGCACCCGGCCGCAGGCAAGCATTCCAGGGGCGCAGAGATCTGCCCATCCAGATCAGGTGCAAGCTTATCGGCAAGCTGAAATGGGCCATTCCAGCAAACCCGGTTTGTACGAGCACGGCCAGGTTCGCACCTGGCAGGCGGCGCACCAGCAGCGTATTATCGGGAATATATGCCAGGAGAGGCAGTCCAGCTTCACTCAGCGTAGCGCCCTCACTTGGCCCAGGCACCGTTACAAATTGCACCAGTAGCAAATTGTCGCAACCGCGCGCCCTACCCCCTTTTCACTTCAGTGATGCCGCTAGCACTGGAGCTGCGCGTATCAGCCTTCCCAAAAGCACGTAGCCACGCAAGCCTATTCGTGCATAGTACCAGCATTGCTCAGAGATGGGACTGTGGATTGATTCTCTGACAAGACCAAAAACTCTATACTAATCACGGTCGTTCTCCGTACATTGGGGGCATCCATGCCATATTCATCGCTGCTCGAACGCTTCCTTCAGCTACTCTTCCCCGATCGCTGTGCTACATGCCGCCGCGTAGGCACACTGTTTTGCGCAAACTGCCAGGCACAACTCGTGCCCTATCAACCCGACGATCGCGCGCTGCCCGCCAGCCTGAGCCAGGTACATATTGTTTATTCGTTCCAGTCGCCGCTGCGCGAGGCCATTCATCAGCTGAAATACCGGAATAATCAGCGCATCGCCAGTGCGCTGGGCAGCCTGCTTGCCACCCATATCGCCAAACAGCCGCCAATCTTCGATGCAGTAGCCGCCATTCCGCTGCATGCCACCCGGCAAGCCACACGCGGCTTTAACCAGGCTGAAGCATTAGCGCGCACTGTGGCAAAAGCACGCGGGCTACCATTGCTCGTAGGGCCAATTGTGCGCCTGCGCGACACCGCCCAGCAAGCCACGCAAGCAAATGCCCAGGC
>JAFEAS010000026.1:34225-37269 GCA_018266315.1 Chloroflexi bacterium SZAS-1 | reverse complement strand
CTGCTGCTTGTCGATGATGTATACACCACCGGCGCAACGATGGCCGCCTGCGCCACAGCGTTGCTTGCTGCCGGGGCTGCAGATGTTCAGGGACTGGCGCTTGCCCGCAGCCGCTTGAAGCCATAAACATTTCTCATACTTTCGTCCGCAGTAGCAAGGAGATCAAGAGCTTGCGCGGGTAAGCGAAATTTCTAAAACCAACAAACAAAGAGCGCAGGCACTATCTACTGCCTGCGCTCTTGCCATTTCGGGAAATGCTTACCACCGGCCCTGGCCCGGCACTTGCGCGCCGAAAATGCTGGGCGGCAGCTTGAAGCCATGTGCTTCTAGCCGCGATGTAAAGCGCGGGCGCGTGCCGGTTGGCCGCAGCTCAGTGATGAGCTTGCCATCGGCGGTTTTGCCTTTCATATCGAGCACAAAAATATCCTGCAGCACAACCACATCGCCTTCCATACCCTGCACCTCAGTCACATAAGCGACTTTGCGCTGGCCATCTTCAAGGCGCGTCTGCTGCACAATCAGGTCCACCGCCGAAGCGACCTGCTCGCGAATAACCTTCAGTGGCATATCCATGCCGGCCATCATAGCCATCGTTTCCATACGCGCGCAGGCATCGCGTGGCGTATTCGCGTGTAAGGTCGTAAGCGAACCATCGTGGCCGGTATTCATCGCCTGAAGCATCGCCATGGTTTCACCGCCACGGCATTCGCCAATCACAATGCGCTCGGGGCGCATACGCAGCGAGTTAATCACCAGATCGTTGATCGACACTCGGCCAGTGCCGTCGATCTCGGCGGGCTTTGCTTCCAGGCGCACCACGTGATCCTGGCCCAGCTTCAACTCGGCGCTATCTTCGATGGTCACAATCCGATCTTCTTCAGGAATAAAATTCGAAAGAACATTGAGCAGCGTCGTTTTACCCGAGCCAGTACCACCCGAAACAACAATATTCAGGCGGCTCACCACGCACGCGCGTAAAAATTCGGCCATTTGCTCGGTCATCGAGCCGAAGCGGATCAGGTCGGTAACCTCAAGCTTTTTCTTAGAAAATTTACGGATCGTAATCGTTGGGCCGTCGATTGAGCAGGGCGGAATAATCGCATTCACACGCGAGCCATCGGGTAGGCGCGCATCCACCATCGGCCACTTGCGGTCGATACGTCGCCCCAGCGGGCGAATAATACGGTCGATGACCTTAAGCACATGGTCATCGCTCGCAAAGCGAATTGGCGTGAGGCTTACTCTGCCGCGCTGCTCGACATAGACTGTGTTCGGGCCATTCACCATTACTTCAGATACAGCATCGTCGCGCAGCAGCGGCTCGATCGGGCCAAACCCAAACAGCTCGTCGGTCACCATCTCATACAGCTTTTTCACTTGCGCATCGCTAAGGTTTATGCCGCTCTGGCGGTAGTAGTTAGTGAAGCGATCTTGCAGCATCCGCTCCGATTCAGCCGTGCGCTTCAGCTCAGTCTGGTTGCCCATCGAGCCCTGCACACGATCCACAATCCACAGCGAAAGCTCAAGGATGCGCTGATCCGTCGCGCCACCTGCATCGCTGGTAATAACGCCGCTGGCGGCAGGTGGCGCGCTCGCAGCAGTGCCGAAGCCACTCTGCACCGGCGGCTGGGATGCAGGCATGGCAGGCCGTGGCGGCTCAGTGGGCGTAGTGCTATGCGCTGCCTCAGCTGGCGGTGGCGTGGGTGCGCTCGGTGGTGTCGAGGGTTCATTCGGTTGTGGCGCGCCACCAAGGCGCTTTAATAAAGACATGGATTGCTCCTCTCAGGGCGTTGTTATGATGGGGCACTGAGTATGTAGGTACACGCCAATGGATGCGGCCACACAGCTCAGGCGAGCTTTACAAAATATGCCTCACACGCACGATCCAGCAGGTCTTTTGTCATTGCAGGCGCGACACCGCGATATTTTGCCTCATCGAGAATTTGTTCGCATAGATCGCGTGGATGGCATGCACGCAGATCGCGCCGCACTTTCAGATAGTGCTCCTGAATGAGGTAGCGCAGCCCATCGTCGCTATAAGGTATTTGCTTCGCCCGGCATACCAGCTTGAAAATCTCACGGTACTCATCGGGCGTTGGGTTGCCTACCTCAATTTTGTGGCGAATACGGCGCAGGAATGCGTCATCAACCAGATCATGCGGCGAAAGGTTGGTCGAGAAGACGATCAGCACATCGAACGGTACCTCAAGCTTCTTCCCAGTTTGCAGCGCTAGATAATCGGTTTTCTTTTCGAGCGGCACGATCCACCGATTCAGCAGATCTTGCGGGCGGCATTTTTGGCGGCCAAAATCATCGATCAAAAAAAGGCCGCCATTCGCCTTAAGCTGATAGGGCGCTTCGTACACTTTCGCAATCGGGTCAAAAATCAGCTCAAGCTGTTCCAGAATGAGCTCGCCACCCACCACAACCTGTGGACGCTTACACACCAGCCAGCGCCGATCGGGTTGGCGCGCGGCCTGGGCTGGCCCACCCGCAAACGGGCGGCCCTGCTCGCCAACTGGCGCAGCCGGGGCATCAACGACGCGATGATTCAGCGGATCGTAGAGCTTGATAATCTGGCCATCGACTTCGATCGCATAGGGAATGATGATATAGCCGCCAAGCATATTCGCAATGCCCTCAGCAATGGTTGTTTTGCCATTACCAGGCGGGCCATACAGAAAGAGTGAGCGCGCGGAGTTAGCGGCCGGGCCAATTTTATCGAGCATACGCTCATTCACTACCAGGCTACTAAATGCCTCACGCACGGTTTGCGCATTCACAACCAGCTCGCCCATTGCCTGGCGCTTTACCATTGCAACATACGCTTCGAGCGTCACGGGGGCAGGCCCGGCATACTGCGAGCGGTCAAGCACCTCGTGAACCTTCACGCGGCCTTTGGTTGCCACTACATACTGAAACGCGCGCTCACTGAAGCCACCTTGTGCGCCAATAATATCGACATATTCTTCGAGCTTGAGAAATTCAAGCACCTTATCGAGCACGCCAAGAAATGGCAGCTTTGTAACCGCTTCAATCTGCTG
>JAFEAS010000026.1:0-34177 GCA_018266315.1 Chloroflexi bacterium SZAS-1 | reverse complement strand
GCGATGGAACCTGGCTCGGGTGGTAGCACTGGCAGCCCGTGCCCGGGCTTCTCGGCGGCAGTTCCCGCGCTATCGGCTGAAGATGTAAAGGCGCGCAGCGGCGGAATGCTCATTACTCGGCCTCCTCGATCGCAGGCTCGTTCCACGGCACTGGTCGTACATCAACCAATGCGGCTAGCGGGCTAATCATAATAATATGATCATACGCCACCAGAAGGAAGCTGCTGTGATAGAGCAACTTTTCATCGGCAGCGTTGTATACCCGCGCATCGGTCACTGGCAGAAAGCGTGAGGTATCTTCGCTCAGGTCATCTTTCACGCGCCGATCTGGGCGAACATAGACATGGCCAATAATGACTTGATCGGCGGTACGAATCAGGGCTGGGAGCGTATCTTTGGCAACTCGTTCCGTAAAAAATTTACCTTTGTCATCGAAGCGCATATTCAGATCCATGATAGCTCCTCACAGCAATAGCTATAGCAATACACGATACAGAACCAAAAATTAGACTGAGAAGGTACTTGTTCAGGTTATGATTACATAGCGTCAGGGCTTTCGCTTACTTTTTTATGTGCCTGCGGCAGCAGGGTACTTTTTTCATTTTCTCGGTATTTTTGCGCTCCGCGCAAAAATACCGAGAAAATGAAGAATTCACTCGAGTAAGCGAAGATCCTCATAGTAAAAGCCGGGCATCGGTAGCGATGCCCGGCTCCAAGTATAGAGCGTGTAATGCGAGAAGGCAATAGTACAGCGGAGCTACTTAGCTGTAGCCACAATGGCGCGTGTCGGCACGCGCCATTGTGCACTATTCCTCGTTCATATCCTCTTCCTCGCCAATATCTTGCTCAATATCGTCGAGTCCCAGCTCTTCCTCTTCGCCGCCGAATGTCTCTTCTTCCACTTCCTCGCGCGCGTCGATGCTATCATCGTCGTCCATCATCTCATCGCCGTACTCGTCGTAGCGGGCCGAGGCGAAGTAACCACCATGCAACGCGCTTTCGCCAAGTTTCCCTGGGAACGATACACGCCCGCGCTGGCTCGGATCCTGGTAGGCCTCGCGAATAAGGACGCGCAACTGATGATTATTGGTCTGGGCCACCGCCGCTGCATAGCGATTGCCGCCGGTCATGAGCTCGCTAAGGCGCTGGGCCAGCTTGGGCTCAACCCGGCCAATGGTATTGCCGTTCGCGTCAAGCACCAGCACATTGCGCCCGTCGAGCTTCAGCTCAACTTTTTCGCCGGTCACTACCGCATCAACAATCGCGTTGCGCGGAACATCGACTAACGTGGTCAGCGCCGTTTTACCAGTTTCGGTAATAAATAGGCGCAGATCAACCAGCTGACGGGTTGTGCGCACCGGCGCGCTGGCAGTAGCTGAACGCGCCAGCAAATCGCTCAGACGCTCGATATTCTTACGGGCGATCGTATTGGCGGGGTTGATGCGCAGTGCATTCTGGTAGGCATCGCGCGCATCAGCAAATTTGCCAATTTCGAAATATGCTTTCCCCAAGCGATTAAAGGTGTCGGCATCTTCGCCAAGGTTGATCAGGTGTTTATTCGCTTCAATCGCCTCTTCCCACCGATTTTTCGCGGCCATATCAACTGCCTGATCTTGCAGGCGGCGGCGTAACCGTAGTTTCTCATCCTGTTTGCTCAAGCGACGTTCCTCCGCAACAACATACTCTGCAATAATGCTTGTGGACTGCCAGGTTAAAGCTTCGGGCAACCAGAAATCCCTGGCATATTCACACAAGCCACCAGCCCGGCCAGCGCAACCCCATTATTGATGGCGTGCGCAATGATACACGGTAATAAACTCTTGGTGCGGTGCATCGTCCAGGCAAGCAATAAGCCAATGACGAATAGCGGCACCAGCAACGCAAATAACCCGCGGCTCACCGAAAGTGAATGGACACTTGCGAACAGTAATGCGCTTACACCATAGGCCAGTGGTATACCCCATCTTCGGTTAGCGAATGTGAGGCGCAGCGCGTTGAAGACATAGCCACGAAACAAAATTTCTTCGCCGATCGGGGCTAGCACCGCCGCGCCGAGCATTAACAACACCTGACCCAGGTAATCGCCAGGGAAGAGCGGAAATAGCGCAGCCTGGTCGGGCCGCTCAAATAGCGACTGGAGCTGGCTGCTGATCAGCCCGTTCAGCAGTAATGAAAGAAACCCCACTCCAATACCAATGAGAACCAGCCGAACCGGGCGCGGTGCTGTAAAGCCAATCTCGGCCAATGGCTCGTGCCGCAGCCATTTTACGCGGGCGATTGGAATGAAGATAAAGGCGGCGTTGGTTGCTAGCAAGGTCACAAATAGGCCATCGGTGCCTACCAGGCGCATGGCCTGCGTTTGGTCGCGCAATCGCGCCTGTAGCTCGGCCAGCGAAAGACCCTGCTGTGCGGCACGCACGCCCACGAAAACTACCTGCACCAGCAGGGTTAGCGCAACGAATGCAATCAGCGCCAGCACAAAATCGATCGCCATGACGCCCGCCAGCGGCCATTTGCTTCGGCTGGGCGCAGGCGGCTCGGGTGTAGATAGCAGTGGAGCGTCGTACTGCGCCATCAGGCTGGCGTCCCTTCGCCAACTAGCTCGCCTTGCAACGACCAGGGGCCAGTATGGGTAATATGAATGCGCGCCAGCTTACCAACCCAGTCGCGCGCGTCGGCAAAGAATACCAGTTTATTGCCAGGTGTACGCCCGCGCCATTTGCCCTTATGCTCGCCCTCCACTAGCACTTCGGCGGTGCGGCCCAGAAAAGCGGCATTGCGCGCCGTGGCAATCTGCTCTTGCAGCTGATCAAGCTCGATGCGGCGCGCCTGCTTTTCGGCCTCGGGCACTGCCAATGCCGGGTCGGCTTCCATCGCACCTGCGCGCGTGCCGGGCCGGGCCGAGTAGGCGGCAATATGTACCTTATCGAACTGAATTTCTTCGAGCAGCGCACGGGTGCCTGCAAAGTGCTCGCGCGTTTCGCCCGGATGCCCAACAATAATATCGGTCGTCAACGAAATATCGGGCATCGCCGCGCGGATTTTGCCGATCAGCTCACGGTAGCGCGCCACGGTATAGCCGCGCCGCATCAGCTTCAGCATATCGTCATGGCCGGCCTGCACCGGCAAATTCACTTCACGCTGGGCGCGCGGCAGTTGCGCCATGGTCGCAATCAGC
Source organism: Chloroflexi bacterium SZAS-1 (assembly GCA_018266315.1). Taxonomy (GTDB): domain Bacteria; phylum Chloroflexota; class Chloroflexia; order Chloroflexales; family Roseiflexaceae; genus Kouleothrix. The sequence continues at coordinate 30,999 of JAFEAS010000026.1, read as the reverse complement.
TTGTCGGTCATCCAGGCCGGGTGCGAGGTAAGGAAGCGCAGCCGTACCAGGCCAGGCACCGCATGAACAGCCCGCAGCAGATCGGCAAGGTCGGGGCGTTCTGGCAAATCGTGGCCCCACGAGTCAACAATTTGCCCTAGCAGGGTAATCTCTTTTGCGCCGCGCGCGACAATCCGCGTTACTTCATCAACAATTTCGGCCAGGGGGCGGCTGCGCTCTTTGCCACGCCGTAGCGGAATAACGCAGAAGGCGCAGCTCATATTACAGCCGTATTGAATCGGGACATGCACCGACACCGGTGGATGCGCCCAATCGGCAACCGGCAGCGCTGGCTCGTCGACCTGATAGAGCGAGTGCGGTGCAAGCGCCACCACCTCATCGACGGCCGAGGGCGATACAAAATGATCGACCATGGGCAGGCGCGATTGGAAGATCGACTGGTTGTTTGGGCCAACCATGCAGCCCCACAACACCACCTGCGTATCAGGCTTGTGGCGCTTGAGGCTTTGCAGATCGCCGAGCTTGCCAATAATACGCTCTTCGGCTGAGGCACGCACACTGCACGAGTTCAGCACAATGAAGCTCGCATCTTCGGGCCGGTCGGCAGGCGCATACCCTACACCCTGCAACGCCGACTCAAGGCGCTCGGAGTCCGAGACATTCATCTGGCAGCCAACCGTCCACACGTAATAGCGCCGGTCGCGCGGTGTCGTATCACGCGAGGGGCGCGGCAACGTGCCGTTCAGCTCATCTTTTGAAATGAGTTTTAGTTCGTTCATGAGGCCATACGTATGCAGCCGACATAATTGGGCAGGCATTATACCGAGTTTGGAAGCCGAATGCAACCAAACCCCGGCAGGTTATTAGCGCGGCGAGGGCGGCGATGAAGAATGAAGGACGAAAGCCCACGGCCATTCGTCCTTCATTGCGCAGTGAGCGTGCTTTACCAAACAATGACGGGTAAATCGTTCGCAATGCTCTGGTCGACAGCTTCGCGCAGAACTTTGAGGCAACGCATCGGGCCGCTGCTCGCGGGCACACCCGCCTGCTGCAACAAACCACTCAGCTCTGCCAGCTCGCGCTGCAAGCCAACCGAAGAGCCAAAGCTGATGTATGGATCTTCGGCATCTTCATCATCTTCGGCCACTTCCTCATCGGCTTCCAACCAGATCGGCTCAGCGAAATCGACTGGCAGATAGTAGCCGCCATCGGCCTGGTGGTTGATCAGGTGTGGGAAGCGGGTTGTCTCTTCGCCATCCCAGATCGCAACCAGCACCGGATCCGGCTCGCCATCGTCGGGCACATTCGCACTGAGCACATCTTTTACATCGCGCCCTTTTTCGATGTATGCCGCTAGCTGGCGCAGCTGATAGAGATCCATAAAGCGGTCGATGCCGCCTTCCCACAGCTCAACGCCGGGCCGCGAGAGCAGATCAACGTCGATACCTTCTTCGCGCAGCAAATCCTGAATATCCGATAACCACTCGCGCTCATCTTCGTAAAGCTCGCGATCTTCTTCAGGGCGAGTGGTAAACATAGAGCCGACCACGAGGTCGAGCTCGGTTGTGCGGTCTGACATAGTTAATACACTCCTCAGGTAGCGATGGCTATCGCCACTGTTTTCATTATTGTGTCAAAGACACATCAGTATACCATGTTCTACCAAATTGTTTGCGATGCTCTTGCGCGGCCTGAGTTGCCGTGCTATGCTCTGAACAGTATTACTTGCGCGATGACGCGCTGTATCGTAAAGAGTATGACTGCCTACCTAACTCGCACGCGCCAACCCAGTACTGATCATTGCGCAGCCTGTGGCACACCACTGACCCGCGGCTACTATTTTCTGCGCGATCGCTCGGAGCGATATTGCCCCGAATGTATCGCCACGCGCCCGCGCTGCGATGCCTGTTCGGCCCCGGTGGGCGACCAGCACTGGACGCTGCACGATCGGCGAGTGCTGTGCAACAATTGCTATGCCACGGCGGTATTCGATCCTGCGCTTGCCCGCCACCTCTACGACGAAACCGTCAGTGCGATCGTGGCACAGCTCAATTTATCGCTCAAGGTCGGGGTCGAATTTCGGCTGATCGATGAACCTGGTATGGCGCGTGTGCGGGCCGGGGCTAATGATGATCACCATCCCGAGGAAAAAACCCTCGGGCTATACCAGCGCCAGGGTCGGCTACGAGCAATTTATATGTTGTATGGCTTGCCCAAACTGCTGTTCCGCACCGTGGTGGCGCACGAGTATGCCCATGCCTGGCAAGGCGAAACCTGCCCGCTGCTCGATGATGACGGCCTGCGCGAAGGATTTGCCGAATGGGTTGCCTACCGGCACCTGCTGTACCTGGGTTGTACCCGCGCCGCGCAACGCATGCTTACCTCTTCGCACCCCTACCGCCCGCTGATGGAGCAAGTGCTTGCGCTCGAAGCGCAGGTAGGCCCAGCCGGTGTGCTTGAGCACATTCGCGCCGTCGGGCGCGGCGTGGCCGCATCCTGATGCACCACCGCGCCTGCCCATACTTCCTCCCAATTGCACACTACGATATTGTGCCAGTCTCATACCAATTCGGTACGATACGACGCATTACGAGCTATGTTCTTGGTTTTGTAGAGCGTAATGTATCGGATTACCCAGGGTGCGATGCATTATGCTGGCAGAAACCAGATCACAGCCTGTGTAGGCAGGTATGAATTTGGTATAATGCGCCCATGCCACTTTTAAGCCTGCAGATTACACCCGCAGAGATCGACGTTGGATTGCGACCCGACGCCCAGCTGTGTTATGCCTTGCTCACTATCACGGCCACTGCCGAACGCGACGCAGCGATTAACTGGGCCTTGGTCGCCGATGCCAGCCGCTCGATGCGCATCCCGATCGTGAGCGAAGAGCAGTTTCGCCAGCTGCTACGCGACGGCAGCGCGCAAGAGGTATTAGTCGATGGCGTGCCGGTATGGCAGCTCTCCGGGCCAGTGCCCGCCGAGGTGCGGGCAGCCGCCCCAAGCGCACTTGATTTTGTGGCGCGCGCGCTGCATAGCATTGTCGATCGCCTGGGCAACGACGACCGTTTTGCGCTGGTGGCCTGCGCTGAAGAGGCACTGGTACTCACCCGCAGCGCCAGCGGCACCGACCGCGCAGCCCTGGCGCGCGGCATTGGACGGCTGCCAGGGCTGAACCTAGGCGAACAGACAAATCTAGCACAGGGCATCACCTTAGGTCTGGCGGAAATCGAGCGTAGCCGCCAGCGCACTCCTGGCGCAGGCCGCGCCGACCGGCTGCTGCTACTGACCGATGGGTTTACCCAGCAACCCGAAGTATGCCTCCAGCTCGCCGCTGAAGCTGCCAGAACCGGCGTGGCAATCAGCACCATTGGCGTAGGCGGCGAATTTCAAGAAGAAGTGCTCACCAAAATTGCCGACCGCAGCGCCGGAAGGGCAGTGTTCTTGCGCAAGCCCGAGGCCATTCCCCACGCCATTGCCGCCGAGCTTCAGGCCGCGCGTGCAGTTGCAGCCCACAATGTTACGCTCACTGTAAGCCTTGTAAACGACGTACACCTGCGCCGCGCCACCCGCCTGCGCCCGGCGCTAACCATTCTCGATGATATGCTAGCGCAGCGCACTACTGCAAACAGCTATACGCTGCCCATCGGCGCAATCGAAAGCAATGCCCCGGTCGTGCTGCTGCTTGAGCTACTGGCCCCGCCACACCCGGCAGGCCACACATTATTGGCGCGCTGCACCCTGAGCGCCGATCACACGCCGCCCCAAGATGCGCAGATCAGCGCATTCTACCAGCCCCAGCCGCCACCTACGCCGCCCTCCGTGCTTGCGGCGGCCGCCCAGGCTAACGCTGCCCGGCTTCAGCACCGCGCGCTGCAAACCGTAGCACAGGGCAATCCGCTTGAGGCGGCCCGGCTACTACGAGCAGCAGCCACCCGCTTCGAGGCACTGAACGAGCCGGGGCTGGCGAAGCTGGCACGTGAACAGGCCGCCACCTTCGAGCAGGGTGGGGCGAGCGATACGCTGGCGGTGAAAGAGCTTACCTACGCCACACGGCGGCTCGCCGAAAAGTAAGCAATATTCTCACCCCAGGAGTGTGCTATGATGATGGGCGTTTGGCCGACTGCAAGGCGTGCGGGCCGACGTCAGGATTACTGTTCGAAGCAAAGAGGCACTCATGAATAATCGCCCCGCGTCCCGCCCCGGCCAGTTTGGTGCTTATGGCGGTGCCTACATCCCCGAAACGCTGGCCCCTGCAATTGCGGCATTGGTAGAAGCCTACACCGCAGCCCAGGCCGACGCAGCATTCTGGGATGAGCTGAATGCGCTGCATCGCAGCTTCACCGGCCGCCCGACCGCTATGACTTATGCCGCACGCCTGAGCGCCGAGCTCGGTGGTGCACAGATCTATCTGAAGCGCGAGGATCTGGCGCACACCGGCGCACACAAAATCAATAACGCGCTCGGCCAGGGCTTATTGGCGCGGCGCATGGGCAAAACCCGCATTATTGCCGAAACCGGCGCAGGCCAGCATGGCGTCGCTACCGCGGCGGTATGCGCAATGCTCGGAATTGCCTGTGTGGTTTATATGGGCGCAATTGACATAGAACGGCAGAAGCCGAACGTGTTCCGCATGCGCCTGCTGGGTGCCGAGGTGCGCAGCGTTACTTCGGGCAGCCAGACGCTGAAAGACGCCGTGAACGACGCCATGCGCGATTGGGTCACCAACCCCGATTCATACTACTTGCTCGGCTCGGCACTTGGCCCGCACCCCTACCCCACCATGGTGCGCGATTTCCAGAGCGTGATTGGGCGCGAAGCACGCGAGCAAATTCTCCAAGCCACAGGCCGCCTGCCCGATGTGGTGGTTGCCTGCGTAGGCGGCGGCTCCAACGCAATTGGTATCTTCAATGCGTTTATTGGCGATGAACAGGTTGACCTGCGTGGTGTCGAAGCGGGAGGGCGCGGCAAGGCCCTCGGCGAACACGCCGCGCGCTTTTCGGGCGGGCAGCTGGGCGTGTTTCAGGGCACGCGCTCTTACGTGCTGCAAAATGACGACGGGCAGATCGCACTGACCCACAGCATTTCTGCCGGGCTGGATTATGCGGCGGTGGGGCCTGAGCACGCGATGCTTCATGATGAAGAGCGCGCCTTTTATACCTCGGCCAGCGATGAAGAAGCCCTGGCCGCATTTCAGAAGCTCTCGCGGCTGGAAGGCATTATTCCCGCGCTTGAGAGTGCCCACGCGATTGCCGAGGTCATCAAGCTCGCACCAACCATGCGCCACGACCAGATCATCCTGGCGAATCTCTCGGGGCGCGGCGATAAAGACATTTTCACGGTTGCCGATGTGCTGGGGGTAACGATCTAACCGAGCTAGCTGGGCGCTAACAACATCATTTCCGCATAGATAACACTTTCTTCATCATAAGTATCTGGCTGCGTGGTTTCCTAGCATCGCCCGGTAGCCAGATACACCCTTCTTCCCCTTTGTTATGCGTTTTTCTGTTAATAGCCGCTGTTATAGAAATTCGCCAAAAAGTGGCTACCGCAGCATTGACAGACCGCATCACAATGTTATAATCCTAAGCGCCAAACCCTACAACAACTGAATAGTATCGTCAATGGGAGACGCAGCGATAACCATTGCCCATGGTAATACTGCGTTTTTTCTATACAGGGCAGTATCGCAGCAGCCCCGGTATAGCCCAGGCCCAGCTGCATCTATCAAAATCCACTGCCCATTACCACCAAAAAGGGCGACGTAAAACGTTTACTAAAAGAGCTATTCCGCGATTGATAGCATGAAGGTAGGTAAGGTAGCCCACCGCTGCCCTGTGCGTATTGCACAAGTGTAGCTGGCCGACACTCGCCACCATACCCCATGCTATAACCTGAAACGTGAGCCGCTGCAAAAACGTCTTGTTTTACAAATAGCTCCGATATGCATGCGCACGGCGAAAAACGTTAGTTTTTCGTATACCTCGAAGAAATGCTGGCAGGTGAAGGATAGATGCATGAGCGACCTGATTAATACCTACCTTGGGCAATACCACCTGATCGAAGCGATTGGTCATGGCGGCATGGCTACGGTATATAAAGCCTACCAGGAATCATTAGATCGCCATGTGGCGGTAAAAGTTCTGCTTTCGAATCGCGACCCCCAATTTGCAGTACGCTTTAAGCGCGAGGCTCGCGCCATTGCCGCGTTGCAGCACCATAATATTTTGCCGATTTACGATTACGGCGAGCAAAACGGCTTACTTTATTTCGTGCTGCAATACGTCGAAAATGGCATCACGCTGCACGATCAGCTTGGCGCACCAATGGCCCCAGCGCAAGCGCTGCGTCTGATCAGCCATGTGCTGGCCGCACTAGAATATGCCCACGCGCGTGGCGTCATTCACCGCGATCTCAAACCGGCCAATATTCTGCTTCCCTCGCCAAACTGGGCGCTCCTCGCCGATTTCGGCATTGCCAAGCTGATGAACGATAGCCAGCACCTCACGATGACTGGCTTTATTATTGGCACCGCCGCCTATATGGCCCCTGAGCAAGCGGCTGGTCGCCCAATCGATGCGCGTACTGACCTGTATTCGCTGGGCGTGGTGCTTTACGAAATGCTCACCGGGCGCGTGCCCTTCGATTCCGATACACCCATGGCCGTGCTCACCAAGCATGTGTACGAAGCGCCACCGCCGCCACGGTCGATCAACCCGAACATTGCGCCCGCGGTTGAGGCCGTACTTTTACGCGCATTAGCGAAAGACCCGGCGGCACGCTATCAATCGGCGGCGGAAATGGCTGAGGATGTTGAGCACATCGCTGCCCAGTTCGAGCGGCCACGCCCCCCCAGCCAGGTGACAACCCTGTATCGCTCGGGTGTCGAGGCATTTCAGCACGGGCGATGGGGTGATGCGGTTGAGCGCTTCAGCCAGCTGGTTGCGCTGGCTCCCGATTATGAAGATGCGGCAATGCTGTTGAGCGCAGCCAAGGTAGCTAACGACCAGATGGGCGCGACGGCTCAGCAGAGCAGTGTGCCAGCACCTACAGCACCACCAACATCGCCTGCGCCCAGTGTGCCACCGGCAGGCCCGGCCCAAACGGCACCAACGCTGCCGCCAGCCCAACCTAACGCCTTCGCGCCATTATCGTTTGAAAGCGGCATCGCAGCCAGCCCTGCGCCGAAAGCGCCCACATCCGAAGCAGGAACGCCAATTACATCGGCTGCACCAGTGGCGCAAGCTGCAACCTCCCAGGCAGCGCCAACCTCGCCTGGCATCGCGCCAAGCTGGGGCACGCCACCGCCAAGTACCGCCGGTAGTCAAGCAAATACTCCGGGGTTCACCCCGCCCCCACCGCCAACATCGCCATCAGTCGCGGCGAGCGGTCGGTCAGGGCGGCGCGGCTTTAGCCTATGGGCTGCACTGGCGACGCTTCTTGTACTTCTTGGTGGGGCGGGCATATTCTATATTCAGAACTTACGGGCAGCTGGCGGCGCGGGCAATCCCACGCCGATTGCGCAGGCTCCGACCAGCGCAAATACCGCAACAGCAGCACCAAGCCCCAGCCCAAGCAGCACAGCGACTGCGACTGCGTCGCCAACCGTGGCACCAAGCCCGAGCAGCCTGCCAACCGAAGCGGCCACAGCGACCGTAGCGGCCACCGCCACGCCCGCTCCCGATGCTGTGGTAAATAACAGCACGCTTACGCTGCGCAAGGGGCCAGGCACGGCCTACCCGGCAGTGGCAACCTACCCACAAAACACAGCGCTCGAAATTACCGGCAAGAACACTGCTGGCACCTGGCTCAATGTTCAAGGGCCAGATGGAAACTCAGGCTGGATGCTCACACAATACCTTACGGTGAATATCGACCTGGCGACTGTGCCGGTAGTTAATGCCCCGCCGCCACCCACCGCTATACCCACCGCCCGACCACGCCCAACTGCAGCGCCACGGCCACAGCCTACGGCTGCGCCCGCGCCAGTGCCCACCAATCCGCCACCGCCGGAGCCGACCAGCCCGCCGCCGCCCACACCGGTGCCACCTGCTCCAACCGAGGATAATGGCGGCGGTGGCGGCGGTGGTGGCGGTGGTGGCGGGCCAAAGCCAACTTCACCACCCAAGAAACCAACACCACCACCCAAGTAGGCATGTTGGCAAGCCGGGCCTACCCAATTATGAAACAGGCAGTAATACGTGCAGCGACCTACACCTATTACTGCCTGCCCCCTCTACCGTTCCTAACGGATAAAACACAGAGAGGACATCGTAATGTTAAATCGTCGCTTCCTCCCGCTTGTATTATTGATAGGGATTGCGATTGGATTATCAAGTACGATAACCCAAGCACGCGCCAATGCCGCTCCCAGCCCGAGTTCGCCCAAGACATCAGCCCCATCCAGCAGGTTACCCCAGGCACCACCAAGCTCGAAAGTAGGGCCGAATGAATTCATGCAAATCACGGTTCCTGCCGCGCAACTTCCAGCATCCAGCCCGAAGCTCTTGCCAAACTCCCTGGCTGCTGTGAAAGGCACAAGCTCACCTCAAGCCTCTTTTGGTGGATGGTACGAAGACTTCGAGAGCTGGACGACGAATAACACCTGGGAATTTAGCGATAACGCCCATGGTGGCGATTATTTATGGGGGCAGCGAAAATGCTATGTATTTAGTGGCGTATACGCTGGCTTCACTGCTGGTGGGGGCAATAAAGGCCAGAGTCGATCCTGTACATCAAGCTACCCAGCCAGCGCACGCGAATGGGCGACGCTTGGCTACTTCGACCTGCGCGATTATACTGAAGGCTTAGTTACCTTTACGTTCAAGGGCAAAACCGAGTACGTTAGCGGCTCATTGTGCAACACGAACGATTACTTCTTTATTGGTGCTGGCGTTCCCGATAGTAACAATAATATTAATTTCCGTGGCTGGTCGCTGTGCGGCGATTATTCCGATACCTATTATCAGCGCACATTTGATCTTTCGACATTTAATGTACTGGGGAAAAACTTCGTCTATTTTGGGCTGCTCTTCGTTAGCGATAGCGACAATAACCGCTTCAATGGTGTAGCCCTCGACGACCTGCTGATGCTATGGAGCAAACCCGACCAGCTGTTTATTCCGATGGCAGGCAAAACCACCCCACCACCGCCCATCCAGAACTGCCCAGATACCGAGCCAAACAACTTTGCCAAAGATGCGAAAGCAATAACCATATTTGATGCCAACTGTCGCGGCCAATTTTCAAACGACACCGAAACCCCGCCCGACGATTGGTATGCCATCACAGTACCGGCAGGCAAAACTATTTCCGTCGAACTATCGGGCATTCCGGCGAATGCCGACTACGATATGTATCTCTTCGACGAAGCGTTTCTGAGCGACCCGAATCGTCCGTTTGTAGCCCAAAGTGCTAAGCAGGGTAACAGCAACGAAAGCATTATTTACAACAAGAATACGAAGCTCCAACGCTATTTCATTCGCGTGTACGGGTATCAGCAAGCCGCGCCGAATACCTACCTTCTGCGGGTTACGCTCTCCTAACACGAACGGCAAACTCCCCCGAGCGCGCGGCAGTTTCTACACCGCGCGCTCTTTCATTTTCTAGGTAGTTCCTGCACGCTCCAGGCTAATGTATTCTGTGGTATGCTGAATTGCGCACGTACTCGCACGATGAGGAGAGTGACGCGTGAAACAGCTCATTCGATATACAATGCTGGTGCTGCTGGCACTTTTGCTGGCCCTACCAGCGATTGCCCTGGCACAGGGGCGCATCGTCATTGACGATACCACAGGCGGCATAAACCAGAACAGCGTCCGCAGTGCAGCGCAGAGCCTGGCAGGCAAAGGCGCGACCGTGGTTGTGCTGGTAACCGACCAGACTGGCAGCGACCCGCAAGCATACGCCAGCAAGAAACTCCAATCAAATGGCATTCAGGCCAGCCCGCTCGATCCCAGCGCCATCATTTACCTGGTAGCGCTCGACCAGCGCAATGTGTTCATCTACTACGGTGCCGACTGGAACGCTACGCTTGGCCCGACCTACCAGAACATCGCCAACAACGACATGATCCCGCAGATGGCGCGCGGCAACATTACCGATGGGCTGGTCGCAGGCATCAATAGCACCGTTCAAGCGATCGACAACCCACCGGGCGCGCCGATTAGCCTGGTGCCGATCGCCATTGCCATTGTTGTGATAGCCCTGCTGGTCATTGGCGTGCCGCTGCTTCTGCGCAGCCTGAGCAAACGCCGTGCGGCGACGCAAGCGCTGGCCCAGGCCCGCCAGGCTGCCGACGAGGCGCGCAAACGCGCGGGCGCGGCGATCGCCGATTTCGGGCAGCTGCTCAACACCGCCCGCGCCAAAGCCCAGTACGATACGCTTTCATATGCGCCAGCCGATGTTGCCCAGATCGGCGAGTGGCAGAACAACGCCGAGCAGCTTTTCGGCAAAGCCCAGGAACAATTCGATGGGGCGAGCGAAGCACTGAGCGCCACCAGCACGCCCTCGCCAGAACAGTATGCGAAAGCGACGCAGCGCTATACTGCTATCGAACAGCAGGTAGCAGCGGCCCGCGCATCGCTAGAGCAAGCCGAACAGCGCCGTACTGAGCTTGATCAGCTGAATGCCAGCGCACCAGGTGAGATCGATCGCCCAAAAAAAGCACTGGCTGACGCCGCCGCGCAACTCGACGCACTTGGCCCCGAAATCCCCAACGCGCAGGCCATCCTGCGGACGCTGGGGGACATGGTGGCGCGCGCCGAGGGGCTGCTGGCCGATCATCGCGCCGCCGAAGCCATTGCGGCTGCTGGGGCGGCGTCAGCCAACATCGACGAATTAGTGCGAACACTTGCGCGCTACAGCGATATGCGCGAAGGGATTTCGGCGGGCCGCGCGGCGGCTGAGAAAGTGGCCAGCCAGGGCTACCGCATCGAGCATGGGATCGCAGCGTTTGACCGCGCCGAAACGCTACTCCACCAGGCGGCGACCGCCTTAGAACACGACAGTGCTACCGCACGCGAGCTGCTCGATCAGGCCGAGGCGACCCGCGCCGAAGGTGTTGCACGCGGCGGTGGGATGCCTGCGCTACAACGTGCAAACGCCCAACGTCTACCTACCATCCAGGCTGCGGCCACCGATACAAACGAATATATTGGGCAGGGGCGCGCAGCTTTCACAACAGTGAACGAGTTTGCCGAAACCACCTGGACCGATATTCGTGGCAATGGAAGCGAAGCCGAAGCTGCAGCGCACGATGCCAGCCAGCTGATTGCGCGTGCTACCGAGCGAAATACGATGGAGCAGCAAGATTTCGCCGGTGCCCAGGCCGACCTCAATGCCGCCGAGGAGCGGCTCGGTTTTGCGCGCACCCTCGTCGATACAATCCTCCAACGCCTGAAAGATCTGCAAGCCGCGCGTGATGCCGCCCGCGCGGAGATCAATGCCGCCCAAACCGATATTGACGCGGGCTGGCAATTTGTGCACGCCAATGACCCCGATGTTGGCAAGAATCCCGAGACCAATCTTCAGCAGGCAGGTACGCTGCTTGCCCAGGCCACTGCCGAAATTCAGCAGTCGCGCCCCAACTGGCTGACGATTGTGAAGCAAGCGCTTGAGGCCAACCGCCTCGCCGACCAGGCCATCGCTAACGCTCGCAGCGAGGTCGAGGCAATGAATGCCCTGCGCGAACAAGCGCAACGAGCGCAGCAGCTCGCTACGGGCGAGGTACAAAAAATTGCCCAATTTGTAGGGCTGCACGAGCAGGCGTTACCTGGCGACGCACCCGAGCAGCTCGATGCGCTGCAGCGAGAGCTACAGCAGGCAACCACCCTTCACCAGGCGGCCCAGGTACACGAAGAAACCGCCCGCTCCAACGACTTGCGGAATGCGGTGACAGGGTACACTACCGTTGAGCAACACGCCGAACAACTATACACGAACCTGTACGCTGCCTTCCAGCGTAGTGAGCAGCTACGCACAACCCTCGCGCGCGAAGTAAACGCTGCCGAAAGCGCTTTAGCACAGGCAGTTCAGCAATATAATGCCTATGCTAGCTATTTCGCCTCTACCGATATTGCTAATCTCATCCATTCCGCACAGGCCGCACTCGATGCTATTGGCAACCCGCGTACCGAAAACCGACTGCAAGAGGCAGTGCGTAATGCCCAACAAGCTCGCACCAATGCTGAATACGCCAACCAGCTATTGAACGAACAGATTAGCCGCTTGCGCAATGCACAGGCTCGCCAGCGCCTCGACGATGTGCTAACCGGCGCAATGATCGGCTCGGCACTGGGTGGGCGCGGTGGGCATGGTGGTCGGCATCGGGGCGGCTGGAGTGACGGCGGTGGCCGGAGTGGCGGTGGCGGTGGCTGGAGCAGTGGCGGTGGCAGCTTCGGCGGCTGGGGTGGTGGTAGCGGCGGCGGCTGGGGTGGCGGTGGTGGCGGCGGTGGGGGATGGGGCGGCGGCGGTGGCAGTGGAAATGGCTGGTAACATTCTTATCAAACAAACGGCCGCGACTTTCGTCGCGGCCACTGTTTATCTCTGCATCAGGCGACGATGCGCTACCGACCCCGTGACCGAGCTTCCCAGGGCATAACAGTGTCGCCTGGCTTGGCCGGAGTAGCCGGTGCTCGCACAAGCAATTGCGGGCTATATTGAAAGAAAGCGCCATGCTCTTTACAATAAAACAGCTCGCGTTCCTGTGAAAGCTTCGCGCCGCACTCCGGGCAAGTAAACTCTTCGACATACAGCTCGCGCTTGAACATATGCACGCTCCTCTTTCTCGAACAAAAAACCCGCCTCATAGACGAGGCAGGCTTCGGTTGCCTGAAGTTCCGGCTCACATTGCCGACTGATTGTGTCATTGATGATACCATTTTTTCACTGCAATGTAAAGCACTATGAAATATGTACAAAATTCTGCTACTTACCTACCCACAACCTACATCGAATGATGTATAATAGCCTCAAGCTTGCCCCCATAGCAGTATCTCAATGAGCAACGCGACAAGGTTGGTAGCAATACACCCGTTCGCGAGAATAGTTCTGAGACATACCAGAAGGCCATAGCGCCACAATTGGACACAGACAAATGGCGGGAACAGAGGTCAGTGAAGACCTCGAAAGGAGAACATCGATGCTCCACACTTCCGTCCAACATCTGCTGGAACAAGCCATCGATTCACCCGTAAAGTTACACATCTGCCTGTTGTTCTGCGAAGAGCCACACCTCCAGGGTACCGCAACGCAGCTCGCAAACCGGATGTACCGCGATATTTGGAGCGTGCGTGAAGCGCTGCATGAGCTTACTGAAGATGGGATTTTAGCCGCACATGCCGCTACTACCGGCGAGCCAGTGTATTGTTATCACCCACGCGCCGAACGTATGCCAGCGCTGTGTCGCCTGATCCAGAGCTACAACGAGCCATTCGAGCGTGATGATATTCAGCGCCTGATTCGCGATAATGCAAGCTATGCGCGCTGCCGCCGCACGAACATCCATCACGCTGGCATTGATCTCGCGGTTGTGTAAGTTGCCTACCAGCAAGCAACTCCAACGGCGAACACATCTTGCATCTATTCCCAAACGCGATCACCAGAGGTGGGGCTGGTCGCGTTTTATTGTGAGCGACACCTCATCCATTAGGCGGGAACGAATCGTAGCTAATGTGTAACGCTGGCATCATTTGTGCGACTATATGCTGTGCATATGAGCTAGCAGGTCATGGCTAAGGAGCTTTAAAGTATGTTCAACGCATTTCGCAAAAAATACGACCGCACGACGCCAGAAGTGCAGAATCGCGTACCACCCGGCCAATACTTAACCGAAAAGTTTCCAGTGCTTCATTATGGTAATGTTCCTCACTATCGCGATCTTGCGAACACCTGGGATCTGCGCGTATGGGGTGAACTCGAAAACCCGGCACGCTTTTCGTTCGAGGAATTTCGCGCTTTACCCACTATTCGTATCGTAACCGATATTCACTGCGTAACCCGCTGGAGTAAGCTCGATACGGTATGGGAGGGTGTGCAATTCAAAGAATTTCTCAAGCATATTCCACCGCTCAAGCCAAGTGCGAAGTTCGTGCTATTCCATTGCGAGCAAGGCTTTACCGCCAATGTGCCGCTTGATATTATGCTTGAAGACGAGGCAATGCTGGCCTATAAATACGATGGGCAAGAGCTGACACCTGATCATGGCTACCCGCTGCGGTCGTTTGTGCCGAAGAAGTATTTTTGGAAGAGCGCAAAGTGGCTGCGCGGTATTGAATTTCTCAGTGAAGATCAGCTCGGCTTCTGGGAACGCTACGGCTACAATAATAACGCCGATCCCTGGCTGGAAGAGCGCTATTCAGACGAATGATGACGGCTGCATGTGGCGTGATCGGATGCGGGACGAGTGCTCGCCCATCCGCTACATGCGCTATGTGTGCCGATGATGGAATGGCCCACGACATTAGAAGAAGCCGTAGCAGTTCAGCTCCACCTGCGCCCACAAGTTGTCACCCGCGACGACTTTGGCAGCATTCGCACTGTGGCAGGGGTCGATGCAGGCTATGAAGCCGACCCCAATGCACCAGAAGGGTATGGGATCGCGCGTGCGGCGATTGTTGTGCTCGATTTCCCTTCGCTGCAACCCCGCGATTATGCGATTGCGAAACATCCCACTGCCTTCCCATACGTACCAGGGTTTCTCTCATTCCGCGAGACGCCTGCTGTGATGCTTGCCCTCGATCAGCTGCGTGTGCAGCCCGATTTGCTGATCTGTGATGGGCAGGGTATTGCCCACCCGCGCCGGTTCGGGATCGCCTGTCACATTGGGCTGCTGGCAAACTTGCCCACAATCGGTTGCGCTAAATCACTGCTCACCGGGCATCACGGCCCGCTGCCCGACGAGCGCGGCGCAATGGTACCGCTGATGCACCGTGGCGAACAAATCGGGGTGGCGCTACGCTCACGCGCTGGCACGAAGCCGCTCTACATTTCTGCTGGTCACCGTATTGGCCTGGGAAGCGCAATTCAGTATGTAATGGCATGCCTCACCAAATATCGCCTGCCCGAAACGACCCGCGCCGCCGATGGCCTGGCTTCGCATGGTCGTATTCCTCAGCTCATACAGCCCTAACAATCCTGATCGCCTCTTTCGCACCAGATTCAAACCGCATAACCTATCGCCCCAAAGTTCCTTTCCGCTGCCATACTCGTAATCTATAAGCGTTATGGCAAACAGATATAGGCGCTCAGGGGCGAACGCAGACGTGGGGCAGCCTGGCTACTCCGGCCGTTACTGCCCAGTGGCACAAAAGTACGATAGATTGTGGTAGGTGGCGGTGTAACAGTGACGGAGTAGGGTATTCCACTATTAGCTGCCCCGCCCACCGCCACCACACCTATTGGCCCAGTTGTTGCGCCAGCTGGCACCACTGCGCGCATCTGTGTCGTTGAATCGACCGTAAGCTGGCTAGCTGGCTGCCCATTAAAGGCTACTTCAGCGACATCGAGAAACCCATTCCCTTGAATTGTCACCTCAGTGCCAGCTGGCCCGAAGGTTGGGCTGAAGCTACTGATCTGCGGCGGCGGTGCCAACACCTGCCGTACCACTAGCTGCGGCGCATGCACAGTGTCTTCGCGCGCAGCATATTCCACTTTGTCCGACGATTTGGGCTTGAGGGCGAAACTATACACGCCATTGCCCGTAATCGCCACTGTGACATCGAACTCGACCCAGGTGCCAATTGGCGCGCTGCCGATGGTGCTGATCGGCGTACCGTTGAGCACAGGCGCATTATTCTGGTTCAGTGCTGTTTCTTCCCAGGCGGCGTTGCTACCCTGGTATGTATTGGGCACAGCGTACAGCGCGCCGCCTTTATCGGTACCATTTTGTACATACAGGCGCAGGGTTGCGCTGCGCAGCTCACGGCTGAGGCCCGCAACATTGAAGCGCAGGTACGATGTGTAGATCGGGCCGTTATTATCTTTATCGAGCAGCAGGCGCTGGGCCGTACCGTAGTTTGTCGCTGGGTTCGCCGCGTCGGTGTAGCTGTCGGCAGTGGGTATGAACAGTAACGGCGCGGCGCTGGTGGGGTCGAGCGCGAAATCGGTGATGGTATAAGCACCAAGTGTGACCACCGCACTCTGCGATGCACCAATATAGCCATTCATTGCAACCGTAACGGTATGCGTTCCAGGCGGAGTGTTATCAAGCTGGTAGCGGCCAAGCGCGTCGGTGGTTGCGCTCTCCGCGCCGCCACTATAGGTAACCGTTGCGCCGACAATCGGCTCGTTGGTGATGCTATTACGCACTTCGCCTGCAATGTAGGTTGGTTTGGGCGTTAGTGTTAGAGCGAGCGTGACCGTGCCATTTGGCGGCAAATCGACGAGCTGCTCGCTGCTCTGATAGCCAGTTGCGGCTACCGCAATCGCACGGCTGCCCGATTCAATGCCGTTAATCGTATAGCTGCCATCAATATCGGTGGTGACTAAGCCGCCAATATAGGTAATTGTTGCGCCAACGATTGGCATGCCACTGCCTTGCTGGGTGACGGTGCCATGAAGCGTGGCGGGCGGCGCTAATGCGAAATCAAGCGTCGCCGCACCACCGCCCTGTGCATACAGCGCCGACGATGCGGTGGCATAGCCGGGGGCCGCCACGCGCACAACATGTTCACCTACGAGCACACCGTTCAGCGTATAGCTGCCATCGGCAGCGGTTGTTGTATTCCCACCGCTGTAGCTCACGGTAGCGCCACTCACGCCCTGCCCACCCGCTTTGTCGGTCACGCGCCCACTTATGCTGCCAGGCATAAGCTGCCCAGCGGTATCAATGCGCAGCCAATTAGCAACGGAAGGCACGCCATTCGCATCTTTAATGATGAGCATATAGTAGCCAGGTGGTGCAATATTCCCATTCGCTGGCGCAGTGACACTCAAGCCGCTCGCCGTTTTGCTGAATGTGAGCGGCACGTAGCGCTGGTTCATATCGAAGGCGTGGGTTACTGCCGATGGGCGAATCAGCGCAACCGATTCGATTGTTGCCGCATTGGGTGTTTCAATCGTAAATGTGGTGCCATATGCGGCCAGATCGGGGGCGGAAGTTATCGTTGGGCGCGTGCCCTTGAACAGGTAGGGCGGCGAGTAGATTTGGGCATGCAGCCGACCGTCGGCTTCGCCCCCGGCTGTGAGTATGCGCCCATCGGGCAAAAGCAGCGCCGAGGAATGATACATCCGCGCCTCAGTCATTGGTGCTACAGTACTCCATTGCGTGGTGATCGGATTCCAGATCTCGCCCTCAAGCACCGCCAATCCATCGCTATCGGCCTGGCGCGTACCACCCACCGCCATCACTTGCCCATCGGCCAGCAACACCAGATTGTGGCGGCGGCGCGGGAAGGACATTGAGTTGATCAACTTCCACTGCGGAGCAGCAGTTGTACCGCTCAGGTCAATCGTCGCCGCACTGGCAAAGGCCGGGTCGCCGCCGCCTGCGCGCAAGATTTTGCCCGGGGCATACATCACCGCCGACTCAGCATAGGCATCGCTACCAAAGGTATTGAGCGGGCCACTCGTCCACGTTTGAGTAGCAGTATTCAGGAAATAAGTCTGGTTAAAGGTTCCAGCTTCATACAGCCGTCCATCGGGCAGCACGAATGTCAGTGGATACAGGCCCTGCTGCCGATTCGCTGCTGTCAGCTGTGTCCAGCTATTCGTCTGCGGATCGTAGATTTCGGGAATCGTTGCGCGCGTGCCATCGGGTCGGTCGCCTGAGGTAGCCAGCACTCGCCCATCGGGTAAGGTGGTAGCAGTGGGGTACCAGCGGTCGTAGGCCATCGACGCGCCCTGTGTCCAGCTATTGGTATATGGGTCAAACAGCGCATTCACGGCAATGCCATTATGGGTGGAGCCATTCTGCCCGCCGATTACCATCACGCGGCCATCGGCCAGGGTTACCTGGCCTGCACAGTGCAGGTCGCCAAACAGCGCCGGAGTCAATATGAACGTGCCGGTCGCTGGGTTCCACACCCGCGCACTATCGCCCGTCGACCAGACAAGAATATTGCCGTTGTGCATCAGCACCATATGCTTGCCCTGGATGCCCCAATTCAGCACTGCGCCCCACTCACCAACCTGATCGGGCGTCTGAGCGAGCGCGGGCAGGCTGGGCAAAGGCAACATGAGGCCAAGCACCAACACCAGCAGCAAAGCGTGGCGTACAGGGTTTGTGCGAAAACGTCGTAGCATAGTGTTCCTCAATCGCTATATAACCGGGACACAAGAACGGCGCGGGCCAACCAACGACACAACGCGCAGCAGATGAGCAGCCAGGCTCACAGGTATCATTCGGTACGAGTACGGGCATACAAACGGGCCGCGGTGCGGCGCGTATACATACACCGCGAGCGGAACGCCGACGATACCAACAATCAATCAGCGATAACCCGTCGTTCGCGCAGGGTTAGCGGAAGCGCAGCGGCAGATATGGGGGAGTACTGACAGCCGCCCATAGCGGGCAGCATTTATTGGTCAGCGTTATTGGGGGGAGTGCGCCCGAAGAAGACCTGTACTGGCGAACCAACCGCTAGCACCGTTGAATAGGGCTGCATCTTGCCCAGCAGCGCCCATTCGGGGCCATACACGCTCGCCCAATCAAGCTCGACGCGATACGACTGAAGCGGATAGATCTGCCAGAAGGGATGGCGCACCTCGTAGCGCAGCAGCTTGCCGCGATGAGTGAGGCCGTAGCCCCACTGATGTTCTTTGAAGAAATGCTCGGCGCTGGTTTCGGGCGGCAGGATGGGTGGGCGTGCGCCGGTAGCACTAATTGTGTGCGTTTTGCCTGCCCAGCGCAGCCGGTGCTCAATCATCACTCGGTCGGGCAAAGCGTGGGTCGTGCTATGCAGCGGCGCAGCGCGATAGGGTTCGTTGTATAGCGTGCGCGCCACCCAGCTTACCAGGCGTTGCGGCACAAATTCGCGCACAAACATCACGCCGCGCTCGGTGCCACGCCGCACATAGAAGCGCAGATTCAGCTCGGCGAAATTGCGGAAGCCCGGCCAGGGGATGCCCAGCACACGCGTATCGAGGAAATCGAAGGCGACCAGGCTCACAAATGCCTGCCCATCGCGCGTATCGAGTGCCAGCCCAGGCGGCAGGCGCGGCATAAGCAGCTCGGGCGGCACAGCATAGGTGAGCAGGAACAGATTCGACCAGCGTGCCGACAAGAAAGGTAGCGCCATAGCGGTCTCATTTCTGGCAGCAATACGAAGACCGCCCTATTATAGCGCAGGTGGAACACCGGCTACGGTGCATCGCCCCAGCGGTACACCACCTGTGGCGGGCGATTAGCCAACGACACCCGTAGCTCGGTCGCTTGCCAGGCCGCACCCTGATCGCGGCGGAGCGCCTGGTACGCTTCTTCGCTGCACATCAATCCAAACCGCCGGGCACGCAGGGCCAGTTGCTGCAAGCCTACAGCTTGCTCCACCGGCGCGCCAACCACACAGAAGCCTAACCCTGGCAACGCTGTAGCGAGCGCATAGCCGCCCGCCAGTGCCAGCGCTAGCGCGCCGCCGCTGGTCGATTCAGCGCGCCACCCCTGCTCAATCTGCTCCGCAGCTGCCAGCGCATCGCGCAACACATCGGGTAAAGCACGCTCATCAAACGCACCAAACACCAGCATCACCCCATCACCACAGGGCTGAAGCAAAGCGCCGTAATGTTGTGCCGCTGTATGAACCACTGCGGCCAGGGTCTGCCAGGCTTGCATTCCAGTACGCCGAACACCTTGCTCCCAGGCTGGCGCGCGCACTGGCGCACTAATCAGCAATACCGCCACACGCCGCGATTGCCCTTGCGTCAGTAGCTCGCCGCCCAACAGCGATTGCACTGCCTCTAGCGGTAGCGGCGCTGGCAGGGCGTCGCGCATGCGCTGACCCACCAGGCGCTCGTGCAGTAGCATATTGATGGCACGGGCCAGCTCGCCCCAGGCGCCGCTTGGTACTTCCACCTTCTCAACCTGCTGCTCATCGGCAATGCGGCGGGCTAGTTCCTGCGCGCGGCGATCGCGCACATCGAGCGCACGAAGCAGCAGTAGCACTAGCGGAAGCAACGCCGCCGCCGCCAGCTGGCCCGACCATATTAGCAACACAGCGGCAATGCCTAGGATGATGAGCACACCAATGGAACGAAGCTGTAACGAGAATCCCAGTAGTGAGCGTTTTTGTGCATCCATATGATTGCGTACTATCCTTGTGTAATGGGGTAAGAGAATAGCACGCAAATGGGGTTGCTACCGAGATTAGGAGATTACGAGTGTGTGACAGGGGAGAGCACGGTATCTGAAAGCCTATCAAAACCCAGATATACAAATTGCCATATATTCAGAATAAGCGGCGTCAAGCGGATAGATGGGCATCTTCGCGCAGAATATAGCCAACGCCGCGTACTGTATGGATCAGGCGCGGCTCACCTGCAGCTTCCAGCTTCTGGCGCAAATAGCGCACATACACCTCAATGATGTTACTTTCACCACCGAAGTCGTAACCCCACACTCGGTCGTAAATGACCTCGCGCGTAAGTACCTGCTGTGGGTGATGCATAAACAGCTCAAGCAGCTCGTATTCCTTGGCGGTTAGCTCAACGCGCCGCTGGCCGATCTGGGTTTCGTGCGCAGCGGTATCCATCATAAGCACGCCATAGCGCAGCACCACTGGTTGCTCATCGCGCTGGCGGCGGCGCAGCTGCACACGAATACGCGCCAATAATTCTTCAAAGGCGAACGGTTTCACCAGGTAGTCGTCGGCTCCAGCTTCTAACCCTGCCACCCGATCAGGCACTGCATCGCGCGCAGTGAGCATAATAATCGGCACATCCGAAGCCGAGCGCAGACGCCGCGCAACTTCCAGTCCATCCACACCCGGCAGCATAATATCAAGCACAACCAGATCTGGCGGGCGCTCGCGGGCCGCGGCTAATGCGGCCGTACCTGTACTAGCAATCTCAACCGAGAAGCCCTCGAATGCGAGGCCACGGCGCAGGTAGCCAGCGATCTCGTTTTCATCTTCAACTATGAGAATATGTGACATAGGCAATCGTAGCAGCGCGCAGAATCCTGTTCTTCCGCATTGTAGCAGCCTACGGTGCAGCGCGCAACCGCCAGGAATCGAAACGGCCAGGTAGCCTACGCTGCCTGACCGATCCGATAACCACACCCTTCCTTCGGACTACAATATAGCGTATGTTGGTGAATGCTTAATGATCAGATCATAATATTTGATAAATTGTTGTTCACAGAACGACAAGCATGCGCTCGCCGCGTAGTATAATCGCGCATATATGGCGATGTTCAATCACATTGAGCCAGGCAGAGGAGCAAACGCCGCAATGCAGTTTAACGGCCAGGTTGCAATTGTTACCGGGGCATCGCGGGGGATTGGGCGCGCGATTGCGACTGAATTGGCACGGCAAGGCGCGCGGGTGCTGGTGAACTACCAATCGAATGCAACCGCCGCCGAGGCAGTTGTAGCCGACATTACTGCCGCCGGGGGCAGCGCTATGATGCACGCCGCCGATGTTGCCAACGAAGCTGCGGTTGCAGGAATGATTGAGGCGGCCCTGGCACAGTGGGGCCAGATCGATATGCTGGTGAACAACGCTGGCATCACCGCCGATGCGCCCATGATGCGCTTGAAGCCCGAACAATGGCGCGCGGTTATCGACACGAACCTCACTGGCGTATTTCTCTGCTGCCGCGCCGTGCTTGCTCCGATGCGCGCGCGCAGCTATGGCCGCATTGTGAATATCGGCTCATTGGCCGGGCTGGCGGGGAATGTTGGGCAGGCTAATTATGCAGCGGCTAAGGCCGGGCTGGTGGGCCTTACCCGCGCGCTGGCCCGCGAGGTTGCGCGCGATGGTATTACGGCAAATGTGGTCGCCCCGGGCTATATCGAAACCGAGTTGCTGGGTTCAATTCCTACTGCGCTGCGCCAGTGGGCCACCGATGCAATTGCTATGCACCGGTTTGGCACGCCAGAAGAAGTCGCCCCGGCTGTGGCATTTCTGCTTTCCCCGCAAGCCTCCTATATCACCGGGCATGTGCTGGCAATAGATGGCGGCTGGGTGATGCCATAACTGTCACCTTTTCGTAGGTTTTAGGCAGCAGCACCTGTGCCAATAGCGTCTATAGCGCAGTTTTCTCAGCTAGCACAATCAACCAGGTGATGCCTTTTCGGTAGGTATCGGCATCATCGCGCATATGCAATATATGCATACCAACCGCATCGAGGCGTTGAGTTAGCGCATCGCGGCTCAATGGCGTAAACAGCCGCCCATCGGCCTCACGCATTGCACTTCCCTGGCTCGAACGCACTGAAAACAACAGCCGCCCACCAGGCTGCAACACCCGGGCCAGGTTATGAAAAGCAGCGGGCAATTCTGGCGCAGGCAAGTGCATCAATGTGGCGCAACAAAGAATATTTGCATAGCTGCTATCTGCAATGCCCACCAGCTCAGGCAGATACTCCGCGCGTACATCAATGTTTGGGTAGGCCAGGCGCGCCTCTGCTAACATTGCTGGCGACACATCGTAACCAACTGTTGGGAAGTCTTGCTGGTTGAGCCACGCTACATCGCGCCCGCTACCACAGCCAATATCGGCGGTGGGCTGGCCGGTGCGAAAGGCAGCATAGGCAAACTGGCGAAGTTCAGAGGGCAAGATTAGCCGATACTGTGCACAATAGAGTGCGGCAGCGTTCTCATACGCCGCGATTGTTTCTGCATCCATACTGCCCCTACATACTAACAGGGAACGACCCAAGGCCACCGAGCGCAGCGGGTAAGCGCAGGTAGCGCTCGTGGTAGTGCTGCTGATAAAACACAGCGCGCTCCGGGTCGGGCGTAACCACGCGGCGGCGCAGCCTGAGATGCGCGGTTGCAGCTTCGATCGTATTGTAGACTCCCGCAGCCAGGCCACCCAACAATGCTGCGCCTAGCGCAACACTTTCGGGCAAATCGAGCACATAGAGCGGCTGACCCAGCACATCGGCCTTAATCTGTACCCATACATCGGCACGCGTGCCGCCACCGATCGCCCGCACCTCGCGCGCGCGCTGAGCCACACTACGCTCAATCAGCTCAAGGTTTGCCCGCCACTCACAAGCCAGACCCTCTACCACAGCGCGGGCCAATTCGGGCGGGCCAGCATCGGCGGTGAGGCCAACCCATCCACCACGGTCGGCGGGGGTCAGGCGCGGCAGAAATAGCACGCCGCCCGCGCCTGGCGCAGCCTGGGCTGCCGCCTGCATCAACGCGGCGGCACTACCCATAGCCAGGGCACGCGCAGCCCACTCAACCGAGCCGCCCGCATTGCGGATGCCTTTCGATGTATAGAACCGACCTGGGACAACATGCGCCCCAAGCGAGCTGACGATGGTTTCGGGCAGGGTAGGCGGCAAAGCGTGAAGTGCGAGGAATGCTGGCTCAGCCGTACCCATTGAATCGAGCGCCACTCCTTCGTCGTATACACCCGCCGCCAGTGCACCACAGCTATGGTCGTGGCCGCCGCAACTCACCACAGCATCGGTAGGCAGGCCAGTTGCTGCCGCAGCGGTTGCGTTGATATAGCCCAATGGCACACCAGCTGGCACCAGCGGCGGCAACAGCGTGGCGCGCAGCTCTGCCGCTGCCACCACAGTGCTCGACCATTCCACATGCGCAAGATCAAGGAGCATCGTGCGTGAGGCCAGCGAAGGGCTGGTTGCTTGCACGCCACACAGCCGAAACGCGATATAATCGGAGACATGCAGCCAGCACGCAGCTGTAGCATACGCATCCGGCAGAAAATCGCGCAACCATTGCAGCTTAAAGACGCTGAAAATTGGGCTGGGGCGGTTGCCAACCACCGCACGAAAACGCTCAGTACCAAAATGTTCCAGCCAGGCGCGATAGAACACATCGCTACGGCTATCATTCCATGAGATAATCGAGTGCAGCGCGCGCCCGTCCGCACCAACAAGCAGCCCGGCCTCGGCCATACTCGCCACAGCAACACCGCGCACGCGGCTGGGCGCAACCTGGGCTACTACCTGCCGAATAAGCCCGACGATTACCTGCCACAACGCCTCAGGAGGATGTTCCACCCAACCAGGCCGGGGCCGCTCAATAGGCGTAGGCGCGCTGGCAGATGCGCACAGGCCGCCAGCCAGATCGAACGCCAGCACCTTGCAGTTGGTTGTACCAACATCAATACCCAGTACGATCGCGTCGCCAGACACGCTTCATTCTCCGCTGCTTCCCTATGGGCGGCGAATAACAATCACTGGTCGTGCAACTTCGCCCGCCAGAATATTCAGCACCAGGCTCACAACCGAAATAATCAGGCTGCCCAGCACGGCTGCCCCAAAGCTGGTGACCGTAAACTGAACACCCAGGCTGGCAGCAATCTGCGCCGTGAGGAGTAGCAATAGCGCGTTAATTATCACCGAGAATAAGCCTAACGAAAGAATAATTAGTGGGCATGTGAGCAACGTCAGGAGTGGGCGCAACGCAATATTCACTAACCCAAACAGCGCTGCTACAATCCCCAGCTGCCAACCCGGCCCCACAAACTCGATGCCATCGACCAGATACACCGCCGCGAAGATCGCCAGTGTACTGATCAGCCAGCGCAATATCAGCGAACGCACACGCTGCGCGCGTGTAGCTGGTTGTGGAATTTCCTGCATATGTCGTTCCTCCAAACGAAACTGTGCCACGAAGGGCAGCAAATTGGTATTGCATTCAGGCTATAATAGGTGCGAAGATAGCGCGTGCAAGCAAATACGCTTTAGATGGGAATATAACCCTATAACGATACGCTCTCGTAAGTACACATACATCACTGAACTGTCAATAAACCGTATCATATGCCCACCAATGTTATCGCGTATACTATTTAGGGTGTGGCATCAGCAGCACAATCAGCGGTATAATAGCACGGCCTACCAATGACACAATACCCAAAACCACCAGCGCGCCTTGCATGATTTGCCCCGAGCACGTTCTACATTTATTGAAAAGCTAGACAGATTCGATGACAAACACAATTGATACACCTATAGCAAACTTGCGCCGCCAATTCTTACGCACGGCCGCATTCACTATTTTCATTGCAGCCGTGATTGCCCTGCTGAATTGTCTGGTGCTATTACTCATTTTTCGCAGCGAGGTTATTCTCATTTATGCGGCCATGGTCGTTATCGTTGGGGCTGGTAGTGCGCTCAGCCTACGTTTAATTCGTACGCAATCGCTTGGCCTGGCAGTAACCCCAATTGCCGGGAGTTTTGTGCTGACGGTCATCGGTTCCTGGCTCTTCATTCCAGGATTCTACATTGTTGGCGCGCTTGTGCTCACGATTGTCGTGTTGCTTGTCAGCATCAGCGGCAACCGCACTGTTACACTTTTGATTTCCATCCTGTGTACGCTGTTAGCAATGGTATTGATAGGCTTTCCGCAGCCGATTTTGAGCAGCACAGCGAATACCTCAATCCTCGATATTGCTAAAGTGCTCAGCGCTGGCGCAGTGATGTTAATTATCTGGCTCATCGCCGACCGTTATACCAACTCACAAGAGATCGCTCTTTCCCTGATCGAGCAGCGCGCCGCCGAGGCCGAAACTGCCCGTAGCGAAGCCGAAACCGCCCGGATTGAGAGCGACACCCGGCGCGACGAGCTGCAAAAGTTGCTCGAACTCGTGCAAACCCTTGAGTTGCCAGTTATTCCAATTGGCAGCAATGTGCTCGCCGCCCCATTGGTAGGGAACCTTGATAGCCGTCGCGTCAATGCTATCCAACGCCGCCTGCTCGATATGGTGTCGAACCAGCGCGCCCATACCGTGGTGCTCGATATTACTGGCATCAGCGTTGTCGATACCGAAGTAGCGCGCGCGCTACTCAATACGGCTCAGGCTGTGCGGCTATTAGGGGCACGAACGTACATTAGTGGTATCAGCGCCAACATCGCGCAAACGCTGGTAAGCCTGGGCGTAGGCTTTAATAATATCCACACGGTGAGCGACCTAGGCCAGGCGCTTGAATTGGCGCAACGCCACGAAGCCGATGGGGCACTTGACAGATAACCCAGCTAACAGTATAGTAGCGACGCAAGAAGAAATAGGTGCCGATATGCTGCGCCGACCGTTTGATATGACTACCACCACTACCATGACCGCGATGACTACCATCGCGGCATCTGTGTATGGGAGGTAACCCGGTCGGTAGACCTAGCAGGCTCAGTGAATTGCGCCCCCTCCTGTAAAGGAAGGGGCGTTTTTAATTGTAGATTGTATCGTGCAGCATGCAGAAACAGCTGCACCGCGGAGGCACTATGTTACTCGAACGCTATCGTGCATTCCTCCCAATGACAGAGCGCACCCCTATGCTGACGCTCAACGAAGGTAACACTCCACTGGTTGCGGCACCGCGCCTGGCGGCAGAACTCGGTGTGCGCGAGCTCTTTCTCAAGTATGAGGGGCTGAACCCGACTGGCTCGTTCAAAGACCGGGGCATGGTTATGGCCGTGGCGAAGGCAATTGAGGCCGGGGCCAGCTCAATCATCTGCGCCTCAACCGGTAACACTTCGGCCAGCGCTGCCGCCTACGCCGCGCGGGCAGGCATTGAGGCAATTGTGGTGGTGCCTGCGGGCAAGATCGCACTAGGCAAGCTCGCACAGGCGATGATGTATGGCGCACGCCTATTGGTGATTGAAGGCAACTTCGACCAGGCGCTGACCACCGTATGCGAGCTGTCCGATCGCTTCCCGGTGACACTGGTGAACTCGGTAAATCCCCACCGCCTTGAAGGCCAAACCACCGCTGCCTACGAGATCTGCGATACGCTGGGCGGCGCGCCAGATGCATTGTGCCTGCCGGTTGGCAACGCAGGCAACATTTCGGCCTATTGGATGGGCTTTAAGCGCTATGCCGATGCGGGAAAAAGTAGCACCTGCCCGAAAATGCTCGGCTTCCAGGCGGCTGGTGCCGCGCCGATTGTTCACGGGCATCCAGTCGAGCATCCCGAAACGGTTGCTACGGCTATTCGTATTGGTAACCCCGCCAGCTGGAAGCTGGCTGTCGCCGCGCGCGATGAGTCGGGCGGGCTGATTGACGCCGTGACCGACGAGCAAATTATTGCGGCGTGGCGCGACCTGGCGCGGCTGGAAGGGGTATTCTGCGAGCCAGCTTCGGCGGCAGGCGTGGCCGGGTTGCGCATGCTCATCGAGCAAGGGCGCACCGAGCGCGATGCACGCTATGTTGCGGTAATCACTGGGCACGGGTTGAAAGACCCGGGCCTGGCTGTAGAACAGTTCGCCAAACCCGAACCGGTTGCTGCCGATATGGCATCGATTGTGAAATGGCTTGGCTGGTAATCGTAACAGTCCGCAGTAGTCAGTGTCGCCTGCTGCCTATCTCAGGAGAAGATCATCATGTCGCGCTTAGTGATGAAATTTGGCGGTACATCGGTTGGAAATGCGGCGGCGATCAGTGCGCTGGCGGCAATCACCCGCGAGCAATTACACACATGGCAGCAGGTAGTTGTGGTGGTATCGGCCATGAGCGGCGTGACCGATATGTTGCTGAATGGCGCGCACAGCGCTGCCAGTGGCGACCAGACAAGCTATAAGGAGATTGGCGCGCGTCTGCGCGAAAAACATGCCGCTGCGCTGGCCGAGCTTGTTCCCAATGCAGCAGCAGCTGTCGCCACCAGCACTGCAATCGAGCAACTCATCGATGAATTTGAGCTGCTATGCCACAGCGTCGGGGTGCTGGGCGAGGCCTCGCCGCGAGCAATCGACGCGATTTCGAGCCTGGGCGAGCGGATGAGTGTGCGCCTGGTCGCCGCCGCACTCAATGCCCATGGCACACGCGCCGAGGCAATTGATGCGACCGAAATCGTTGTGACGACGCCACATTTCGGCACTGCCGTGCCGCTGCAACCCCATACGCGCGAGCACACCCGCGCCCGGCTGCTGCCACTGCTTGAACATGGGGTTGTGCCAGTAGTTACCGGGTTTATCGGCGCTACCGAGCATGGCGCTACCACTACCCTTGGGCGCGGCGGCAGCGACTATAGCGGCGCAATTGTTGGTGCCGCGCTCGATGCCGACGAGGTAGCAATTTACACCGATGTCGATGGGGTGATGACCACCGACCCGCGGCTCTCGCCGGATGCGCGCGTCATCCCCACGATCTCGTTCGCCGAAATGGGTGAATTAGCCTACTTTGGCGCAAAAGTGCTGCACCCACGCACCATTCGCCCGGTCGTTGAGCATGGCATCCCGCTGCGCATTCGCAATACCTTCAACCCGGCGCACCCTGGCACCTTGGTAGTGAGCGAGCCGGTGGCGAATGGCCGCCCGATCAAGGCCGTTACAACCATTAAATCAATGAGCATGATTACCGTCGAAGGACGCGGTATGATCGGCGTGCCAGGCGTGGCCGCGCGCACCTTCGGCGCAGTAGCCAGCGTCGGCGCAAATGTGCTCATGATTTCGCAGGCGTCTTCCGAACAAAGCATCTGCTTCGTTATTCCGCAGAATGTTTCAGCTGCGGTGGTGAAGGCGCTGGAGGAAGGGCTAGCGAGCGAGCTGGCGCGCCGTGATGTCGACCGAATTGCGCCGCGCGAAAGCGTGGTGATTGTGACAGCCGTTGGCGCGGGTATGCGCGAAACGCCTGGCGTCGCCAGCCAGGTATTTAGCGCGCTGGCCGAGCAGAAGATTAATGTCATCGCAATCGCGCAAGGCTCCTCGGAATGCTCAATCAGCGTGGTTGTCTCCAGCGCCGATGCCGACGCAGCTGTGCGCGCCATTCACGCGCTGACGATCTAGGCACACATGCCGTGAAACGCGCAAGCACATGCAACTGCTGCCGATAACAGCAAGGAGGCGAAAACCCATGGATCGTACTTTCTGGCAAGCCTTTCTCACATCGGATGAGCCGGTGCCCGCCGGGCATAGCATAGACGAGCTCACACCCGAGCTACTCGGCTACCTTGGCTCGCCCGAAGCCTGGCTGCGCGACGAGGTCGCCTACCTGGTGCTCGATAGCTGGATCAGCCATGGATTCTACACGCCCGAGCAACTGCGCGAATTACTAACCCAACTGGCCGCCAATCTGCAGAATGGCCTGGGCGAAATCGGCGACGATCGCGTGTTTCTCCGCAGCTTTTCGCTCCTCGTCGCCAACGAGATTCTTGAGCGCGATAACCTGCACCCTTTCCTGAGCGAAGCCGAGCTGCGCGAGTGGCTTGAGCGCGCGCTGCACTACCTGGCTGCCGAGCGCGATTTGCGCGGCTACACCGGCGCACACGGCTGGGCGCACACGGCAGCGCACACCGCCGATACGCTGTGGGTGCTCTCGCGCAGCCGCTACCTCGGCGCCGCCGACCTTGTGCGAATGCTCGACGCGATTGCCGATAAGGTGAGCGCGCCGGTAGCGCAGGTCTATATCTATGGCGAAGATCAACGCCTGGCCAGTGCCGTCATGTCGATGTTGCGCCGCGATCTGCTCGATATGGCCGCGCTGAACGCCTGGCTTGCCCGGCTGGTAGCCCCGGGCAGCACCTTCTGGCGCGCAGGCGACTTTGCCCAGGAAGCAGCGAGCGCACTGCATAATACCAAGCTCTTTCTTCACAGTACCTACTTGCAGCTTTTACTCGGCAGCCGCGTGCCGCACCGCCACCCCAACCGAGCCTATTTCGAGCGCGCCCCCGCCGTGCGCGCTGCGCTGCTGCCCGCCCTGGCCGAGGCCGCGCGCACGCTTGAGCCTATATTTTACCGATCACCATGACGATACAGACATTTTCCACTAATCGCGGCACTGTTGCCGTGCGCCCCGCGTGCGAAGCCGACGCCGAGCGCTACCGAGCATTGCGGCTGCAAGCACTGCACGATCATCCGCAGTTTTTCGGCTCGGACCATGTGAGCAGCGCGGCCCACCCACTGGAATACTGGCAAGAACGTATGCGCCGTAGTGCTGGCGATGAGCATGGGATTACGTACTTAGCTGAAGGAGACGATGCTCTGGTAGGCATGACCACGCTGGTGTGCGATGCCGACGACCCAAAAGATCGCCACACCGGCTTGATTGTTGGTGTATATGTCGCACCAGCGTGGCGCGGCCTGGGCATTGCCGGTACCCTGCTTGAACACTGCATCGCCTGGGCACAACAGCTGGCACTACGGCAAATCAAGCTCGCCGTAACCACCAGCAATACCGCCGCGATTCGCTGCTACGCCCGCCACGGCTTTCGCGTCTATGGCATCGACCCTGAGGCAATCGGGCATGGTGGGCGATATTATGACGAGTTGCTGATGTTCAAACGTTTGTAATGCAAGGAAGGAACGCCATTCATGTCCAAGCGTAAAATCCCGGTCGCCGTTCTGGGCGCAACAGGTGCTGTCGGGCAGCGCATGATTCAGCTGCTCGTGAACCACCCCTGGTTCGAGATTGCCGCGCTCACCGGCTCGGATCGCACGGTGGGCCGCCCCTATGGCGAGCTGGTACGCTGGGTGCTCGATGACGCACCACCCGCCGATATCGCCAGGATGATTGTTCAGCCCAGCGAGCAGGTGGCCGATGTTGCCCTGGCGCTGTCGGCGCTGCCCACCGATGCCGCCAAGACGGTCGAGCCGCTGTGGGCCGAGCGCGTGGCGGTCTGCTCCAACGCTTCAACCTACCGCATGGCCGCAGATGTGCCGCTGCTCATTCCCGAAGTGAACCCCGAGCACCTATCGATGCTGGAGCGGCAGCGTGCCGAGCGCGGCTGGAAGGGTTGCCTGATCACCAACCCAAACTGCTCAACCATCGGGATTGTGATGGCGCTCAAGCCGCTGCACGATGCTTTTGGCATCACCGCACTGCACGCCGCCACGCTCCAGGCGATATCGGGCGCGGGCTACCCGGGTGTCGCCTCACTCGATATTATCGATAACATTATTCCAAACATCGCCAATGGCGGCGAGGAA
>JAFEAS010000025.1:14466-30189 GCA_018266315.1 Chloroflexi bacterium SZAS-1 | reverse complement strand
ATCGCGCCAAGCGGCTAAACCTCTTCGCCTGCTAGCACGCGGTCTTCGCTTCCCCAATAACGTTGTGGAACAATGGTATCGCTATGGTATGAGCTATTATCATATGCTGCGCGGGCGGTTGGTACTCTTCGATCGGTATATGTACGATGCGCCGGGGAACAATCGCCGCCTGTCGCTGAAATCGCGTTTGCGCCGCTGGATGCTGGTAGCGATTGCGCCAGAACCCAATCTTGTCGTGTTTCTTGATGCACCTGGCGCGGTTTTATATGCCCGAAAGGGCGAGCATAGTCCAGAAATTCTTGAGCAGCAGCGTCAGCATTATCTGAGCTTGCAGCAGCAGCTGCCACAGATGGTTGTCGTTGATGCAACGAATACTGCCGAACAGGTTCGCCGCAAGGTAACTGCCTTAATTTGGCAGTGGTATGCCAAGCGGGTGCGCGGCGATAGCTCGGCTCAGACCCAGCCGCATACCGTGATGGGAGAGCGCTAATGGCTATCCCAGCATTGCGAAGCGCCCGCATCCAGCGCTTGCTTCAGCGTGTGCAACGGCCATGGTCGCGAATGGTTGCACGGCGGGTGCTTGAACGCAATGATGCCCTCGCTGAGCGGTTACTTGCCGAACTGGCGCGCACTGGCCAGGGCGAATTTGGCAGTGATACCCCGCGCGCGGTTTCGTCGCTCCTTACGCGCAGCGATGTAGCAGTAATGCTGGTGGCCGACACCCCGAGTGATGCTGTGACCCGGGTGCTCAAGCTTCCCCTTTCTGCTGAAGCCGTGCAGAGTACCGCAACGCACCGCCAGGTTGTCAGCACCCTCCATAGTATGCCAATGCTACGGAGCTTCGTTGCGCTCATTCCGCGTGCTCTGGCGTGGGGCGATTTCGAAGGGCAACATTTTTACCTCGAAACCGCGCTCGGTGGCAGAATTGCCAGCGATCTGGTGCGTCAGGGAACCGCACCAGCGATGTTCAAACAGGATGCAGTGCGCGCAATACGCCAGCTACATATTGGAACAGCCCAGCGACGGGTGGTAGATAGTGTGGGATTTGCGCGGCTTGCTGGCGATGATTTAGCGCGACTCTATGAAGAGAGCAAGCATTGGACTGATTCTGCGCGGATGCGTGATGCCCTGCAATCGGTTGAGGCATTGCTGCGGCGGAAGTTTCTGGGCCTTACATTACCGTTTGCCTGGACGCATGGTGATTATTGGCCGGGGAATATTCTTGTGCATGCCGGCGGTGGCGTCAGTGGCATCATCGATTGGGATCGCGCAATTCCTAATCAGCTGCCGCTCCTCGATGTGTTGCATCTTTTAGCCTATCTACGCAAGATGCAGCAGCGCACCGAGCTGGGCGAGCAAATCGTCGAGTACCTGCTGCCAGCCGCGTTTGATCGGCAAGAGCAAGTGCTGGTAGATGAGACGTTAGAGCATTACGGGCTACCAGCGGATCGGGATTTTTGGCACGCAGCGACCTTATTATATTGGCTGCGGTTTACTACTGCGAATATTGTGCGCTATCAGCGGTTACAGAGCGATACGTTTTGGTTGAGCAAAAATGTGTTTACTGTATTGAAACGGGGCTTGCCATGAATATCCTGGTGATCGATCGTTCGCCACCGTGTAATCTGCTTCAAGGAAATGCACTGATTGGGCAGCATGTGTTTCGGCGTCTGCGTCATCATCATCTGACGCTGATTTGCCCGGCCCCAGCCGAGCAGATAGAACGATATCGCACAGAGCTTGCTGACTTGTTTGATGTTGTGCATCTGGTGCCGCGCGATGGTGCTGTATCTGCGCTTGTGGGCATGGTTGAGCCTACGCTGGGGCGGCTGGGTGTTGCGCGGGCTGGTTCGGCTAACCCGGCAGCGGCGCGGGCATTTGCCGCACAACTGCGCCAGGTGTTGCGTGAGCGTGCGTTCGATGTTATTCATACCCGTCAGCTACCAATGGCGGCCTTCAGCGCGAGCATTCCACACCCCGCAAAGCTACTGGAACTGATTGACTCTGAGACTCTGCAAGCCGCGCGGCGCGTGCGCCCTGGCGCACCAAAAACGCAGCTTCGCGCAACAGTAGCTCGCGCCATGGAACAGCGGGCCGTGCAGAAATTCCATGCCTGCACTACTGTGGCCGAGGCGGATGCCCAGGTAATTCGGGGCTTAGCGCCAAACCTCCCCGTCTATGTCACTCCCAATGGCGTTGACGCGACCTATTTTAGCCCATTATCGCTGCCTGAGCAGCCCGACACGGTGGTATTTACCGGTGCTATGTCATTCCCTCCGAATGTGACCGCCGTGTTGCACTACTACCGCAATATTCTGCCTTTGGTGCGTAAAGAGCTACCTCAGGTGCGGTTGATTGTAGCTGGCCGCGACCCGGCACCTGAGATTGCGGCGCTCGCCAACGATCCGTTTGTAACAGTGACCGGGTTTGTGGAGGATATTCGCCCCTGGTTGGCCCAGTCGTGTGTCATGATTTGCCCCATGACGAGCGGAAGCGGGATTAAAAATAAGGTGCTTGAAGCGATGGCTATGGCACGCCCGGTTGTGGCAACCACCTTAGGGATGGAGGCATTAGAGGTAACAAATTGGCGCGAGCTTGTCGTGGCCGACCATCCTGCCGAGTTTGCGGCTGCATTGCTGCGCTTGTTGCGCGATAGTGCTGAGCGCCAGCGGATTGGCGCAGCCGGGCGCGAGCTTGTATTACGGCGCTATACCTGGGATGCCTGCGCAGCTAGCTATGATGCTATCTATACACAGCTTGCAGCGCGGCGCAACTATACGGTTCCGGCACCTGTATATGTGCCCGATGGTCGTAGTAAGTAATTCAAAGCTGTACAGTAAGGAGGGGTGAGGCAACAGCAGCACAGAGAAGGGGAGATGGCTTGTACATTTTAGTATAACAATCTACAACAAGGGGGGGCTTACGATGGGAAGTTTTGTAGCAGCTGTTCAAGAGTCAGCAAAAAAGTGGAATATTTCAATGCGGTTGGCCTGGTGGATTATTGCTTTACCTTTAATTGGCGCTGTGCTGGTGGGGGCTGCGCGTGTGAATCGGCAGCTGTTCACCGTATTAACTATGGAGGATGGCCCAATTGAGTGGCCTCAGTTCTTTTGTTTCCTGGGCGCGTCGATAGCAGGCGTTATGGTGGCGTGGAAGCGCTTTCGCGCTGGTCATCCCTGGCAGGGGCTGCTGTACGTAGGATTTGGGCTAGCTGCGTTCTTGATTGCCGGTGAAGAGATTTCCTGGGGGCAGCGGCTGTTTGGCTGGCAAACCCCAGCTGATCTGGCGGCGATTAACCATCAGGGCGAAACAACAGTTCACAATATTCGCTGGGTGCAAGAGCTATTGGGCTTTTTACTGATGATTGCAAGCGGTGTTGCGGCGGCGATGCCGTTCCTGAATAAAAAGTATGAGTTTGGCAAACGCTGGAGTGAGGGCGATTTTCTGTTTGTACCGCCGATATTCACGGTGACATGCTTTTTTACAATGTTTGCGTATAAAGTGGTGCGCTTCATCTTTCTTCCTACTTCTGATTTTACGGTGACAAAATATGGCGAGTGGCCTGAACTCTGCTTCGCCGCCGGTTTGCTTATTTTTGCCTACTTAAATTATCGACGTTTGGTTGTGCAGCCTACCCCGGTTGTATCGGCGAACCCAAATCAGGCGCGCGTCGCTAAATAGTAGACCCATAGGAATGCACATGCGCATCGTTTCGGATATACCCGGCGATGTGCATGTGCATAGGCGTAGCCACATGACAAAGTTCTCATCAGAGTATCTTTTAAGCCCAGATAATGTTTCAATTTAGAGACGAGCATGAGTCTTGGCATTGTGATTGAGGAATGAGTAATGGCAACAGTTGAGCAACAAATTGAAACGCAGCAGGTTTCGCCGATTCCTCGATTGGGCGCTGCTTCAACCGTAAAAGTGGCATATATCATGTCGCGCTTTCCCAAGCTCAGCGAGACATTTGTGCTGTATGAAATGCTGGCGTTGCAGCAGCAAGGGATCGAGGTTGAAGTTTTTCCGCTGATCAATGAGCGGGCCAAGGTTATTCACGCTGAGGCCAAACCTTTTGTTGCGCGGGCACATTATCTGCCGGTGTTTTCGCTGTCTATTCTGTTTGCTAACCTCTATTTTCTAATGAAAAAACCGGCTGCGTATCTCGGTATGTGGTTGGCAGTGCTCCGCGGCACCTTTGGTAGCCTGAACTATATGGCTGGTGGCTTGGGCATTATTCCGAAAGCTGCAAAATTTGCCTACGATATGCAGCGCCTGGGTATCACGCATGTCCACGCGCATTTTGCCAACCACCCGACGGTCGCAGCATTTGTGATCAACCGCCTCACTGGTATCCCTTTTAGCTTCACGGCGCATGCGCACGACCTGTATGTTGATCAGCATATGCTTAAAGAGAAAGTGCGTGCGGCCAAATTTGTAGTTGCTATTTCGGAATACAACAAAAACTTGATTACTAAGTATGCAGGCGAAGCGATGCGCAATAAAATCAAGATTGTGCATTGTGGTGTCGATACGCGGCTATTTCAGCCGCGCCAAAAGCCTGCCGGGCAAGCGCCTTTTACCATTGTGTGTGTCGGCTCGCTTGAAGAGAAAAAAGGCCAGACCTACTTGGTGGAAGCATGCAAGATATTAAAACAGCGTGGGCTGGCGTTTGTATGCCATTTGATTGGCGATGGCGCTTCACGCCCGGCGCTTGAGGCGCAAATTAGCCGCGATGGCCTGGCCGATGTTGTAAAGCTTGAAGGTGGTCGCCCGCGCGATGAAGTATTGAAGATGCTTGCCCGCGCCGATGTGGTATCGCTGCCAAGTATCCGCACCAAATCGGGCAAAATGGAAGGTATTCCGGTTGCACTGATGGAGCCATTGGCCTGTGAAGTGCCGGTCGTTTCAACCCGTATTTCGGGTATTCCCGAGCTAGTTGAAGATGGGGTGACCGGGTTGCTCGTTGCTCCTGAAGATCCGGTAGCACTGGCTAATGCACTGCAACGCCTGGCCAATGACCCTGAATTGGGCATCCGATTGGGGCAGGCCGGTCGTGAAAAGGTGCTCCGCGAGTTTGACCTGAAGGACAATACTGCCATGCTCGCTCAGCTCATGATTGGAGGCGCATCATGACCCAGATATTGCAATTTCTGTTCTGGGCTGCAGTTGCGGTGATTCTATTTACATATATTGTATTCCCCGCGCTGATCTTCATTCGCGGGCGATTAGTGCGAAAGCCTTATGCCGTAGCCGATATTACCCCGCCAGTAAGTATGATTATCGCCGCCCATAATGAGGCCGCCAATATTGCTGCCAAGCTCGATAATGTGCTGGCAATGGATTACCCACGCGAGCAGTTCGAGGTTATTGTCGCCTCGGATGGCTCGAATGATGGCACGAATGAGATTGTGCAAGGGTATGCCGACCAGAATGTACGGCTGCTGGCGCTGCCCCGGCAGGGAAAGGCTCCAGCGCTCGATGCTGGTGTCGCAGCTTCGCGTGGTGAGATTTTGGTATTCTCCGACGCGAATAGCATGTATCATCCGCAAGCATTGCGGGCACTGGCTCGCCCTTTCGCCGACCCTGATGTTGGCGGCGTTGCAGGCAACCAGGTTTATACCTCGAAGAAGAGCGGTAGCCTGAGTGGCGATGGCGAGCAGAGCTACTGGAGTTTCGACCGGAAACTGAAGCAATCACAGAGTAAATCGGGCAATGCAATCTCTGCGACAGGCGCGATTTACGCCATTCGCCGCGCCTTGTTTCGTGGCGTGCCAGTGGGAGTAACCGACGATTTTGCGGTATCGACCGATGTGATTGCGCAGGGGAAGCGCCTGGTGTTTGCCCCCGATGCGATTGCATACGAGCCGGTGGCGGGTACCGGCGGCGTTGAGTTTGGCCGAAAGACGCGCGTCATTACCCGCGGCCTGCGCGGAGTCTTAGTGGTACGGCGCGAGCTTCTTAACCCATTTCGCTATGGATTTTACGCATTCCAGCTTTTTTCGCATAAAGTATTGCGGCGGCTCGTAGTATTTCCGCTGGTACTACTGCTGATTGTAAGCCCATTCCTATGGAATGCTGGCCTGATCTACCAGATTGCGACGGTGGCGCAGCTTGTATTCTATGGGTGCGCGCTGGTAGGAATGCTATTCCATTCGAGCACATTGGGCCGCTTGAAAATATTTACTATTCCATTCTTCTTTTGCATGGTGAACGTGGCCTCGCTCATTGCAGCTATCAACTTGATCCGTGGGCATCGCATTGATTTTTGGGAACCGCAGCGCCAGGATCGGCCAGTGTCTGCGGCACCAGATGCCGCTAACTCGGCAAGTACCGTATCGGATCGTGGCCAGGCTATTTCACAGTAACGTTAGCACGTCCTGCTGAGGAGGTTTGCATGTTTCAAGTTGATTCACTGTATCAGCGCTACCCTGCGTTGCGCAGCGCGATGCTCATTCCCATGTTGCTAATAGGGTTGGTTGGCATGCTCGGGCTGATTATGCTAGGCCAGGCATTTCTGGCTACGGCAATTATTCTCACCGCGCTGCTTACCCTGGCGATTCTTGCATGGCCCGAGCTAGGGACGCTGGTGGTTGTGTTTGTGCTGTTTACCAATGCCGCAGTTATCGCAGTGAAATTTCATAATGTGCCAAGTTTAATCGGTGCCGCGCTGCCAGCGCTACTGGTATTTCCTTTAGCAACAAATCTGGTGTTTCGCCGCGAAAAGCTGGTTGTTAGCCCTATTTTGCTACCGATCTTTTTGTTTCTCGCCGTTCAGGTTGTCAGTGCGCTGTTTTCCGATTATAAGGGGACATCGATTGATAATGTACAAACATTTGTGCTTGAAGGTTTGGGCCTATTCTTCTTGTTAACGAACGTGGTACGCACGCCCGAAACGTTGCGGCGTGTCACTTGGGCGCTGCTGATCGCCGGTGCATTGATTGGCGGTTTGTCGGTATATCAACAAATAACCAAAACTTTCGATAATACTTATTGGGGCTTTGCGCAACCGAGTGAAGCTGTATTTAATGCAGGCGCAAAAGACGCGATTACCGGAGCTGTGAACCAATGGCGGCTTGCAGGCCAAATTGGTGAGAAGAATCGCTATGCGCAGGTTATGCTGATGCTCGTGCCATTAGGCATGTTTCGGGTGTGGGGCGAGCGCAAACTCACGCTGCGCGCGCTGGCAGGCCTGTGCACCGCGCTCAGCGCGGCAGGCGCAGCGCTGGCATTTTCGCGTGGCGCGGCTGTGGGCTTTGTGCTGATGCTGGTGATTATGGTTTTCATGCGCTATATCAAGATTTATCAGGTACTGTTGATTGCGCTTGGATTGTATTTACTTCTGCTGGCATTACCGCAGTATCGCGATCGGCTTGTGTCGCTCCAAGGGTTTAGCGCCTTGTTTTCGGATGGAACCGAGGCGGTGGGTTCAAGCGACGGTGCCACGCTTAGCCGCTTGACCGAGATGGGCGCCGCAGGTTTAGTATTCCTCGATCACCCGGTGATTGGGGTGGGGCCAGGTACATTCCCCAATTATTATCAACAATATTCCGAGCTGATTGGCTTGCGCACGCTCAATGCCGATCGCCAGGCCCACGACCTGTATCTTAGTATTGCCGCCGAAACGGGCATTGCTGGCCTGGCTTGTTTCTTAATGGTGCTGTATGTTACTTTGATGGGCCTGGCCCGCGCACGTAAACGCTGGCTTACTGCCGACCCCGAAATTGCCAATATGGCAACGGCCTATATGCTTTCAATTGTCACTTACCTGACAACTGGGGTGTTCCTCCATTTTGCCTTTATTCGGTATTTCTGGATGTTTATTGCTCTGGCGGGTGCGGTTGTCTATATTGCGAGCCAGCGTGAGCAGCATGTAGCCGTGACCGAAGCAGAAGCAACAATGCCAAACGCAGCGCTTGTGCGCGCCTAACATAACTATACCTTTTTGTTAATGCACGTGTCATACGCCGAAGGAGGCTGCCACAACGGCAGCCTCTTTCCCGAAGGATAAGACTTCATGGAAACAGCTTCAACTCCGCCGGTGGAGGCGGTGACGAGCGACACGAAATCGCGCACAAAGCATAATTCGACCAGCCGCCAGATTCGTGGCTCGAGCCTGATGCTGGTGGGACGCACCATCTCAATGGTTGCAAATTTCGCGATTCAGGTGCTGATTGTGCGCTATCTTTCAAAGGCGAACTATGGCGCGTTTGCCTATGCGATGTCGTTTGTGACGCTGGGGCAGACGATTGCTACGTTTGGGCTTGATCGCGCGATTACGCGCTTTGTGCCGATCTACCACGAGCGCCGCGATTACAATAAGATGTTTGGCACCATTTTGCTGGTGATCGGTACGATTGTATCGCTTGGCACGCTGATGGTGTTGTCGGCGTATGCCTTTCAGGATGTAATTGGCCAGACATTGCTCAATGAGAAGGAGGGTGATAAAGCGCAGGTTATTGCGCTGCTGCTGATCTTGATCGGGCTAGCCCCGGTGCAGGCGCTCGACGACCTGATTGCTGCGATGTTTGCAATCTTTGCCAGCCCGCGCGCGATCTTCTTTCGCAAGTATATTCTTTCGCCCGGCTTGAAGCTGAGTGTCGTGCTGCTGCTGATGCTGTTTGGCAGCGACGAATTTTTTCTGGCAAGCGGATACCTCGCTGCTGGCATTCTGGGCACCACTGTCTATGGCTTTACGCTATTTCGCACCCTCCAGAAACAGCAGCTGTTTAAGGAACTCCATTTCAAATCACTGACGGTGCCTGCGCGCGAATTGTTTGCCTTTACCATCCCATTGCTGACCTCGGATCTGGTGTATGTGTTGATGAGCTCGTCGGATGCGGTGTTGCTGGGGCATTTTAAATCCACCTCTGATGTTGCGGCGTTCCGGGCAATTCTCCCTTCGGCGGTGCTGAACCAGTTTGTGCTCCAGAGTTTTACCATTCTCTTTACGCCAATTGCATCGCGCCTGTTTGCGCGTGACGATTATGAAGGCATCAATAACCTGTACTGGCAAACAGCGGTGTGGACATCGGTATTGTCGTTCCCAATCTTCGCGCTCACATTCTCGATGGCTAACCCGCTAACCGTCATTCTTTACGGCCAGAAATACGCTAGCTCGGCAGTGTTATTGGCGCTGCTGTCGTTTGGGTATTATTTCAATGCGGCGCTTGGCTTTAATGGCTTGACGCTTAAGGTCTATGGGCGACTGCGCTATATTGTCATCATCAACATCCTTGCAGCAATTATTAATATCGCGATTAACCTGCTGCTCATTCCGCAGTATGGTGCGCTCGGTGCGGCCTGTGGCACCTGCGGCACGATGGTCATCCACAATCTGTTGAAACAAGCCGGGTTGCGCTTTGGCACTGGTATTCGGCTCTTCGATTGGAAGTATGTGAAGGTGTATGCCAGCATTATTATTGCGGCCCTGGGTCTGCTGGCATTCCAGTGGGTGCTCCCGCAGAACTATTCGTGGAAGCAGCCATACATCTATATTAGCTTTGCAGTGACGGGCGCTGTGGCGCTGGCAGTTGTAGCGCTGAATCGTAAATCGTTGAATATCGAGCAGACCTTCCCGGAGCTCTTGCGAATTCCGCTGATGCGCAAATTCTTTACTTAACGAGAAAACAAATGCTTGATATTACTTTAGCGACAGAGTTTTTGCCTGGTACAAATGTCAAGGGTGAGGTGACAGGGGCTAACTGGCTGTTTCTGCTGCCCAAGATGGATATTGCGCGGGTGGTGTGCTTTGGTGCCCCGGCCATCGGCGGCCTAGTAGCATTGGCCCGCGCTACTGCCGAAGTAGTGGTGTGTGCCGATGGCAGCACGCTCGACTACATTGGTGAACAAGCGAAGCAGTACCAGCTAACGAATGTTGATCTGGTGAAGGGAACGCTGCATCTCGCAGCAGCGAGTGCCGGGTTGGTGCTGATTGCTGACCCCGATGCGTTGGCAAACTTTGGCAGCGATGCTGCGGCAGTGGCCGAGCTACAGCGCTTGCTCGCGCCCGATGGGGTGGTGTATGTCGAGCAGCCCGGCCTGATTGCAGGCAAACGCGACCAGGCTGCCATTCGGCGGTTGGTGGCGGCGGTTGGAACACCACAGCGTTTTTGGCTGACGCCTATGAACGGCGAGATGCACACGGCCATCGCTACTGGCGATCAGGCAACGACAAATTATTTTCTGCGCTATAGTCTTACCAGCCGCTCGGTGAATCTTTCGACACTGAAACGGGCGGTACGTGCGCGGCGCCAAAAGCAGCGTGGGCCAAAGAATGCTGTACCAACGCGAGCGGTCTCTACGGCCCGGCCACACCGTGGGTTGAAAACCCAGGTGAAGCGCTCGGCACGAACGACACTGGTGTCGGTGTATAACCAGGTGCAGCAGGCGTTCGACCGGGCCGAGCAGCGCCTGAATCGCAGCGGTGTCCTCGGTGAGCTTACGCGGCGCTATGGCTTATTGCTGCAGCGCGGGGTGAATGAGCAAATAGCATGCCCACCGCAATACCTTCGCGCCATTGCGCACGCGGCGGGGGTGGATATTGAGCAATATCGCTGGGGGCTTTCGGCCCGCGGTGAATATAGCTCGCGAAAAGTACTGGTGTTTCTCTTCCACCCTGGCAGCACCAGCCCGGAATATATCGTGAAGATGACGCGCGACCCGGCGCTGAACCCACGCCTCGAAAATGAATACTGTGCACTACGCCTACTGGCTGAAAAAGGGATTGGCGACCCTGAGACGCTGCCGCAGATTGCCTTCTTTGGTCACCACAACGAGCTGGCAATTGTCGGCGAAACCATTGTAGAGGGCGTGCCCTTCGAGCAACGCTCAACTGGTGCAGTAACCTGCGCCTTTATGCGGAATGCCGCCGATTGGCTAACCGACATGAGCGTGGCGACCGCCGACTGGCAGGCGGCAACGCCTGTGCAGGTTGCGGATGCGCTAAACAACCTTTTTGAG
This sequence comes from Chloroflexi bacterium SZAS-1, assembly GCA_018266315.1. Taxonomy (GTDB): domain Bacteria; phylum Chloroflexota; class Chloroflexia; order Chloroflexales; family Roseiflexaceae; genus Kouleothrix. The sequence goes on along the minus strand of JAFEAS010000025.1, from coordinate 19,227 downwards.
CGCTTTGCCCAGATTTACCCGTTGCTGCCTGAACAACGCCGCTTTCTGGCTGACCAGATTGATAGCCTGCGACAGAGTAGCAGTGCGTTTCCGCTGGTGTTCCAGCATGGCGACCCAGGCACCTGGAATATCTGGGTTACCCCTGCGGGGCGGACTGCCTTTTTAGATTGGGAGGCAGCTGAAGTTCAGGGCATGCCGTTGTGGGATTTGTTCTACTTCATCCGCACCTATGGCTCGTGGGCGGCGCGCGCGACAACGACGGGCGATGTGACCAAAGGGTTCGCCGAGCAATTTCTGTCGGCTTCGCCATTCAATGCGCTGCTGGTTGAGGCAACGGCGCGCTATTGCGAACGCGTAGGTTTACCGACTGAGTTTATCGAACCACTCTTTTATACGTGCTGGATGCATCGCGGCTTGAAAGAAGCCACTCGCCTGACACCAGCGATGCTCCCACGGGGACACTACTTCAATGTGTTGCGTGCCGCCATCGATCGGCGCGATGCGCTGATGCCGCTATTCACCTTGAGCGCTCTTGCTGTAAAGTAGCCATGCGACAGGATGGGCCAAAAACGAACGCTTGGCACTCGCTGGCGCGTATCTATGGGCAATTGTTGCTGCTCAGTGCGCTGCTAGCTGGTTGCGCCGGGGCGGCGGCGGTGCCAACCCCGCAAATAGCGCCAACTGCGGCAAGTACCTCTTCACCGCTGGCAGCTGCGCCGACGGCGGTGATTATATCGCCACCAGGCATTGCTCAGCCTACCTCCGCCGCGGCTGGGCCTGTCGATCCGCTCGATGCCGATGCCTACCTTGCTTTGCCCACACAGGCGCGCGGCTATCTCACTTCGCCTAACGATCTGCGTCGGGTGGCTGCCCTGGCAGCTGCTGGGCGCGAACCATATGCTACAGCGGTGAAGGCGCTATTAGCGTTTGCCGACGATGCGCTGCAACGCAAGCCGATCGATGTGCCCGAGATAATTAATATCAATAGCGATATCGACTCGCCGAAGTACATTTCAACCGGCGCAAAGCATGTGTATGCCTGGGCATTGGCGTACAACCTGCTGCGCGATACCGACCCGGCGCAGGCTGCTGCCTATGCTCAACAGGCCCGCGATTGGATTATGGCGATGCCGCGTAATCAGACGCAGGTGAAAGATTACGACCATAATACCCGCCTGAATCTTTCGGTGTATATGCAGAATTTTGTGTATGCTGCCGATTTATTGGCCGATTGGACGCCTGCTGGTGGGCCTGAACCGTTCGCCGCGAGTGCCGATGCGCGCCTGCTAAAGCAATGGCTGGGCGCAGTGATTGTGCGCTACCCATACAATGCCGCATTTACCCGGGTGAATAACTGGGGAGCGTGGGCGCGCCTCTCTACCGCGGCGATTGCTGATTATGTTGGCGATGATGCGCCGCTCTATGTTCAGGGCTTGGTGAAGAACCAGGATGGCGCATATGAGGTCGATCCAGAGTTGGCCTGTGAATCGGGCGGATCAGCGGGCTGCGTGCAAGTCGATGCCCATACCATGTATGCCGATGCTCTTCGGCTGCATTATGATGCGGTCGATGGCCGAATGTACGAGTTTAGCTTTTCGAGCTGCGATGGCAGCGGCTCGAAGTCGATGATTCGCCCCGATGGCGGTATTCCCGATGAGCTGCGCCGCCAATATGACTGTGATGCTACGCGAATTGACGATGCCTACGGCGCAGCGGCGCGCTACTCGCAGTTTGCGATTGAGGCAATGGTATCGCTGGCGGAAATAGCCTGGCGGCGTGGTGATTCTAGCCTCTATACCCATATCGACCAGCAAACCGGGCGCGGCGCACTCTACCGGGCGGTGCGGTTCCTGATCGACAATAACGTCACGCTGACGCGCGGCTCGATGCTTGAAATGGTTAATCACTTCTACCGCTATCAGGCTGGCGTAGAAAGCGATGTTGCTAAACGTACTGAATACGAACAGCTACTAGCGCACGACCTACCCGGCATTCTCAAACGCCAGGATGAATGGCCCGAAGGCCCTGGTTTTGTGAGCTTTGGTACTCTCACCCATGGTTTTGCCGCAGGAGAAGCGCTATTTCCGCCACCGGCGGTGCAGCCGCGTTAAGCACGAAACGCCCCGCCCTGGCCGGTTGAGTCATAGCTAACCGGCCAGGGCGGGGCGCGCCGTTGGCAGGAACAGCGCCTATGCAGGCGCGTAGCACCTCGATTGTACGGTCGTAAAAGCCCTATGCTATAATGACGCGGCGTTGTGCGGCTGGCTATGCGCCGGAGGGCTTGATGAACGTTACTGATATTGTCTTTATTCTTATTTTGCTGGGTGGCCTGGCATTGGGGTTTTTCCAGGGCACAATCAGGCTGATCATCACGATCATTGCCTTCTATGTTGGCATTGTGCTCGCCAGCCTGTATTTCCAATCGGTCGGTAATTTCTTCCGTGTGCGCTTTAATAGTAGTGCTGAGGTGGGGCAGATAACCGCATTTGCCACCGTGCTGATGCTAACCTTTATGCTCTTAACCGCAGCCGGGCTCTACACCTTCCGCTACTTTCGCATGCCCAGCAGCCTGGATTTCTTCGACAAAATCCTGGGGACACTACTGGGTTTACTGATGGCGGCGCTGTTTATGGGAATGCTGGCTGTGCTGCTGAAAGACCTGTTTGTCTTTCGCAGTCCAGCGAGTAGCGCGAGCCTGCCGTTCATGATTGCTACGCAAAGTAGCGTGCGCGGCTCAACCCTGGTGCGTTTCTTTAGCGAAAATGTGTTGCCATTACTGTACAACTCGGTGCGGCCAGTGCTGCCACGCGAAGCCGACATTATTTTCCGAGTACGCTAGATGCCAATTAGTGCGCAAACGCTCGAAACACTCGAGTTTCCTAAAATCCTCGAACGCCTGGCCCGCCATACCTCTTTCTCGGCTTCGCACGAGCTTGCGCTGGGGTTATTGCCCAGCACCGATGTGACGACGATTCAGCGCGCACTTGCGCTCACCGGCGAGGCCCGCCGCCTGCTCGATGAGCGACCCGACACCACGATTGGCGGTGCGCGCGATATTCGCGGCGCAGTGGGGCTGGCTCGCCGGGGCGGCATGCTCGAAGCCGCGACGCTGCTGGAGGTGAGCAGCACGCTGGCGAGTGGGCGGCGGCTGCGTACTACGCTGCTCAAGCTCGACGCGGCGCAGTTTCCGCTGCTACAAGAATATGCGTATGATCTGCCAAACCTGCCAGCAGTGGAAGATGCTATTACGACCACGATTGGCGACGATGGTACGGTGCTCGATAGCGCCAGCCCGCTGCTGGGCCGCTTGCGCAGCGAGGTGCGCGTAGCATTTGGCCGCCTGCAAGAGAAGCTACAAAATATTATCAACTCGTCGCAGTATGCCGAAGCGCTGCAAGAGCCGATTATTACGGTGCGGAATGGGCGCTATGTGGTGCCGGTGAAGGCGGGCAGCAAGCGCACGGTGCGCGGCCTGGTACACGATCAGTCCGCCAGCGGTGCAACGCTGTACATCGAGCCAATGGTAGTGGTTGACCTGAACAATAAGTGGCGCGAGCTACAATTGGCCGAAGAGGAAGAGGTTGCGCGTATTCTGGCCGAGCTGTCGGGGCGAGTGGGCGAATATGCGACACCGATTGTCGCCGGAATTGAGGCCATTGCCACAATTGACCTGGCCTTTGCGAAGGCGAAATATGCGCTCGCCCTGAAGTGTGTGGCCCCCGAAATTGTTGCACTCGATGACCCGGCTGCGCCAGTCGTTGCTTCGCCCGACCCGCAGCTGCCCGCCGTGCCGCTGGTGCTGAATCAGGCGCGCCACCCGCTGTTAGAGCAGGCGACGGTCGTGCCCACCGACCTAAGGCTGGGTGGCGATTTCCGCATGCTGCTGATTACTGGCCCTAACACGGGCGGCAAGACTGTTGCGCTGAAGACGACCGGGCTGCTGGCGCTGATGGCCCAGGCCGGGCTGCATATTCCCGCCACGGCCCCAGCGCGGCTGCCGGTGTTCGGCCAGATTTTTGCCGATATTGGCGACGAGCAGAGCATCGAGCAGAGCCTTTCGACCTTCTCGTCGCATATGACCAATATTATTCGCATTGTGGCCGCGCTCGAGGCCGCGCGCGCCGACTGGCAATCGGTTGAGCCGCAGACTGCGCTGGTGCTGCTCGATGAGCTGGGGGCTGGTACCGACCCGGTAGAAGGTGCAGCGCTGGCACGCGCGATTATCGAGCGGCTGCTTGAGCTGGGCGTGCTGGGCGTTGCGACGACGCACTATGCCGAGCTGAAGGCATTCGCCTATGCTACCGATGGGGTTGAGAACGGTTCGGTGGAGTTCGATGTCGAAACGCTCGCACCGACATATCGCCTGACGATCGGCATCCCTGGCCGCTCGAACGCGCTGGCAATTGCCACCCGGCTTGGGCTGGAGCCTGCGCTGGTCGATCGCGCGCGCAGCATGATGGCGCGTGAAGATGCCCAGGTGGAAGATTTGCTGGCAGGTATTCACCGCGAGCGGGCGGCGAGCGCAGCCGAGTTGCAGCGTATGGAAGAGCTGCGCGCCGACGCCGAGAAATATCGCGACCGCCTGGCCGCCGAGCTGCACGAGTTTGAAAGCCGCCGCGATGCCGAATGGCAGGCCGCGCGCGATCAGATCGACGCTGAGCTGCGCGAGGTGCGCGGCCAGCTGCGCCGCCTGCGCGATGAATTTCGCTCGGTTTCGGTGACACGCCAGTGGATGGAAGAGGCCGAGCAGCGGCTACAGGC